>NZ_AKKF01000070.1 GCF_000281955.1 Caulobacter sp. AP07 | reverse complement strand
GCCGTGGCTGGCGATCTCCCAGCCGTAGTTCTGCATCGCCGCCACGACGTCGGGGTTGCGCTCCAGGGCCTGGGCGACGGCGAACACCGTCACCGGGTAGCCGAATTCCTCGAACAATCGCCGGATGCGCCAGAAGCCGGCGCGCGAGCCGTATTCGTAGAGGCTCTCCATCGACATGTGGCGCATGTCGGGGATCGGCTGGGCGCCGACCATCTCCGACAGGAAGTGCTCGGCCTGCGGGTCGCCATGCAGGACCGAGCGCTCGGCGCCTTCCTCGTAGTTGAGGACGAACTGCACGGCGACGCGGGCGCCGTTCGGCCAGGCGGCGTGGGGCGGGGTCTCGCCGTAGCCGACGAGGTTTCTTGGATAGGTCATGCGCCGCGAGCCCCCTCAGTCGCTCCGCGACAGCTCCCCCAAGGGGGGAGCATCTGGGCTCCCGCGGCATAGATCCTCCCCCCTTGGGGGAGGTGGCCCGAAGGGCCGGAGGGGGGCAGCACCGCGCTCACGAGAACACCCCCAACGCCGCGTCCACCCCAGCCCCGGCCGTGAACCCGTACCCTTCGCCGCGCAGAACCGCCTCCAGCGCCGCCAGGGTGGTCAGCACCGCGTGCTTGCGCGCGTTCACCCCCATCGCCCCGATCCGCCAGACCTTCCCCGCCAACGGGCCGAAGGCCGTGCCGATCTCGATCTCGAAGTCGGTGCGCATGCGCATCCGCACCCGGTCGCCGTCGACGCCGGACGGGATCACCACGGCGGTGACGTTGGTCATCTTGTGGGCCTTGTCGCCGTAGACGCTCAGCCCCATCGCCTCGACCCCGGCGACCACGGCCGCCCCGGCCTGGGCGTGGCGGGCGAACCGCGCCTCCAGCCCTTCCTCCAGCACCACCCGCGCGCATTCGCGGGCCGCGTAGAGCATCGAGGCGGCCTCGGTGTGGTGGTTCAGGCGCTTGTCGGACCAGTAGTCCATGATCATCGCCAGGTCGAAATAGTTGGAGGCGATGCGGCGGCCGTTGCCGGCCAGGCCCGGCGTCGCCAATCCTGGTGTAGCAAGCCCGCGCTCGACGTGGCGGCGACCGAAGATGTGGTTGGCGGCGCGGTCGGAAATGGTGATCGGGCCCGAGCCGGACGGCCCGCCCAGGCACTTCTGCAGCCCGCCGGTGACGATGTCGGCCTGCCAGGCGTCGACCGATACGCTCATGCCGCCGATCGTGGCGGTGGCGTCGACATAGAGCAGGGTGTCGTACCGTCGGCAGATCTCGCCGATCGCCTCCAGCGGCTGGGCCATGGTGGTCGAGGTGTCGCCGTGCACGCAGGCCACCAGGCGTGGCCGCACGCGCCGGACCGCGTCCTCGACGGCCTGCGGATCGACCACCGTGCCCCACGCGCCCTCGACGGTGGTGACCTTGGCGTCGCAGCGCTCGGCGATCTCGGCCAGCAACAGGCCGAACCGCCCGGCGTTGACCACCACCACCTCGTCGCCTGGGGCCAGCACCGAGACCAGCGCCGCCTCGATGGCCGCCCGCGAGGTGCCGTCGACCAGGAAGGTCTGCTGATTGGTCGTCTGGAAGACCTGGCGGTACAGGGCCATGGTCTCGTTCATGTAGCCGGTGAACTCCGGGTCGAACTGGCCCAGCAGTTGCACCGACATGGCCCGCAGCACGCGCGGATGCACGTTGATCGGACCGGGGCCCATCAGCAGGCGGGCGGGGTGGTCGAGTTCGCCGAAGGTCTGGCCAGGGGGCTGGATTGGGGTCTGGGTCATGCGCGTTCGCGTCGTTCCAGCTGGTCGATGAAATGGAGCATGGCCTGGGCCGCCAGGGCGCAATCGGCCTCCGTGACGGCTTCGCGCGGGTTGTGGCTGATGCCGCCTTCGCAGCGGATGAACAGCATGGCGGTGGGGCAGAGGTCGGCGATGACCATGGCGTCATGGCCGGCCCCGCTGGGCAGGCGGCGGGGCGGCTGGCCGGTGGCGGCGACGGCCGTCTCCAGCAACGCGGTCAGGCCGGGGTCGCAGGGGCTGGCGGCCAGGTCCTGCATCAGGGTGACGGAAACCTCCAGGCCGCGGCGGGCGGCGATGGCCTCGATCTCGGCGGTGACCGCCAGGGCGGCGGCGTCGCGGGTGGCGGCGACCTCGGACCGGATGTCCATCGAATATTCCACCGCGCCGGGAATGACGTTGAAGGCCCCGGGCAGGGCGGTGATCCGGCCGACCGTGCCGACCAGGCCGTCGTGTCCAGCTGTGCAGATCCGCTCCAGGGCCAGGATCGCCTCGGCGGCGGCGGGGCCGGGGTCCTTGCGCAGGGTCATCGGCGTGGTTCCGGCGTGGCCGGCCATGCCGGTGAACCGGACCATCAGCCGCTTCTGGGCGGCGATGGCGGTGACCACGCCCAGGGCCAGGCCCTCGGCCTCCAGCACCGGGCCCTGCTCGATATGGGCTTCCAGGAAGGCGAAGACCTCGCCGGGCTTGCGGGCGGCCTCCTCCAGGCGGGTGGGGTCCAGGCCGAAGGCGGCGAAGGCCTCGGCCAGTGAAACGCCGTCGCCGTCCGTCATCTCCATGACCATCGGATCGACCGTCCCGGCCACGGCGCGGCTGCAGGCCATGGAGGCGGGAAAGCGCGAGCCCTCCTCGTCGCCGAACGCGATCACCTCGACGGCGAATGGCAGGCGGCGGCCGGCGGCGCTCAGGGCCTCGACCACGTCGATCCCCAGCATCACCCCCAGCGCCCCGTCATAGCGGCCGCCGTTGCGGACGCTGTCGATGTGCGAGCCGATCAGCAGGGCCGGGGCGTCCGGGCTGGCGCCCTCGTAGCGGCCGACCAGGTTGCCGGCGTGGTCGCGGCGGGCGCTCATGCCGGCCTGCTCCATCCAGAAGGCCAGGGTGTCGAGCGCTTCCCTGTGGGCCGGGGTCAGGAACCGGCGCACCAGCATGCCTTCGGCCTCGCTGTAGGGCGGGACGCCCATCAGGTCGCAGCGGGCCTTGGCCCGGGTTCCAAGCTCGAAGGTTTCCGCCACCCCGTTCGGCTCCGTTGCTTGCGCTCGTCTCCCAGCCATGACGTCATGGCTAGCACCCGCCGGCTGCGAAGCCCGCGATGATCGGCCCAGCGTACGATGATCCGCCCGCCGATGCCTCGACAAGCGTCAAACCGCGCGAACGGCGCCCGAAGCTAAGTCATAAACTACTTACTTAGGTGGGGCGAGCCGGCACTTGCCCCCACCTGGCGGCTGCGCCGTCTGTCGCGGCGAGGGGCGCAGCCACACGCTCTAAACTCTTCCCCCTATGGGGGAAGACGGCCGAAGGCCCGTAGGGGGCAAATGGGGGTCAGCCCCCCGCCAGCCACCCCTCCAAATCCGCCAGCGCCCGCACGCTCATCAGCCGCTTCTTGGCGCGGCCGCGTTCCTTGAGCGGGATCTTGACGCCGTCGTCGCCGACCTTGGGGGTCTCCATCGGCGGCAACAGGCCGTAGTTGATGTTCATCGGCTGGAACGAGGTCTTGCCCAGCGCCTCGCCCTCGATGTGGCCGCCGGTCACGTGGTCGACCAGCGCGCCCAGGGCGGTGGTCGGCGGCGGGGCGGCCAGGGTCCGGCCCAGGCGTTCGGCGGCGGCGAAGCGGCCGGCCAGCAGGCCGGTGGCGGCGCTCTCGACATAGCCTTCGACGCCGGTCATCTGGCCGGCGAAGCGCAGGCGCGGCGCGACCTTCATGCGCAGGCTGCGGTCCAGCAGGCGCGGGCTGTTGATGAAGGTGTTGCGGTGCAGGCCGCCCAGCCGGGCGAACTGGGCGTTCTGCAGGCCCGGGATCATCCGGAACACCTCGGCCTGGGCGCCGTGCTTCAGCTTGGTCTGGAAGCCGACCATGTTCCACAGCGTGGCCAGGGCGTTGTCCTGGCGCAGCTGGACGATGGCGTGGGCCTTGACCAGCGGGTCGCGTGGGTTGGTCAGGCCGACCGGCTTCATCGGCCCGTGGCGCAGGGTCTCGCGGCCGCGTTCGGCCATCACCTCGATCGGCAGGCAGCCGTCGAAATAGGGCACGTGCTCCCAGTCCTTGAACTCGGCCTTGGGGCCTTCGAGCAGGGCGTCGATGAAGGCCTCGTACTCCTGCTTGTTCATCGGGCAGTTGATGTAGGCGGCCGCGTCGCCGCCGGGGCCTTCCTTGTCGTAGCGCGACTGGCGCCAGGCGATGTCCATGTCGATCGACTCGACGTGGATGATCGGGGCGATGGCGTCGAAGAAGCTGAGCTGGCCCTCGCCGCTGAGTTCCAGGATGGCGTCGGCCAGGGCCGGCGAGGTCAGGGGGCCGGTGGCCACGACCACGCTGTCCCAGTCGGCGGGTGGCAGGCCGGCGACCTCCTCGCGGGCGATGGTGATCAGCGGGTGGGCCTCGATGCGGCGGGTGACCTCGCCCGAGAAGCCGTCGCGGTCGACGGCCAGGGCCCCGCCGGCCGGCACCTGGTGCTGGTCGGCGGCCGACATGATCAGCGAGTCGCAAGCGCGCATCTCGGCGTGCAGCAGGCCCACGGCGTTGAACTGCCAGTCGTCGGAGCGGAACGAGTTGGAACAGACCATCTCGGCCAGGCCGTCGGTCTGATGGGCGTCCGTGCGGATTTTTGTTTGCCCTATCGCTTCGCTGCTTGAGGGCTCGTCGCGCCGCATCTCGTGCAGGATGACCGGGACGCCGGCCTGGGCGATCTGCCAGGCGGCCTCGGACCCGGCCAGGCCGCCGCCGATGACATGGATCGGCGGGGCGGAAGTGGAGGAAGTGCTCATGGCCGTCCTCATACCCCCGCCTGTCGCTCGGCGAAACCTGCGTGTAGGCTGACGCGAAGAGTCACGCGGCGCTCGCCTGGCGAGCGTCGGGGCGAACACTGGGGGAGGCGAACATGGCGCGATTTTCGGTGAGCGGCGCGGCGACGTCGGGGTTCGGGGTCATCGGGCGAGAGCCGGTGGCGGTGCTGACCTGGGGCGCGCTGATCCTGCTGGTCCTGATCCTGCCCTTCGCGGGCCTGGGCTGGGCGGTGGTTCCCGACTTCGTGGCCTTCGTCAAGGCGGGCGCCGCCAGCCAGGGCTCGCCGGAGATGGATCCGCAGATGATGACGCGGCTCATGCAGATGCAGACCAAGATGACGCTGTTCAACCTGGTCTACTGGCTGGGCGGAACCCTGGTGAAGGCGGTGATCGCCGCGGCGGTGTTCCGCATCGTGCTGGAGCCCGACCAGAAGGGTTTCGCCTTCCTGCGGCTGGGGGCGCAGGAGCTGTGGCTGGGCCTGGTGTTCCTGGTCATGGGCGTGCTGGCCTATCTCGTCTGCCTCGTGGCGATGCTGGCGGTCGCGATCCTCGCCGGCCTGGCCTATGTGTTCGGCGCCATGGCCAACCCCGAGGCCGGAGCCGCGTCCTGCATCCTGGTCGCCGTCCTGGCGGGCCTGGTCGCGACCGGCGCGGTGGTCTGGGCGATGCTGCGCCTGTCGATGGCCGGCCCGATGAGCTTTTCCGAGCGCAAGTTCCTGCTGTTCGAAGCGTGGCCGCTGACGCGCGGCCAGGCGTGGCCGCTGCTGGGCATGGTGTTGCTGCTGGCCCTGATCGTCATCGCCCTGGAGATGGTGGTCTATGGCGTGGCCGGCGTCGGGTTCCTGGCATTCTCCTCCACGCTGATCCCGATGTTCGAGGGATTGGCCAAGCAGCCGCCCGAGGCTTGGGTGCGGGCCCTGTGGCCGCTCGCCGCCGGGGTCGCCGTGCTGGGTTCGTTGCTGGCGGGCCCGGCCATGGCCCTGATCTTCGCGCCCTGGGCCACGGCCTATCGCGACCTGCGCGCCACCCCGGCGACCTGACGCGGCGCGGCGCCAGGGCCACGCCCGTCGAAATTCAGCGTGACAGCCGCCGCGACTCGTCGCCAAGCCGGGGTCGAACCGCTTAGACTCCGCGATTGAGCGGGGTTCGCGCGTATCGCGGACGGGAGAGGGGCTTCATGAGCGAAGGATCGGCGGCGATCGGGCGCACCGTTCGCGCCGGACTGGCCGGCTGGGCGCCAGGGATGCGGGCCTGCGGGGCCGCGCTGGCGGCCGGCGCGGTGCTCAGCCTGCTGCCTCGCGCCCTGCCGCCCGAAATCGCCTTCCTGGGTCTGGTGATCGAACTGGCCGCCGCGACCCTGGCCTACGGCGCCCTCTACCGCGCCGCCTTCGACGGTCCGCGCGGCTGGAACGGCCTGCGCTGGGGCCGCGAGGAATGGCGGCTGCTGGCCGTGCAACTGCTGATCACCGTGGTGATGACGGTGGTGATGGCGGTGCTGTTCGTGGTCATCGGCGGCGTCGCCCTGGGCGTGGCCCGCTCGACCTCGCCCGGCTTCGACGCCACCTCGGCAGAGGCCTGGCGCGCCGCGCTGTCGGGACCGGGCGCGATCCTGGCCGGCCTCGTACCTCTGGCCTCGCTGGCGCTGCTGGCCTGGGTCGGCCTGCGCCTGGCCCTGGCCCCCGCCGCGACGGTCGACCATGGCCGGATCCAGGTGCTCAGCGCCTTCGCCCTGACCCGCGGCGCGACCCTGACCCTGTTCGTGGCGGGGCTGGTGCTGATCGCGCCGGCGATCATCCTGGCCGTCGGGCTGGGCTATGCCCGCGTGCTGGTCGGCCTGACGCGCAGCGCGCCCCTGGCCCAGCTGGTCAGCGTGGGCCTGCTGTTCTTCTACCTCATCCCGGTCTGGACCGCGGCGCTGGTCGACGTCTATCGACACCAGGTCCAACCGGTCGCGACCCCTGGAACCGCCAAGCCATGACCACCTTCTCGCCCGTCGAAGCCGCCCTCGAAGGCGTCCGCATGACGCGTCGCAAGCCGCTGGTCCTGCTGGCCTGGGCGGCCTGCTATTTCGCCATGCTGGTGGTCCTGGGCCTGGTGGTCGCCTTCGCGTTCGGCGGCTCGGTGCGGACCGACCTGGCCCTGCTGTCGCGGACCAACGACCTGGGCGAGCTGGTCGGCATCGTGGCCCGCCGCCAGGGCACGCTGCTGCCGCTGATCGCCCTGGCCGTGGCCCTGCAGTCGGTGATCACCGTGGCGATCATGCGGGCGGTGGTGCGGCCCGAAGACCACCGCCTGGCTTACATGCGGGCCGGTCGGGAGGAAGCGCGGCAGTTCGTCGTCGCCCTGGTCGGCTGGGTCGTGACCATCGTCGTCACCGCCCTGCCCAGCGCCGTGCTGGTGCTGATCGGGGCCGGGCTGATCAATCTGGGCGCGGTGCAGACCAACCGCTGGGTCGAGGTGCTGGGCGCCATCGCGGTGGCCGGCCTGTCGATCTGGTTCGGCATCCGCCTGTCGCTGCTGTCGATCACCACCTTCGCCGAGGGCAAGTTGTCGCTCCGGCGGACCTGGGCGCTGACCGACCACCATTTCTGGCATCTGCTGGGCATGTACGCGGTGGCCTTCGTGATCACCTTCCTGGTCGGCCTGGCCCAGACCATCGTCGCGGGCACGATCCTGAGCCTGTCGGGCGGGGTGACCAACCTGGTCATGCTGGCCCTGACGGGCCTGGCCAACCTGCTGCTGGCGCCGTTCTTCTTCACCATCCAGATGGTGATCCTCACCGCCGCCCCGGCCCGAGCCTATTACGACCTGCACGCCAGCGAGCTGGCGCCGGCGGCCTAGGGAAGGCGTCAGACTGGGATTTCCGTCGGCGGGGCTGTCGCGGCGCCCGGAACCTTGTTAGGCGTGGTCGGAATTGACGAAGGCAGCAGGGGCGCGCGCCATGGAACAGTTTTCGGCCACCGACGCGGCGCTGTCGGGCTTTCGGCTGGCGCGCGAGCATCTGAAGACGGTGGGCGTGTGGGCGGTGCTGATGACCGTCGCCTCGCTGATCGTCAGCGTCGTCACCATCAAGCTGGCCGGTCCGCAACTGGCGGCGATGATGGAGCTGAGCAGCGAACCCAGCAGCGACCCGCAGGCCACCCTGAAGGCGATGGAGGGCATGGGCCCGCTGTTCCTGTTCTCGGCGGTCTACAGCCTGGTGATCTATTCGGTGCTGCTGGCCGGGGTGAACCGCTTGGTGCTGCGTCCGCACGACAGCGCCGGAGCCTATCTGCGCCTGGGCGCCGACGAACTGCGCCAGGCCGCCGTGCTGGTGCTGGTCAACCTGATCCTGGTCGCCGCCTATTTCGGCGCGGTGATCATCTCCGTGCTGATCGGCGGGGTCGGCGCGGCGATCGGCGGCGCCGGGCTGGGCGTGGCGCTCGGCGTGCTGACGGGCATGGCCATGGTGGCGCTGATGCTGATCCTGGCCGTGCGCCTGTCGTTCGCCGGGGTCCTGACCTTCGACACCGGCAAGGTCGACATCCGGGGTTCGTGGGCCCTGACCAAGGGCCGTTTCTGGCCGCTGTTCGGGGCCTATTTCGTGGCGCTGGTCCTGGCGATGGTGGTTTATGCCCTGCTGATGGTGATTATCGTCGTGGTCGGCGCGGGCCTGGGCGGCGGCCTCTCGGCGATGAGCGAGGCCCTCAATCCCGACATGACCTCGCTGGCGGCCTTCTTCACCCCGGCCGGCATGGTGCGGACGCTGTTCTCGGGCCTGCTGTCGGTGCTGATCATGCTGATCGTCTTCGCCCCGGCCCCGACCATCTACGCCCAGCTGCAGGGTAGGAACGTGTCGGACACCTTCGCCTAGGGGCGGGGCAGTGCGGGACTTCGCGTTCGGCCAGGCGGTCCTGGCGGGTTTCGACCTGCTGCGCCGCCGGCCGCTGGCGACCCTGGGGCTGGCGCTGGTCGGCGTGGTCGCGAGCCTCGCCGGCGGCCTGACCTCGGTCGCTTCCACCTACCTCATCATGGCGACGCCCTCGCGACCGGCCACGCCCGCCGTGATCAGCATGGTCGCGACCTTCGCCAACCTTCTGGCGTTCCTCGTGGCGATGTCGATCATCGCCGCCGCCGTCATGCGCGCGATCGGCGACGGCGAGCCGGACGGGCGGGGGCGGAGGTTCGGCGGCGACGAGGCGCGGCTGTTCGTATTGTCCCTGCTGACCCTCCCGGCGTTGTTCGCCGTGGGTCTGGCGTTCGGGGTCGGCTCGGCGCTCATGGTCTTGAACCGACCGGGCGTGACCGGGATTAGCGTTCTTACGGCCTTGCTGACGATGATCAGCGCGACAGCGGTCTTCGGCCTGGCGAGTCGGCTGTGGCTCGCGGGGCCGATGACGGCCGGGGACGGTCGATTCCGGTTCATGGCCTCGTGGCGTCTGACGCGCGGCCGGTCGTGGAAGGTCTTCGGCGCCTTCCTGGTGACGTTGCTGATGGCGGTCGGGGTCGGTGTCCTCGGAAACGTCGTCCTGACCAAGGTGATCTCGGGACTCAAGTTGACCGCCGAACTGACCTATGGCCCGACCCTGGCCCTCGCGATGATGCAGGTCATCCAGCCGACCAGGCTTGTCCATGCCCTGCTGCAGGGACTGCTTCTGGGCCTCGCCGTGGTGATCCAGGTCGCGCCGGCCGCCTACATCCATCGCCGCCTGGCCGGCGACCCGGTCACTGACCAGGCCGCCGTCTTCGACTAGGCCCGCTTGGCCGCCTTCAGCGCCGCCACCCGTTCCAGTCGCCGGTCCTCGTGGCGGGCCAGCACGTCCTTGAGGTAGCGGCCGGTCCAGCTGGCCTCGACCTTGGCCACGTCCTGGGGCGAGCCCACGGCGACGATCTCGCCGCCGCCGTCGCCGCCCTCGGGGCCGAAGTCCAGCAGCCAGTCGGCGGTCTTCACCACGTCGAGATTGTGCTCGATGACCACCACGGTGTTGCCCTGGTCGACCAGCTCGTGCAGCACCTCCAGCAGCTTCTTGGTGTCCTCGAAGTGCAGGCCGGTGGTCGGCTCGTCGAGGATGTACAGCGTCCGGCCGGTGGCCCGCTTGCTGAGCTCCTTGGACAGTTTCACCCGTTGGGCTTCGCCGCCGGACAGGGTGGTGGCCTGCTGGCCGACCTTGATGTAGCTGAGGCCGACGCGCTTGAGCGTCTCCATCTTGTCGCGGATCGGCGGCACCGCCTTGAAGAAGTCGGCGGCCTCTTCCACCGTCATGTCGAGCACGTCGGCGATGGTCTTGCCCTTGAACAGGATGTCGAGGGTCTCGCGGTTGTAGCGCTTGCCCTTGCAGACGTCGCAGGTGACGTAGACGTCGGGCAGGAAGTGCATCTCGATCTTGATCAGGCCGTCGCCCTGGCAGGCCTCGCAGCGGCCGCCCTTGACGTTGAAGCTGAAGCGGCCGGGGCCGTAGCCGCGCACCTTGCTTTCCGGCAACTGGGCGAACCAGTCGCGGATCGGCCCGAAGGCGCCGGTATAGGTGGCCGGGTTCGAGCGCGGGGTGCGGCCGATCGGCGACTGGTCGATGTCGATGACCTTGTCGAAGTTCTCCAGCCCCTCGATCCGCTCGTGCGAGGCGGGCGCATCCGAGGCGTTGTTCAGCCGCCGGGCGGCGGCCTTGTAGAGGGTCTCGATGGTGAAGGTCGACTTGCCGCCGCCGCTGACGCCGGTGATGCAGGTGAAGGTCCCGACCGGGATCTCGCCCGTCACGCCCTTGAGGTTGTTGCCGGTGGCCCCGATGACCTTCAGCATCTTCTTCTTGTTGATCGGCCGGCGGTCTTCCGGCACGGCGATTTCGCGCACGCCGGTCAGGTACTGGCCGGTGATGCTGCCCGGATTGGCCATGATGTCGGCCGGCTTGCCCTCGGCGACGATCTCGCCGCCGTGCACGCCCGCCGCCGGACCCATGTCGATCACGTAGTCGGCGGTGAGGATGGCCTCCTCGTCGTGCTCGACCACCAGCACCGAATTGCCCAGGTCGCGCAGGCCTTGCAGCGACTGCAAGAGCCGGGTGTTGTCGCGCTGGTGCAGGCCGATCGACGGCTCGTCCAGCACGTAGAGCACGCCGGTCAGGCCCGAGCCGATCTGGCTGGCCAGGCGGATGCGCTGGCTTTCGCCGCCCGACAGGGTGCCCGAGCCGCGCGACAGGTTGAGGTAGTCCAGGCCGACGTCGACCAGGAACCGCAGGCGGTCGTTGATCTCCTTCAGGATCCGCCGGGCGATCTCCATGTTCTTGTCGGACAGCTGGCCTTCGAGGCCGGCGAACCAGTCCTTGGCCGGGCGGATGGCCAGCATCGACACCTGGGCGATGTCCATGCCGGCGATCTTCACCGCCAGGGCTTCCGGCTTCAGGCGCTTGCCGTGGCAGACCTCGCAGGGGGTGTCGGACTGGTAGCGGCCCAGCTCTTCGCGGACCCAGCTGGAGTCGGTTTCGCGCCAGCGGCGCTCAAGGTTGGGCAGCACGCCCTCGAAGGGCTTGGCCACCTCGTATTTGCGGGCGTTGTCGTCATAGACGAACTTGATCTTCTCGCCCTTGGAGCCTTGCAGCACCACCTGGCGGGCGCTTTCCGGCAGCTTGTGCCAGGGCTCGTCCATCGAGAAGCCGTAGTGGCGGGCCAGGGCCTGCAGGGTCTGGGTGTAGAGCGGCGACGGGCCGCGCGACCACGGGGCCACCGCGCCCTTGTGCAGGCTCTTGTCCTTGTCGGGCACGATCAGGTCGGCGTCGAAGGCGAGTTTCGCGCCCAGGCCGTCGCAGGTGGGGCAGGCGCCCGCCGGGTTGTTGAACGAGAACAGCCGCGGCTCGATCTCGGCGATGGTGAAGCCGCTGACCGGGCAGGCGAAGCGTTCGGAGAACAGCAGCCGGCGCGGCTCCTTCTCGCCCTCCTCGACATTGGCCCATTCGGCCACCGCCAGGCCGTCGGCCAGGCGCAGGGCCTGCTCCATGGAGTCGGCCAGGCGCTGCTCCAGGCCGGGCTTGGTGACGATGCGGTCCACGACCACGTCGATGTCGTGCTTGAACTTCTTGTCGAGGACCGGCGCGTCCTCGATCGGGTAGAACTCGCCGTCGATCTTCAGCCGCTGGAAGCCGGCCTTCTGCCACTCGGCGATCTCCTTGCGGTACTCGCCCTTGCGGTCGCGGACGACGGGGGCCAGCAGGTAGAGGCGCGTGCCCTCGGGCAGGGCGGTGATCTTGTCGACCATCTGGCTGACGGTCTGGCTCTCGATCGGCAGGCCGGTGGCCGGCGAATAGGGGATGCCGACCCGCGCCCACAGCAGGCGCATGTAGTCGTGGATCTCGGTGACCGTGCCGACCGTCGAGCGCGGATTGCGCGAGGTGGTCTTCTGTTCGATCGAGATGGCCGGCGACAGGCCCTCGATCAGGTCGACGTCCGGCTTGCTCATCAGCTCCAGGAACTGGCGGGCGTAGGCCGACAGGCTCTCGACGTAGCGGCGCTGGCCCTCGGCGTAGATGGTGTCGAACGCCAGCGAGCTCTTGCCCGAGCCCGACAGGCCGGTCAGCACCACGAGCTCGCCCCGGGGGATGTCGACGCTGACGTTCTTGAGATTGTGCTCCCGCGCGCCGCGCACGCGGATGAAGTTCAGTTGTTCAGCCATGGTTTCCGGAACGCGTGAGCGAGATTTGGGGGCCGCGGGGAGGGCGCGGCGCAACGGCTATATGTAGGGTCCGGAACGGCAATTAACACAAGAACAAGATGCGAACAAATGTCGCGACGCGCGAGGCGTCGAGACTGCTGACAGTAGGTGTCAGCAGGACGCGTGCGTCAGAACCGCGCCGCCGCCAGGATCGGGCCGCCGTCCTTGCCCTGGACCAGCACCGCCGTCCGCAGGGCCGGCTCCTTCGCCGCCGGCGCGGCGAACCGCACCGGCGCGCCGTTCCAGCCGCCCAGGCGGGTCAGTTCGCGGACGACGTCGCGGTGGGGCAGGGTCTTGCCGTTGTTCTCGCCGCGCTGGATGGCGACCTGCCGGACGCGCGGGTCATAGCGCACCAGCCAGACGTCGGCCCCGGCCTTGGGGGCTCGGCCGGCCCCGATCTCGACCCGGCCCGCCGCCAGGGTCACCGTCGCGTCCATGGCCGGGCGGGCGCGGCGCAGGGCGGCGTCCACCTCGCGGGCGTTGGTTCCGATCAGGTCCTCGCGGCCCTCGACCACCATCTGCGGCGTGCCCAACTGGGCGGCCAGGCCGCGGGCGTAGGCGCGCTGGCGGTCGGTGAAGGCCGGCTGGGCGAAGGTGTCCTTCCAGCCCAGCTGGTCCCAGTAGGTGACCCCGAAACTCAGGGCCAGGACGTCGGGCCGGTCGGCGATGGCGTTGAGGTTGGCGTTGGCCGGCGGGCAGGACGAGCAGCCCTGGCTCTGGAACAGTTCGAGCACCACGGGACGCCCCGGGGCGCCGCTCGAGGCGTCATGCGGCGCGGTCAGCGCCCAGGCGCCGGCCCCGGCCGTCATCGCCGCGCCCAGGGCCAGGGCGATCCGGGTCATGCGTCGCATCGTGGTCCGCGCCATGTGTGGTTCTCCAGGAATCCTTGAACAGGAGTTCGCGGCGGCGGGCGGAAGGTTACAGCGTTCATCCCCGTTTAACCGCCTTTGGAAGCGTGGCCTTCAGCACCTGGGGTGTCTAACGGGCGCTCGGGCGGCGCGTCGGGCGCAGTCCAGCGAGGGCGACGGGCGTGGCCAAGGCGGCGGCAGCGAAGGCGAGTGGGGCGAAGGCTCCGGCGGCGGCGGCCTCCAAGGGCAAGACCGGCAAGGTCGCCAAGCCGCGCACCGGCTTCGCCGACTTCGTGACCCTGATGATCTGCATCGGCTGCACGGTCTGGGCCTTCAAGGCCATCATCGCCCTGAGCAGCCAGAGCTTCTAGTCCTGGGCTTCTAGCCTTCCGTCCTGTCGATCCGCGCCGCGTAGCAGCCGGGCCTGGCGTAGTGGGCGTGCAGGTAGGCGATCGCGGGATCGGCGAGCATGCGTGCGATCACCGGTTCGGCGACAGCGCCCTCGACCACGTCGGCGTCGCGCAGCATGCCGGCCGCGTCGAAGGCCCGCAGCGACAGCAGGCGGCGGCGCAGGGCCGGCGGCAAGGCGTCCGTGGTCGCCGTCGCCCCGGTGGCGGCTTCACGGACATAGATGGCGTGGGCCGAACGGAACGGGGTGTCGGCGGCCTGGTGTTCGTAGTTCAGCAGGATCAGCCGCTCGCCCGGCTCGGCGTCGTCAAGGGTGACGCGGCAGGGGAAGGCGAACCGGGCGTCGGCGACGACGCGCATCGCGCCGCGTTCCGCCAGGGCGGCGTCGTCGAGCGCGAACAGCGGCGCGAAGGGTTCGATCGGCAGGCTGGAGACGGCGAAGGCCATGGGGGGCTCCTTTGGTCCCGCGATGATGACGTCGGCCACGACCCGGCGACACCCGATCCTTGCGGCGCCGCCGGGGCCGTCACCGCTGTCTCAGGGCAAGGATGAACAGCACCGCCGAGAAGACAGGGGCGGCGGTGCGGACGTGGTTCCACAGCGTCCAGTCGCGCAGGTAGAGCGCCCACAGGTCGGCGGCCTGGGCCGGACCGACCGCGGCCAGTCGGTCGTTCAGCGGCACGTTGAAGACCATGGTCACCCCGAAACAACCGACCAGGTAGATCAGACTGGCGGCGAGGATCAGCGGGCCGCGGGCCTGGTCCAGATGGAAGGCCGCGCCGAGGCCCAGGATCAGGCAGACCAGCGCCGTGCCCAGGAAGGCGGTCATGAAGGCCGGGTTGATCACGGTGACGTTGATGGCGTTCATCGCGTCGACCCCCTGCTGGGGCGGCAGCCGGCCCAGCGCCGCCATCACGAAGGTCGAGAAGGCGAAGAAGACGCCGCCGACCACGCCGCTGCCGATCGCGGCGGCGAAGGTCAGGAGGACCTGGGACCGCTCAAGCATGGCTCCCTCCCCAGACGCCGGTGGCGGCCGTGCGCCGCGCATAGTCGGAGAAGTCGGTCGGCGGGCGGCCCAGGGCGCGTTGCACCCCGTCGGCCAGCGGCGTGTTGCGGCCGTCCAGCACGGTGGTGAACAGGTAGATCACCAGGTCGGTGACCTCGTCCGGGACCTGGGCCAGGACCATGCCGGCCCGGAAGTCGTCCGGCGAGACGGGAACGAAGGCGATCTCGCGCCCCGTCGCCGCGGCGATCTCGGCCACCGCCTGGGTGAAGGTCAGGGCGCGGGGGCCGGTCAGTTCGTAGAGCTGACCCGAATGGCCCGGCTGGGTCAGGGCGGCGAAGGCGACGTCGGCGATGTCCTCGGCGTCGATGAAGGGCTCGGCCGCCGGCCCGGTCGGCAGGGCGATCTCGCCGGCCAAGACCTGCTCCAGGAAGAAGTTCTCGCTGAAGTTCTGGTGGAACCAGCTGGCCCGCAGGATCGTCCAGTCGGCCCCGGAGTCCATCAGCGCCTGTTCGGCCTGCTCGGCCTCCACCTCGCCGCGGCCCGACAGCAGGACCAGCCGGGGAACGCCGCTGGCCACGGCCTGGGCGAAGAAGGCTTCGACGGTTTCCAGCGCGCCGGGAACCGCCAGGTCCGGCTGGAAGGCGACATAGACGGCGCCGACGCCGCGCAGGACCGGCCCCCAGGTGGCGCGGTCGTCCCAGTCGAAGGCCGGGTCGGCGCCGCGCGAGCCGAGGCGCACGGCGCGGCCGGGGGCCCGCAGCCG
>NZ_AKKF01000069.1 GCF_000281955.1 Caulobacter sp. AP07 | reverse complement strand
CCCGGTGACGGCGGCGCGGCTGGTCGAGCCGCTGGGCGCCTGGCGGCGCTACGTTCCGACCCTCGGCGCCTTGATGCGCGAGCAGCTGGAGCGCATCCGCGGCCAGGTCGAATTGTCAAAGAATGTGCTGGAACTCGTTTCCCGCGCCCTGGATTGACGGCTTGCGGCCCCGCTTCCGCTCAGTTTGCGGCGATTCGTCCCCCGCAGGTTGCGACTAAAGGGCCCACACGCCGTCAAACCCTCCGTTCTGCGGTGACGCGCCGGTCGCGCGTGCGTTAGATTCACCATGTTGGCGAAGTGACTCGCCAGAGATCGCGGGAGCATCTGGCGTTGGAGCGTGGCGGGGCGAGAACCGGGAGGCTGGCGGGAGCCGGCCTGTCGGCGGCGGGCGCGGCCCGCACGCGCGCCGCGCGATCGCCTTCCCAGGCCTATGTGCGCGTGGCCATCCTGGCCGCCCTGCTGCTGCTGGCCGTCTACACCGCCTTCGGCGTCAACCGCCTGAAACAGGAAGCCAGCGCGCCGCCGGGCGGCGCGTCCCTGGCCGCCGAGGCCCGCCTGGCGGCCAGCGCGGTCGAAACCAACCTCGCCGCCCAGCGCGCCGGCCTGTCGGCCGCGGCCGACCTGTTGCAGCGTGACCCCGGCGCCCCGATCGACGCCGCCGAGACCGCCCTGCGCGCCGCCGGCGGCGAAGCCATGGCGGTCGCCGTGGTCAGCCCCACCGACATCCTGGCCGTGGCCGGGCGCGACACCGCCGCCGATTGGAAGGCCGCCGCCCGCGCCGCCGCCGCCTCCGGCCGCAGCGTCTGGATCGGCGCCGGGACCACCGGCCGCCTCTACGTCGCCCACGCCACGCTGGCCGGCGGCGGTCGCGGTTTCGTCATCGCCTCCAGCGACCCGTCCCGCCTGCTCGCCGAGCCCCCCAAGGGCGGGGCCGGCGCGCTGATGCTGGCCGACGGCCGGCTGATCGCCGCCGCTGGCCGCCCGATCCAGGGGGCCACCAACCTTCGCGAGGCCTTCTCGCTGTCGATCGACGACGTCGGGGACGCGGCCGCCGCCTTGCGCGGCCAGTCGTCCGACGGCCAGGCCCTGGATGTCGCCGTCCAGCCCCTGGCCCAGGGCGCCTTGCTCGCCGCCGTCGGTTCGCGCCCGCGCACCGTGGCCAATGTCGATCGCCAGGTGATGGAAGGCGCCATCTCGCTGCTGGCCCCGCTGGCCGTCGGCATCGCCCTGGCCTTGCTGCTGATGCTGCAGAGCCGCCGGGTCCAGACCGCCCAGAAGGAGTTCGTCGACAGCGAGCAGCGCTTCCGCCTCGCCGTCGAGGCCGCTCGCTGCGGGATCTGGGAATGGGAACTGGGCGGCGACCAGGTGTTCATGTCCGACGTCACCGGCGCGATGTTCGGCTGGGGCGGCGGCGGCGTGGTCGGCGGCCAGGAACTGCTGGACCGGGTGTCGGTCGATCATCGCGACAAGGTGCGCCAGGCCCTGGCCAACGCCGCCATGTACGGGGCCTTCGACGTCTCGTTCCGCGTGCCCGGCGTGGACGGCGCCCGCTCGATCTGGGTCGACGCCCGCGGCCAGGGTTTCGGCAAGCCGGGCGAGGACGGCTATTCGCGGATCATCGGCGTGGCGCTGGACGTCACCGAGGAGCGCCTGGCCCAGGCCCGCGCCCAGGCCGCCGAGAACCGCCTGCGCGACGCCATCGAGAGCGTGTCGGAAGCCTTCGTGCTGTGGGACCGCCAGGGCCGGCTGCTGATGTGCAACCGCAACTACCGCAACGTCTTCAACCTGGAACCCAAGCTGCTCAAGCCCGGCGCGCCGCGCAACGAGGTCAACCGCTTCGCGGCCCTGGCCATCAAGCACGACCAGCCCGCCCCCGACGGCGCCAAGGGCGTGCGCGAGGCCGAGCTCAACGACGGCCGCTGGATCCAGATCAGCGAGCGGCGCACGGCCGAGGGCGGCCTGGTGATGACCGCCGCCGACATCACCGCCATCAAGAACCAGGAAGAAGCCCGCCGCCTCAACGAGGAGCAGCTCCAGCACGCCGTCGCCGGCCTGGAGCGCAGCCAGGAACAGCTGGCCGAGCTGGCCCGCAAGTACGAGATGGAGAAGGTCAAGGCCGAGGGCGCCAACAAGGCCAAGAGCGAATTCCTGGCCAACATGTCCCACGAGCTGCGCACGCCGCTGAACGCCATCAACGGCTTCTCCGAGATCATGATGAACGAGATGTTCGGCCCGCTCGGCGACCAGCGCTACAAGGGCTACAGCCTCGACATCCACAATTCCGGCCAGCACCTGCTGGCCCTGATCAACGACATCCTCGACATGTCGAAGATCGAGGCCGGCAAGATGAACCTCAAGTTCGAGCCACTGCACCTGGAGGACGTCACCGAGGACGCCGTGCGCCTGGTGCGCAACCGCGCCGAGGCCGCCGGCCTGAAGCTGGAGATCGACTTCCCGTCCCTGCCCGAGGTCGAGGCCGACTACCGTGCGGTCAAGCAGGTGCTGCTGAACCTGCTGTCCAACGCCATCAAGTTCACCCCCCGGGCCGGCCGCGTCACCGTGCGGGCCGAGGTGCGCCGCGATCCGCTGGGCGAGCGGGTGCGGGTCTCGGTCACCGACACCGGCATCGGCATCGCCGCCGAGGACCTGGCCCGCCTGGCCAGGCCGTTCGAACAGGTCGAGAGCCAGCACGCCAAGACCACCCAGGGCACCGGGCTGGGCCTGGCCCTGACCAAGTCGCTGGTCGAGATGCACGACGGCGCGCTGGAGATGACCAGCACCCCGGGCGAAGGCACCACCGTCAGCTTCATCCTGCCGATGCGCCAGAGCGGCCTGCCCGCCCTGCGCGACTTCGCGGCGGCGTAAAGCCTAGCAAGTCCTCCGCCAGGCCAGCATGTGCGGATAGGCCGGCGGCCCCCCGGGCGTCGCGCGGCGGGGCTCGATCGTCAGGCCCCACATCGCCAGCATCGGCACGCCGACATAGCTGCCCAGGGTGAAGTTCTCGTGCAGCGCCTTGGCCCCGCCGCGATAGCCGCCGTCGTGGAACAGCACCGCCGGATCCAGGTCCATCGCCAGGGCTGCGGCGAACGACCAGGCAATGGCCGCCATCTCCTCGCCGGGGTCGTCGGACACCCCCGCCTCGCGCCGTAGCGGATCGCTGACGGCGATATGGCCGGCCTCGTGCAGCAGGTCGCCGGGCCAGGTCAGCCGCGCCGGATCGACGAGCAGCCGGCCGGCCGACACCACCACGCCCGGCACGAAGGCGTCTTCGTCCAGGGACGTCGCGTCGATCTGGAAGCCGAGGCCGCGCAGGAAGGCGACGATACGGGCGGCCCACGGATCGGCGAACTCGTCGGCGCTCTCCTGGATCTTGGCGATCGGCGCCCGCATGCCGCGACTCTCCGGTTTCGAGGACGGTATCAGAGTGTTTCGTTCGTTGTGCGTAAAGCGGGGGCAGACGATCCGGCGCCGTCACGAAGCCTTCGCGGAAACCACGCCGAAGCGTCATCGGCTTGCCCTAACACCCCGCAGCTACACGCCCGCGTCGGGCGACGTCGGAGGGGTTCCATGTCCATCACATCCGCTCGCCACGCCTTGCTGGCGGCCTGCGCGCTCGGCGCCCTGGCCATGGCCCAGGCGGCCCACGCCGCCGAGAACACGCCCGCCGCCCCGGTCGCGGCCGAACCGGCCGTCGATCCCGCGGCCGCCGTCGATGAGGTGCTGGTCATCAGCCTGTCGAGCACCCGCTCGGCCGTGCAGCTGAGCGGCTCGGAGATGCAGAAGATCCTGCCCGGCCTCTCGCCCCTGAAGGCGATCCAGACCCTGCCGGGCGTGACCTACGTCACCGCCGACCCGTGGGGCAACAACGAGCAGAACACCTCGCTGTTCATCCACGGCTTCAACGGCCAGCAGCTGGGCTACACCCTGGACGGCGTGCCGCTGGGCGACCAGAGCTACGGCAACTACAACGGCCTGTCGCCGCAGCGCGCGGTGATCAGCGAAGTGGTCGGCAGGGTGATCCTGTCGTCGGGCGCCGGCTCGCTGGGCACTGCCTCGACCAGCAACCTCGGCGGCGCCGTCGAGACCTTCACCAACGATCCGCGCGCGGAGTTCGGCGGCCAGTTCAACCAGACCCTGGGCAGCTACGACACCAGCCGCACCTTCGTGCGCCTCGACAGTGGGACGTTCGGCGGGAACAACGCGCTGTACTTCGCCTACGCTCACCAGAAGGCCAAGGCCTGGGATTTCAACGGCAAGCAAGGCGGCGACCAGGCCAACCTGAAATATGTCCGCGACGGCGAGGCCGGCAAGCTGACCTTCTACCTGTCCTATTCGGACAAGACCGAGCCGAACGAGGACGGCACCACCCGCTACATTCCCGGCCGGGCCGGCAAGCCCTACGACGGCTACCAGCCCTACACGCGGCCGTTCCTGTATCCGGACTTCCACGCCGCGCTGGACTATCTGGACGCCGCCGGCAACTACCCGGTCACCGAGGGCGAGAACTACCGCAACTACTTCAGCGCCGCCCAACGCACCGACTACCTGACCTACCTGAAGTACGACGCCAAGCTGTCGGACAACGTCACCTGGTCGAACCAGGTCTATTACCATGACGACCATGGTCGCGGCATCGTGGCCGGCCCGATCCGGGTGGCGGGCCTGCCGGCCCTGTTCAACTTCTACTTCCCCGGCCAGAACCTGAAGCAGGTGTTCGGCAATTCCGGCTACGCCACGCGCACCACCGAGTACCAGATCGACCGCCTGGGCGGCATCTCGACCCTGAACGCCACCGTCGGCGACCACCAGATCGAGGCCGGCTTCTGGTACGAGCACAACAAGTCGTCGGCCTATCGCCGCTGGTACCCGTTCGACGTCAACCATCCGACCTCGCCCTATGACGTGCCCACCGGCTGGCTGATCACTCAGTACGGCAGCGAGATCGACAACAAGGTCTACCAGTTCCACGTCCAGGATCAGTGGCGCATCCGCGAGAACCTGGTGCTGCAGGGCGGCTTCAAGAGCAGCGTCCAGGACGCCACCGGCCGCGTGCCGGTGCAGCCGATCGTCGGCTCGCTGATCAATTCGACCGGCCTGCCGGTGGGCGAGATCAAGACCAAGGAGTGGTTCCTGCCGCAGGTCGGCGCGGTGTGGACGGCCGGCACGGGCGACGAGCTGTTCGTCAACATCCAGAAGAACCTGCGCCACTTCCAGACCTATGGCGGCGGCGGCCTGTCGCCGTTCAGCCTGGGCAGCCAGGCGGCGTTCGACAACTTCAAACGCGACGCCGAGCCGGAAACCGCCTGGACCTATGAGGCCGGTATCCGCGGCAAGCGTGACCTGACCCTCGGGCCGATCACCGGCCTGGACGGTCAGTTGAGCATCTATCACGTCGACTTCAGCAACCGCCTGCTGGGTGTGGCCCCGTCGGCGGCGGCGATCTCGATCGTCGGCGGCGCGGCGATCGTCCAGAACGTCGGCAGCGTCAAGACCGACGGCGTCGACCTGGCCCTGACCCTGCGCCTCGGCGACCACTTCTCGTTCTACGACGCGGTCTCCTACAACCGCTCGGTCTATCAGGACGACTACACCAGCGGCTCGACCACGGTGGGCGGCGTCGTCACCCCGACGATCGTCCGCATCGCCGGCAAGAAGGTGCCCGGCAGCCCCGAATGGCTGAACAAGTTCGTGGCCAGCGCCAACTTCGGCGACTTCGAGGCCCAGCTGATCGGCGACTTCGTCGGCGAGCGCTTCGCCACCTACACCAACGACCTGAAGGTCGACAGCTACATGCTGCTCAGCCTGCAGGTCAGCTACGCCTTCCAGACCCCGGCCAGCTGGCCGATCCAGGGCCTGAAGCTCAGCGCCAACATCACCAACCTGGGCCAGGAGAAGGGCGACCTGAACGTCACCGTCTCGCAGCCGGCCGGCAGCTACAGCACCTTCCCGATCCCGCCTCGCCAGGGTTTCGTCACCCTGTCCACGCGGTTCTGAGGTCGGCCAGCGCCTCCGCCCGTCCTCCCCTTCGGGCGTCAGAGCCTGGCCTGCGTCGAGCGCCCCGGACCCCGCGTCCGGGGCGCTTTTCGTTGAGGCCGCCCCATACTTAGGCAATCGACAAACTATTTGTTGACCCGTCGCGGCCATCGCGATACTTAGGCATATGACTAACCAACAACCCTCGCTCGACCTGATGTTCCAGGCGCTGGCCGACCCCAGCCGGCGCGGCATCATCGAGCGGTTGTGCGCCGGGCCGGCCTCGGTCAGCGAACTGGCCCAGCCGCTGGCCATGTCGCTGCCGTCGGTGATGCAGCATCTGCAGTTGCTGGAAGGCAGCGGCCTGATCCGCTCGGAGAAGGTCGGACGGGTGCGGACCTGCCGGCTGGAACCGGAAGCGCTCAGCGCCGCCGAGACCTGGATCAACCAACGCCGCGTCCTGATGGAGCGCAAACTCGACCGTCTGGGGGAGTATCTGCGCGCCACGGCCGGCGACGAAGACTGACCTTAACCCTCAGGAGGAAACGACCATGACCGAACGCTCCGTCGTCCACGCCACCTTCGTCATCAACCGCGTCTACGACGCCACCCCGGCCCGGGTGTTCAAGGCCTTCTCCAATTCGGAGGCCCGCGACCGCTGGTTCGTGAAGTCCGAGAACTGGCCGGTCGCCGACTATACCTACGACTTCCGGGTCGGCGGCCAGGAGCACGGCCGGTTCAGCCCCGACGGCAAGATGGTCATCCTCAACGAGACGACCTACTGGGACATCGTCCCCGACCAGCGGATCGTCACGGCCTACGCCATGGACATCGACGGCAACCGCATCTCGGTGTCGGTGGCCACCATCGAGTTGAAGCCCGAGGGCAAGGGCACGCGGCTGGTCTATACCGAGCAGGGCGCGTTCCTCGACGGCTACGACATCCCCGCCCAGCGCGAGGAAGGTTGCCGCGAGCTGTACGAGAAGCTGGCCGAGGAACTGGAGCGCCAGGGCGAGGACGCCTGAGGCCGCGCCAGAAGCTGGGGACACGCCCATGGGCGTGTCCCCAACCCCATCCACGGAGTCCCCATGTCCCTGACGCTACACATGCACCCGCTGGCTTCGTTCTGCTGGAAGGTGCTGATCGCTCTCTACGAAAACGACACGCCTTTCGAGGCGCGCCTGGTCGATCTGGGCGACCCGCAAGAGGCCGCGGCGTTCAAGGCGCTGTGGCCGACGGGCAAGATGCCGCTGCTGCGCGACGCGGCGCGGGACCGCACCGTTCCCGAGACCTCGATCATCATCGAGTACCTGCAGACCTGGTATCCGGGACCCATTCGGTTCATCCCGGAAGATCCCGAAGCCGCCCTGCGCGTACGGCTGCTGGACCGATTGTTCGACCTCTACGTCCAGGAGTCGATGCAGAAGGTCGTCGGCGACCGCATCCGGCCAGAGGGCGCCAGGGACCCGCACGGCGTGGCCCATGCCCGCGGCCAGCTGGCCATGGCCTATGACCTGCTCGAGACGGAACTGGCGGGCAGGACCTGGGCGGCGGGCGAGGCCTTCGGCCTGGCCGACTGCGCCGCCGCCCCGGCCCTGTTCTACGCCAACAAGGTCGCGCCGCTGGGCGAGGCCCACCCCAACGTCTCGGCCTATCTCGACCGGCTGCTGGCCCGCCCGTCGTTCGGCCGGGTGCTGGAAGAGGCCCAGCCCTATTTCGCGATGTTCCCGGAAGAGGCCGCCGTCACTTGAGGGCGTCGGCCTCCCAGGCCAGATATTCCGGCGTCTCCAGCAGGCGTTCGCAATAGGTCCCGGCCGGGCCGGTGTCGCCATAGTCCGACAGGTGGATTCCGTAGGTGCGGAACCGCGTCGCCACCGGGGTGTAGAACGCGTCGGCGATCGACCACTTGCCCAGCAGGAACGGCCCGCCCGAGCGCTTGAGCAGCTGGTTCCAGCGCTCGACGATCTTGCGCACGTCGTTCTGGGTGGCTTCCGAGATCGCCACGGTCTTGCGGGTTTCCAGCTCCATCGGGCACTCGCCGCGCAGCGAGGTGAAACCCGAATGCATCTCGGCCGCCACCGAGCGACCCAGGGCCCGCAGGGTCGGATCCTCCGGCCACAGCAGGGCCTTGGGATATTTCTCGTTCAGATATTCGCAGATCGCCAGCGAATCCCAGACCACCAGGTCGCCGTCCTTGACCACCGGCACCAGCTTGCTGGGCGAGTGCTGGGCGATCAGCGCCTCCGAGGTTCCGACATGGCGCAGCTCGACCACGGTCTCCTTGAAGTCCTCGCCGGTATGCTTGAGCGCCAGCCAGGGCCGCAGCGACCAGCTGGACCATTTCTTGGTGCCGACGACGATTTCCATGGCGGACTCCTTTGGGCGCATGCGGGGTGGCCATTGGGCTTACCCCGCGTCTATGGTCACCTCAACGATTAGAACAACTGTTCGAGGGAGTAGCCCATGGCGCATACGGCCATACCGTCGCCGGTGATCAATCCTGTTTCCTCCGGCTACCGCCGCTACGCCCTCTGGGTCCTGCTGATCATCTACACCCTCAACTTCCTCGACCGGCAGGTGGTCAACATCCTGGCCGAGCCGATCAAGCGCGACCTGGGCCTGGCCGACTGGCAGCTGGGCATGATGACCGGCCTGGCCTTCGCGGTGTTCTACACGGTGCTGGGCATCCCGATCGCCCGCCTGGCCGAGACCAGGAACCGGCCGTTCATCATCGGCGCCTCGGTGGCGGCCTGGAGCGCCTTCACGGTGCTGTGCGGCTTCACCCAGAACTTCTGGCAGCTGATCCTGGCCCGGATCGGCGTGGGGGTCGGCGAGGCCGGCTGCACGCCGCCGGCCCATTCGCTGATCACCGACTACGTGCCCAAGGAGAAGCGGGCCAGCGCCATCGCCTTCTATTCGATCGGCACGCCGCTGGGCACCCTGGCCGGCATGGCGATGGGCGGGCTGGTGGCCGACGCCTACGGCTGGCGGGTGGCCTTCATGGTGGCCGGCGCGCCGGGCGTGCTGTTCGCCCTGGTCGCCGCCTTCACCCTGGTCGAGCCGCGCCGCCAGCTGGCCGCCGACCTCGCCGCCCGGGCTCATTCGAAGATCAGCTTCGGCGCCGCCCTGGCGGTGCTGGCGGCCAAGAAGACCTTCTGGCTGGTGGCCTTCGCCGCCTCGATCAAGGCCTTCATCGGCTATGGCCAGGCGCCGTTCATCGCCTCGTTCTTCTTCCGCGTCCACGGCGCCGACGTCGCGGCCCTGGCGGCCAGCTTCGGCCTGAAGTCGGCCGGCTTCCTCGGCCTGGCCCTGGGGCTGATCGGCGGCACGGCCGGCGTCATCGGCGCCTGGCTGGGCGGGGTGCTGGCCGACCGTCTGGGGGCCAGGGACCTGCGGGCCTATGTGACCGTGCCGGCCGTCGCCTCGCTGGTCGCCATCCCGTTCTACATCCTGGCCGTCAGCGTCGCCGCGCCGATGCCGGCCATCGCCGTCCTGACCATCCCGGTCCTGCTGGGCACCCTGTGGTACGGGCCGGTCTACGCCACGGCCCAGAGCATCGTCGACCCGGCCATGCGCGCCACCGCCTCGGCGGTGCTGCTGCTGATCATCAACCTGATCGGCCTGGGCCTGGGGCCGGTGGCGGTCGGGGCGCTCAGCGACCTGCTGGCCGGCCCCGGCGGCCTGGGCGAGGCGCAGGGCGTGCGCTGGGCCCTGATCCTCTCCACCCTGTTCGGCCTGGTGGCCTTCGCCCTGTTCTGGCGGGCGCGGAAGACCATTCGCGAGGAGATGGTCGGCTAGTCGCGACGCCAGCCGCAGGCGGCGGGCCGCGGAAAGGCGTAGGCCCAGGGATGGGCCTCGACGGGGGCCTCGCCGCCGCGGTCCAGGGCCCGGTGCGAGCGGGCGCGGTTCAGGTCGGCGCGGGAGACCACCACGGCGCAGCGGTCGGACGGCGGCGGCGGCGACGGGCGGGGAAAGGCGGGCATGGGAGGCCTCGGAGGACGGCCGTCCGGCGCGGCCACTAGGGCTCCAGTAGAGACCCGCCACCCTGAACGGACCCGCCCCCGCCC
This sequence comes from Caulobacter sp. AP07, assembly GCF_000281955.1. Lineage (GTDB taxonomy): Bacteria > Pseudomonadota > Alphaproteobacteria > Caulobacterales > Caulobacteraceae > Caulobacter. Next base: position 1,862 of record NZ_AKKF01000069.1, on the reverse strand, counting down.
GTTGTCCCGCGTTCATCCCCAGGCCACGAAACCGCCGCGACCGCCCCTCCGACGTTTCCCCTCTGGCCTTGCCGTTGACCTTACGTCTATGGTCGGCCCAACGATTAGAACAAATGTTTGAAGGGAGAGGCCCAGTATGAGCCAGACGAGCGCGTCGGGCGGCGGCAAGCCGCTGTATTCGAATGGCTACAAGGCGACGGTGCTGGGGCTGCTGCTCGCCACCTACACCTTCAACTTCATCGACCGCACGATCATCGCCACCATCGGCCAGGCCATCAAGGTCGACCTCAAGCTGACCGACACCCAGCTGGGCCTGCTGGGCGGCCTCTATTTCGCCCTCCTCTACACCCTGCTGGGCATTCCGATCGCCCGCATGGCCGAACGCTGGAACCGGGTGACGATCATCTCGATCTCCCTGGTCATCTGGTCGGGCTTCACCGCCCTGTGCGGCAGCGCCGCCAGCTTCGGCCAGCTGGCCCTCTACCGCTTCGGGGTCGGGGTCGGCGAGGCCGGCTGCTCGCCGCCGTCCCATTCGCTGATCAGCGACTACTACGCCCCCAAGCAGCGCGCCTCGGCCCTGTCGATCTATTCGTTCGGCATCCCCCTGGGCACGATGTTCGGCGCCGTGGCCGGCGGCTGGCTGGCCCAGGAGTTCAGCTGGCGCGTGGCCTTCGTCATCGTCGGCCTGCCGGGCATCCTGCTGGCCGTGCTGGTCAAGCTGCTGGTCAAGGAACCGCCCCGCGGTCATTCCGAGGCCAAGGACCTGCCGCTCGAGCCCGAGGCCGTCAGCGTCGAGGTTCCCCCGGAACCGGCCAAGCCCCCCTTCTCCCTGGCCCACGAGTTCAAGGAACTGGGCGCGGTGATGAAGGTGCTGTTCGGCAAGTGGCCGGTGCTGCACATGATGCTGGGCGTCACCATCGCCTCGTTCGGCTCCTATGGCTCGGGCGCGTTCGTGCCGCCCTATTTCGTCCGCGGCTTCGGCCTGGGCCTGGCCCAGGTCGGCCTGATCGTCGGCCTGATCGGCGGCTTCTCGGCCGGGGTCGGCACCCTGGTCGGCGGCTTCCTGACCGACTGGGCCGGCAAGCGCAGCGCCAAGTGGTACGCCCTGGTCCCGGCCCTGGGCCTGCTGATCTGCACCCCGATCTACATCACCGCCTACCTGCAGACCGACTGGAAGATGCTGGCCCTGATCCTGCTGGTCCCGGGCATCTTCCATTACACCTACCTCGCCCCGACCTTCGGCGTCGTCCAGAACTCGGTCGAGCCGCGCCGCCGGGCCACCGCCACGGCCCTGCTGTTCTTCTTCCTCAACCTGATCGCCCTGGGCGGCGGGCCGGTGTTCACCGGCTGGCTGATCGACCACCTGGCCCACTACAACTTCAACCACCCGCAGGCGGCGACCATCTTCCACGCCCTGGGCGGCTCGTTCACCGACCCGGGCGCGGCCAGCTTCACCGCCCAGTGCCCCGGCGGCGTCGCCCCCAAGGGCGCGGCCGCCGACCTGGCCAAGTCGTGCCACGACGCCATGGCCCGATCGACCCAGCAGGGCATCATCGTCACCCTGTGCTTCTACGCCTGGGCCGCCCTGCACTACGCCCTGGCCGCGATCGGCATGGTCAAGCACATGAAGGAACGGGCGGTGGCCCAGGCCTAGTGGCGCGGAGGTCCTGTTGGGGACAGGCCCATGGGCCTGTCCCCGGCTCCGGGCACGGCTCCGCGCTCACGCGCCAAGGCTGCGATGGGATGGGGGGGGTGCGAAGCGCCCGGGCCTCGCCCGGATGATTGGCAGTTTTGAATACCGTTTCGACGAAGACGAGCGCTCCGCGTGGCCTGCGGACGGGAGCCATCGGGGCGCGGGGTTT
>NZ_AKKF01000068.1 GCF_000281955.1 Caulobacter sp. AP07 | reverse complement strand
CAACCGCTACTACGGCTGGTATCCGGACAAGGGCGAGACGATCGGGACCTGGGCCGACGGCGTGCATCGCGAGACGCCAGGACGGGCGATGGCGGTCAGCGAGTACGGGGCCGGCGCCAGCATTCTTCACCAGCAGGATCCGGCGCGGCGGCCGGAGACCACGGCCGGCTTCCACCCGGAGCACTACCAGGCGCTCTATCACGAGAAGAACTGGCGGGACCTGCGCGACCGCCCCTTCATCTGGGCCAGCTTTGTCTGGGTCGGGTTCGACTTCGCCTCGGACGGCCGCAACGAAGGCGATCGGCCGGGCGTCAACGACAAGGGCCTGGTCAGCCACGACCGCCGCACGCCCAAGGACGCCTACTACTGGTACCAGGCCAACTGGACCACCGAGCCGATGGTCTACATCACCCACCGCCGACAGGTGATGCGCACCGCGCCGCGCGCCGACATCAAGGTCTACAGCAACCGCCCGGAGGCTAGCCTGACCGTGAACGGCGTCGCGGTCGGAACCGCGCCGGTCCAGGACCATGTCGCCGTCTGGCCGGACGTGGCCTTGCGGCCCGGCGTCAACCGCATCGCCGTCCAGGCCGGCGTGGGGGCGGAGGCGCGCTTGGACGCGGTCGAGTGGGTCTATGATCCCAATGTCCTGGACGTCGCCCCGCCGGAACCGGCGACCGGGAAGTGAGGGCGGGCCGCCAGGCCTCCGGGCGCGGCGCGTTCGCGTTCGCCGATCGCTTCTGGACTTCTCCCTGAAACTTTGGTCCCTCCTCGGCCTTCCATTCGGGGCGGGGGCCCATTTGCAATGTCCGACTCGGCGATCGACGGCGCGATGTTCAAGTCCAAGCCGCCAGGGCCGCTGCGGCTGGAAGTCGGGGCGATGGGCGACATCGCCTTCTCGGCGGTGGTGCGAAAGGTCGCCCAGCATCCGCCGTTCCTCGGCTATTCGCTGGGGTTGATGGTCGACGTGCTGATGGGCCAGCTGATCCACGGCGCGAACCTGATGGCCATCCGCGACGGCCGGCTGGTGGCCTATGGCGGGTGGTTGCGGGTGGGGCGTCAGCAGGCGGAGGCCTGGCGGCGCGGCGAGATCCCGATCCCGGCGCCCGACTGGGCCAAGGGCGACGCGGTGATCCTGACGGTCTTCATCGCCGACAACCCGGCCGACCTGCCGGCCCTGATCCGGGGCATCTTGCACGTCTGCGCCGACCTGCCGATCTATCGCATGCGCGCCTTCCTCGATGGCCGTCCCGACAAGAAGCGCCCGCCGATCCTGGGTCGCCGGCAAGGCGCCCTCAGTGGATCCTGAGGTCGTCGCCCAACGGGGCCTCGACGGCCTGGCGACCCAGCTCTACCGGATCGCGGCCGGCGACGCCCCGGCCGGCGCGTTCCCGATCCGGCTGGTCCAGGATCCGGAGACGGTCCGGGCGATCCTGATGGACCATGCGGCCTTCCCGAAGAACTACGACTTCCTGTCGGCCTTCGCCGAGGGGCGCTTCTCGGCCAATGGCGAGGATTGGGCGGCGCGGGTCCGCCTCACCCAGCCCAGCTACGCCCGTAACATTGTCCGTTTCGATGACGCGACGGTCGAGCACATCTACCGCAAGCATCTGCGCGCCCACGCCGCGGATCGCGACGGGGAGGGGCGGGACGGGCTCTATGGCGCCTTCGTCGGGGCCGCGCTCGAGGTGGTGTCCGGCGTCTTCGGCCTGGCCCGGCCGATCGCCTGGGACCAGGACTGGCTGATCAGGGTGCGCGGCTTGCTGGCCCTGAGGCAGTGGATCGCCTTCGCGGGCGCCCAGACGGCGGCCTTCGACGACGTCCAGCGCCGTCTGGCGGCGCTGCGCCGGGAGATCCTCGACCTCTGGGCCGCCGATGCGGACCTTCAGGCCTTGCTGGCGGCCCTGGCCGGGCGCGGGCGCGACATTCCGGGGTTCGACGCGGGCGAGGAGCTGATCCAGAACATCATCGCCTCCAGCGAAACCACGGCCTCCAGCCTGATGTGGGCGGCGCAGGTCCTGGCCGGGCGGCCGGCGCTGGCGGTCGCGATCCGTGACCACCGCGGCGACGGCGGCCGGGGCCTGGAGGCGTTCATCGCCGAACTGCTGCGCCTGTTCCCGCCGGTGCCGTTCGTCACCCGCTTCAGCCGCGACCGCCGGACGATCGGCGGCGAGAGCTTCGCGGCCGGCGAGCCGCTGGCGATCTCGTTCGTCGGCCTGCATTGCGACCCGGGACGCTGGGACCGGCCGTTCGATTTCGACCCGGCGCGTCCCCAGTGGGCGGCCGCTTCGCCGCCCGCCGGCTATTTCCCGTTCTCGACGGGCGCGCGGGTCTGCGGCGGCATGAAGATCGCCAGGCTGGAGCTCCGCGCCGGCTTGCGGGCCCTGGTCGACGGCTTCGACATCCGCCCGGGGGGCGGCTCCAGCCAAGTGACCTACGGCCTGTCGCTGCGCCCGGCGGCGTCGCCGGTGCTGACCCTGACCTAGGGGCGCCTGCGTCAAGTTGTCCTAGCGCACAACGTGCGGGGGGCGCCGCGTTGACGCGGGAACCCGGGTCTGCGCTTGTCGAACGCTGTTAACTCAGAGTTGTCGATGATTGAGTCTCCCGTCTCTGGACGCCCGAAGCGGGGTGTCCGCCCCGGTCCCGGTGTGATCGTCACGCGCCTACGCGCAACGTCTCCACCCGCGGCTTAAGCACAAGGATCCGGGGGGATGACGGTGCTCACTTTCAACGAACAGAACCGCCTGGGCGGAACCGTCGTCGCGTCCGCCGCGCCGTTGGGCCTGCTGGCGGCGACTCACTTCCTGATGACGGCCGACCGCAACCTGCCGGCCCTGGTCCTGCCGATCCTCAAGCAGCAGTTCGCGCTGAGCGACACGGCGCTGGGCTTTCTGCAAGGCCCGGCCTTCGTGCTGTTCTTCGTCGTCGCGACCCTGGCCTTCGGCCGGGTCGTGGACCGCGCGCCGCATCTGAAGCTGCTGGCGATCAGCATCGTCCTGTGGACCCTGGCCAGCATCGGCTTCGGTCTCGCCACCAGCTGGCAGCAGCTGGTGGTCTGCCGGCTGATGCTGGGCCTGTTCCAGGCCGCGGTGGCGCCCGCCGCCCTGTCGGTGATCGTCGCCAGGACGCCCGTCGAGCGGGTCGGACGGGCCATTTCGGTGTTCACCACCGGCTCGGCCGTGGGCCGCGGCGGGGCCATGCTGCTGGGCGGCGCCCTGCTGGCCTGGATCGCCTCGCCCCTGATGCGCGGGGCGTTTCCCGGATTCGAAACCTGGCGGGTGCTGTTCTTCCTCAGCACCTTGCCCAACCTGCTGGTCGCCGTGGCGTTGCTGCTGACCGATCGCCGAGGTCGGGCGACGGCCGCCGCGCCGCGCCCGCCCTCGCTGTTGCCGGCCCTGGAGTGGCTGCGCGCCTGGCCGCTGGCCTTCGCCGCCCATCTGATCGCCGCCGGCTCCGTCATCGTGCTGGTCCAGGCGGTGAGCGCCTGGATGCCGACCCTGCTGCAACGGGAGCTGGGGCTGTCTCCGGCGCGCAGCGGCATCGTCAGTGGCCTGATCGTCGTCCTTGGCGCGCCGCTGGGACATCGATTGGGCGGGGCCCTGGTGGACCTCTGCCGGCGGACGGGCCGTTCGCCCAGCCTGGTGGTCGTCGTCACCCTGGCGTTCAGCGTCGTGGGCGCCGCCCTGCTGTGCCTGGCGCCGTCGATGATCACCATGAGCCTGGGCCTGTTCATGCTGACGGTGTTCGGCGGCGCGGCGGCCGTCGCGTTCCTGGCCATGTTCCAGCGGATGTCGCCCGACGCCCGCGGCGTTTCCAACGCGATCTTCTTCGCGATCACCACCCTGATGGGGCTTGGCCTGGGCCCGCCGGTGATCGGCCTGCTCAGCGATCGGGTGTTCGGCCCTGGCGAACTGGGCAAGGCCCTGCTCAGCACCACCGCCGTGGCCGCCGTGGTCGCCGCGGGGCTGGCCTGGGGCAGCCGCAAGGCCTGGGCGCGCGTCGTGCGGGCCGCCGAGACCCACGGGGCCGACGCGTAATGGCCGAGCAGTTCATGCGGTTCACGTCCGAGACCGATCCGGCCCAGGACTTCGAGCTCTATCGCGACCTCTACTCTTCCGGCGCCGACGTCACCGGCCTGGAGGGAGATTTCTTCGCCGAGGTCACGGGCTGGCGGCTGGCCGGCATCCTGCTGTTCGACCGTCGGCTGGCCGGGGTGGGGCATGAACGCTCCGCCGAGCGGGTTCGCCGCGACCAGTTCGACCACTTCACGGTGCAGCTGGTGGTGGACGGTCTGTACGAGATCGACAGCGGCAACGACTTCGGGTGGATCGAGCCCGGTCGGATCGTCCTGATGGACATGACCCGACCGATGCGCAACCGCGCCACGGCGGCGCGGGTCATCACCGCCAGCGTGTCGCGCGAGGTGCTGCAGGCGGCGCTGGGCTCGACGGCCGGCCTGCATGGACGGGTCATCGACCAGGACAAGGCCCTGCTGCTGGCCGACTACATGAAGTCGTTGGCGGTTCGCGCCCCGGAGATCGGCGAGGCCGACCTGCCGGCCGTGTCCCGCGCCTTCATCGACCTCCTGACCGTGGCGGCGGGCAGCGTCGAGCTGGGGCGCGGCGCCGACCTTCGGCGGCTGGAGTTCGCGCGTCGCGAGTCGGTCAAGCGCTTCATCGAAATCAACCTGGCCACCGAGCTCACCGCCGAGATCATCGGCGAGGCGACGGGCGTCTCGCGCGCGACCCTGTATCGCATCTTCCAGGCGGAAGGCGGGGTAGGGGGCGTCATCCAGGCTCGCCGCCTGGTCCGCTTGCGGGCCGCGCTCGGCGATCCGTCGGACGCGCGCTCGCTGGCCGACATCGCCCAGGCCTGCGGGTTCAAGTCGGAGAGCCATATGAGCCGCCTGTTCCGCGCGGCGTTCGCGGCCAGCCCGGGCGAGTACCGGCGACAGCTTCGACAGGCCACCAGCACTGGCGAGCGGGCCGAAATCTCGCGTCGGCGATGGGACGCCTTGATGAACGAGATCAGCTGATCAACTGACCGGCTGACGTAAGGGGGGCCATTTCCCAACGTGTCGGCTTGGTTCCACGGTGTCTGAACCTGACACGGTGTCTCAAGGGTGAGACGTGGGAGCATGGCGAACGCTGTTCGATTGTCTTCTTAAGGCTAAGCTTTCCGACGCGCGCGCCGGGATTCGCTATCCTTATGGAGCTCTCGCCGCATGTCCCGTCGTCGCCATCTCGAACAAGGGTCGTTGTTCGCCCTCTCGCTGCTGCCCCTGATGATGGCGGCCTCGGCCGCCGCGGCCCAGGCGCTGCCGAGCGGCGGGAGCGTCGCCTCGGGGTCGGCGACGATCGGCTATACCGGTCCTGGCGCGATGACCATCAGCCAGACGAGCGACAAGGCGATCATCAACTGGTCGGACTTCTCGATCGCCCAGAACAACTCGGTGTCGTTCAACAACGGGGCCGGCGCGACGCTGAACCGGGTGACCGGGGCCAACGTCTCCAACCTCGACGGCCTGCTGAACGCGACCGGCAGCGTCTATCTGATCAACCCCAACGGCGTGATCATCGGCACCAACGGCACGGTCGATGTCGGCGGCCGCTTCGTGGCCTCGGCGCTGAACGTCAGCGACGCCAACTTCCTGGCCGGCGGCCCGCTGACGTTCGAAGGGCCCGGCGCGGGCCTGGTGGTCAATTACGGCCAGATCGGCGCCCTGGGCGGCGACGTCGCCCTGATCGCCACCACGGTCCGGAATGAAGGCAAGATCACCGCCGACCAGGGCACGGTCGGCCTGGCGGCCGGCCGCAAGGTGCTGCTGCGCGACGCCAAGGCCAATGACGGCAAGTTCGTCGTCGAGGTCGGCGGGTCCGACACCGCCGTCACCAACGCCGGCGCCATCTCCGCGGCGGAGATCGAGCTGCGGGCCAACGGCGGCAACATCTACGCCCTGGCCGGCAATGTCGGTGACCTGATCTCGGCCACCTCAATCACCGAGAACACCACGGACGGCCGGGTGTTCCTGACCGCCGGCGCTGGAAACGTCGAGTCGAGCGGCGTGATCGAGGCCAGCGCCTCGGTCCAGATGTCGGGCGCCCAGGTCGCCATCGCCGGCTCGCAGGTCTCGGCCAACGACTGGCGGATCGACGCGGCCGCGTTCAGCGTCGGTGACGCGGAAGCGACCGCCCTCAATGGCGCCATGGCCGGGCGCGCCAACGTCACCGTCACGACCCACGGCGGCGCCGCCAACGGCGACATCGTCATTGGCGCCAACAACGTCATTCTCAACGCCGGCAGCCGGAAGCTGACGCTGAGCGCCTTCCGCGATGTGGTCATCAACAGCGACCTGGACGCCACCGCCACGTCTCCCTTGTTCGCCGCCATGGCGACCGGCGGCTCCATCGACCTGCGCGCCGACAACACCGGCGCGGGAACTGGCGTCGTCGCCTTCGCCGACAACACCTACCTGCTGAACGGCACGGTCAACATCTTCACCAACAGCGCCAACTACGCCGACTACGCCACGATCAACAACGGCTACCAGAACCACAATGACGACGACGCCAGCATCACCACCTACCTGCTGGTCAACAGCTACGCCGACCTGCAACGGCTGAACGGCGACACCGATGGCGAAGCGTACGGCAACTACGCCCTGGGCCGCGACGTCGACGCCTCGGCCTCGGCCGACGGCCTGTTCGCCAACGCCGTCCTGTACGGCGCCTTCGACGGCCAGGGCCACACGATTTCGAACCTGCGCGTGGAGGGCTACTCCGCCGGCCTGTTCAGCGTAATCAACGGCGGCACGGTGCGCGACCTCAACCTGACCGGTTCGGCCGCGGGCGAAGAGTACGCCGGAGCCTTGGCCGGCGGCGCGGAGGCCGCCAGCATCACCAATGTCACCTCGTCCATGACCGTCACCAATGATGGTGACGGTGGGACCGGCGGCCTGCTGGGCTACGCCAGTAGAACGACGATCGAGGACAGCGCGTCCAGCGGATCGGTCACCGGCGGCGACTACACCGGCGGCTTGGTCGGCTACTCCTACCTTGCCACCATCGTCCGTGGCGAGGCGACGGGCGACGTGACGGGCGGGCGATTCACGGGCGGTCTGATCGGGATGGCTATCGGCGCCAATGTCTCCTACGGGACGGCGAGCGGTGCGGTGCGGGGCGCCGAGACGGTCGGCGGCCTGGTCGGAATCGCCCTTGAAAGCGACGTCTCCCACGGGACGGCGAGCGGCGCCGTGAGCGGCGCCGAAAAGGTCGGCGGCCTGGTCGGCTATGGCGAGATGGGCCAGATCACCGACGCTTCGGCGACCGGCGCCGTCACGGGCATGGGCGACAACACCGGCGGCCTGGTCGGAGAGGGCAATGGCGTCGCGCTCACGAGAGTCTCGGCGACCGGCCTGGTGGCGGGCCAGAACAGCACCGGCGGCCTGGTCGGCCTGATGTCTGGCAACGCGACTCTCAACGAGGGCTGGGCCAGCGGCGACGTCACCGGCGCGGAGCGCGTCGGCGGTCTGGTGGGTGTGGCCCAGAGCTCGACGCTGAATTGGGCTTCGGCGAGCGGCGACGTCACCGGCACGTACACTGTCGGCGGCCTGGTGGGCGTCTCCGGTGGCTCCAACATTTCGACGAGCTACGCCACCGGCGACGTGCAGGGCGGCGGCTACGGCGTCGGCGGCCTGGTCGGCGTCTTTCAGTCCGGTCTGGTTGATGGGGCCCACGCCACCGGCAAGGTCACCGGCCGCAACAGCGTCGACGTTGACGGCAACCCCCTTCTGGCCGAAAGCGTCGGCGGCCTGATCGGAACGTCCAGCTACGCCAGCGTCCAGAATTCCTGGGCCAGCGGCGACGTCGGCGGCGACGGCGTCTATTTCGGCGGCCTGGCGGGCTCGGCCTATGGCGGCGGCCAGTACGACCAGACCTGGGCGAGCGGCGACGTCGCGGGCCAGTATCAGGTCGGCGGCCTGATCGGCCACGCGGGCAATGGCCTCGGGCTCAGCAACAGCCACGCGACCGGCGCCGTCAGGTTCGTCGAGGGCCTCGACTACGACGCCCAGGTCGCGACCGGCGGCCTGGTCGGCTACGCCGACTCGGTCTCGTTCTTGAACACCTACGCCAAGGGCGCGGTGACCGGCGGTGGCCTCAACACCGGCGGCCTGATCGGCCTCTCCACCCGCGGCAACACCGTGCAAACCAGCTGGGCCAGCGGCGACGTCACCGGCCTTGATCGTGTCGGTGGCCTGATCGGCGCGATGAACAGCTTCGACTCCGGTAGCCGCGACACCGTCAGCCAGTCCTACGCCACGGGCAAGGTCACCGGCGGAGAAGCGGTCGGCGGCCTGGTCGGCTATATCCAGGGCACGAGCTACTACGACGAGGAAGAGGACGAGCATCACCTGTCGTCGTTCGAGATCAGCGATAGCTACGCCACCGGCGCGGTGACGGGCGCCGAAAAGGTCGGCGGCCTGATCGGCCACGCCATGTCGGGTCTCATCGAGGTCAGCTACGTCTATTCGACAGGCTCGGCGACGGCGACCGGGTCGGCGGGCTGGGCCGGCGGCCTGATCGGCTCCATGGACACCGGCATCCAGATCCATGACGGCTACGCCACCGGCGCGGTGTCGGGCGCTGTCGCCGGCGGCCTGTTCGGCCACTACACGGGCAGCGTGGTCTCCAACCTCTACTGGGACACCGACTCCAGTGGCATGACCGTCGCCCGAGGCGACGACCCGAGCAATACGGACAACGTCACCGGCCTGACCCGCACTCAGGCCTTCAACCCGGGCAGCTACAACTTCACCGACAACACCAGGTGGGCGTTCATCGGCGGCCTGCGTCCGTTGCTGAGGAGCGAATATTCGACGACGATCAACAACGTCCACCAACTGCAGCTGATCGCGTTGAATACCAGCACCTCCTACGTCCTGGGCGCCGACTTCTCGGCCGCCGAGACCAGCGCGGGCGGCAGCAGCGTGTTCGGGGACGGCGGTTTCTCGAGCATCGGCTCCTTCTACGGTCAACTGGACGGCGCGGGCCACCAGATTTCCGGCCTGACGATCGACAGCGCCGCCGCCGATGTCGGCCTGTTCGGCGTGATCCAGGAAGGGGCGCTCGTCCACGATTTCGCCCTGGTCGGCGGATCGATGACCGGCGCCGCCGGCGGCCGGGTCGGCGCGATCGCCGGTAGGAACTACGGCGACGTCCGCGACGTCCGCAGTTCCGCGACGGTGAGCGGCGACTTGGTCACGGGTGGCTCCTATGCCGGCGGGCTCGTGGGTTACAACAGCGGAACCATCCAGGGCTCGGCCTTCCGCGGTTCGGTCTCCGGCTACACCGTGGGCGGCGTCGCCGGCTTCAACAACGGCGCCATCAGCGACAGCTATTCCGCTGGGGCCGTGCAAGGCACGCACAAGGTCGGCGGCATCGTCGGCGAAAATGGGGGCGGCTCCCTCAACTCCGTCCTCAACACCAGCACGGTGACCGGCGACAACAAGGTCGGGGCGCTGGTCGGCTACGCCAACGGTGGTTCGCTCTACAACGGCCGCTGGAGCACCACGGTCAATCCGAGCCTAACCGCCATGGGCCGCGACTCCAGTGTCGCGAGCCAGGAGGGAAACGTCGGCTACAGCACCGCGGACCTGCAGGACGAAACCAAGTTCGACGACGTCTACAGCGGCTTCGACACCGACATCTGGGTCACCGGGTCGGGGGCCGGCGCCTCCAGCGACAACCTGGCCCACTTCGCCGAACTCTATGTCGCCGACAACGTGCTGCTCATCGATGCGCGCACCACCACGACCTACGGCGATCACATCAACCCGGCGATCAATAGCCACGCATCGCTGCGCAGCGGCGACATCCTGACCGACGCCACGGTCACCAGCGTGTTCGGTGACCGCACCAACGCCGGGACCTACGCCATCGACATCGCGGGCGGCACGGCCGTCCGGGCCGGCGGCGGCGCCTATCGCGTGGTCAAGCTGAACACCCTGACCGTCAACAAGCGGACGATCGACGCCAGCCTGGTCGGCTCGGTGGTCAAGAACTACGACACCACGAGCGCCGCGACCCTGACCAACGGCAACTACAGCCTGTCCGGCGTGCTCGACGGCGACACGGTGGGCGTCAACGGTCCGACCACCGGCCACTATGTGCAAAGCCCGCCCCGCTTCGTCCGGGTTCCCTCGGTCGAGGTCTCGGGCAGCAACGAAGGCGCCGACGCCTATAATGTCACCGTCGACGGCATCACGCTGAGCGGCGCCGACGCGGCCAACTACGAGCTGGCCAACACCAGCGCGACGAACAACATCGGCTACATCAACCGCGCCCTGGTGACCGCCACCGTCACCGGTTCCAAGACCTATGACGGCGCGGCCGGCCTGACGAGCGGCCAGTACGCCGGCGCCCTGCAAGGCCTGGTCGGCGGCGAGGTCCTGGTGGCGACCGTCGGCGACGTGACGTTCGCCAACGCCAACGCCGGCGTCGGCAAGGCCCTCACGGGCGGCGTCAGCGTCAATCTCGAAGACGGCGTCGGCGCTAACTACGCGGTGTCCTCCTTCACGGCGACGGGCCTGGGCGAGATCGGTCGCAAGACGATCAACGCCAGCCTGACGGGCACGACCACCAAGACCTACGACGGCGCGACCGGGGCGCTGCTGAACGCCAGCAACTTCGCGCTGGCCGGCCTGGTCGGCGAGGACGTGGTCACCGTCTCAGGCGCGGCCAACTACGCCGACAAGAACGTCGGCGCGGGCAAGACCGTGACCGCCGGCGACCTGACCCTGTCGGGCGCGGCCAACGGCAACTACCTCCTGGCCTCCGCCACCGCTTCGGGCGCCATCGGCCAGATCGACGCCAAGACCCTCACGGCGGGCTTCTCCGGCACGGTGACCAAGACCTATGACGGCACGACGGGCGCCACGCTCGGCGATCACCTGGGCCTCTCCGGCCTGGTGGCCGGCGACACGGTCAGCGTCGCCTCGACCGGCGCGGCCTACGGCGACAAGAACGCCGGCGCGGGCAAGACCGTGACCGCCAGCGGCGTCAGCCTCGGCGGCGCCGACGCCGGCAACTACGTCCTGGCCTCGACCACGGCCTCGGGCGCGGTGGGCCAGATCGACGCCAAGACCCTGACGGCGGGCCTGACCGGCACGGTGACCAAGACCTATGACGGCACGACGGGCGCCACGCTCGGCGATCACCTGGGTCTCTCCGGCCTGGTGGCCGGCGACGCGGTCAGCGTCGCCTCGACCGGCGCGGCCTATGCCGACAAGAACGCCGGCACGGGCAAGACGGTGACGGCCAGCGGCGTCAATCTCGGCGGCGCCGACGCCGGCAACTACGTCCTGGCCTCGACCACGGCCTCGGCCGCGGTGGGCCAGATCGACGCCAAGACCCTGACGGCGGGCCTGACCGGCACGGTGACCAAGACCTATGACGGCACGACCGTCGCCACGCTCGGTAACAATCTGGGCCTGTCGGGCCTGGTGGCCGGCGACACGGTCAGCGTCGCCTCGACCGGCGCGGCCTATGCCGACAAGAACGCCGGCGCGGGCAAGACGGTGACGGCCAGCGGCGTCAACCTCGGTGGCGCCGACGCCGGCAACTACGTCCTGGCCTCGACCACGGCCTCGGCCGCCGTCGGCCAGATCAACGCCAAGACCCTGACGGCGGGCCTGACCGGCGCGGTGACCAAGACCTATGACGGCACGACGGCCGCCACCTTGGGCGCGGGTAACTACGGCTTGACCGGCCTGATCGCCGGCGACGTCGTCACGGCGAGCTCGACCGGCGCGGCCTATGCCGACAAGAACGCCGGCGCGGGCAAGACGGTGACCGCCAGCGGCGTCAGCCTCGGCGGCGCCGGTTCGGGCAACTACGTCCTGGCCTCGACCAGCGCGACCGGTCAGATCGGCCAGATCACCCAGCTGGCCCTGGCGATCACCGCCAACGATCAGACCAAGAACCGCAACGACGCTGACCCGAAACTGACCTACGTGGCCGGGCCGCTGATCGCGGGCGACAGCCTGACGGGCGACCTGACGCGCGACGTCGGCGAGACGGTTGGGACCTACGGCATCACCAAGGGCACGCTGAGCGCCGGCGGCAACTACGCCATCGCCTTCAAGCCCGCGGTGTTCACGATCCTGCTGGGCATTCCCCCGGTCGAGAACGTGCTCATCCCGTACATCCCCGCCGAAGGCGGCGGAGCGGCCGGGAGCGGTCCGGAGGTCGGGACCCAGGACCCGGTCAACGGCGGCGCCGGTTTCCAACTGGCCCAGGACGAACAATCGTCGCAGCAGGAGCAGCAGGACGGCGGAACCGACAGCGCCTGCTCGACCACCGACACCTGCCCCCCCGCTCCGTATTCGCAGGGCGGCTCCACGTCCGGCGCCATCCACTTCCAAGGTTTCAATTTCTGATGAGCACGCTGAACAAGGCCCGCACCGCCACCTTCGGGCTGGCGGCGCTGCTCGGCGCGACCTGCGCGCTGACCGCCACCACCGCGGCCCACGCCCAGGCCGTCGAACGCAACCTGCCGCCCGCGGTGGGGGCCGACGTCCTGAAGCTGGGCCCCAACGCCGTCGCTTCGAAGGAAGACGCCACGCCGATCGGCCCCGCGCTCAGCGGCGTCGTGCTGCTGGGGCCGTCCAGCCCGCTGGTCAGCGGCCCGGTCTCCGGCGTTGACGCCAGCGCCGTGGCGCGGCTGAACACGCCGCAAGGCCAGGCCCTGCTGAAGCCCTTCCTGGGCCAGAAGCTGTCCAAGAAGCTGATCGCCGAGATCGAGGCGGCCATCGCCGACTACTATCGCGGCGCGGGCTATCCGTTCGTCGCCCTGCAGACGCCGGAGCAGGAGATCACCTCGGGCGTGGTGCAGTTCCGCGTCATCGAGTTCTCCCTGGGCCAGGTGAAGGTCGAGGGCGGCCAGCGCACGCGTGCGGACTATGTCACCGGCCGGGTGCGCGCCGCGCCGGGCCAGCCGATCAACGGCGACGACCTGGCGCAGGACCTGGACTGGCTGAACCGCAACCCCTTCCGCCGCGCGGACGCCGTCTTCACGCCCGGCCAGCGCCTGGGCGACAGCGACCTGAAGCTCCAGGTTCGCGAAAGCCGTCCGTGGCGGGTCTATGGCGGCTACGCCAATTCCGGCACGCCCTCGACCGGCCGTGATCGCTACTTCGTCGGCGCCAGCGCCCTGCTGGGCCAGGACACGGTGCTGTCCTACCAGTTCACCGGCGGCAGCGACGGCCTGACCAGCGATCCGAAATACGCCAGCCACGCGGCCCGTCTGTTCGTGCCGATCGCCCCGCGTCAGGCCATCGAGGCGACCCTGAGCGTGGTCGAGAGCAACGCCGCCGTCGCCGCCTTCGACATCAAGCAGAAGACGGCCGAATTCACCGTCGGCTACGTCACCGCCCTGTCGAACTTCTCGAACCTGCCCGGCGACCTGTCGGCCGGCGTCGAGCTCAAGCACCAGAAGCGCGACATCTTCTTCGGCGCGACGGCGGTGCTGTCGCAACCGATCGACGTCTATCAACTCTATGCGGGCTGGAGCAACGCCGGCCCCGACCGCTTCGGCCGCTACGACGTCGACGTCACCGTTCACGTCAGCCCCGGCGATCTGGGCGACGCCAACACCTCGGCGGCGTTCAAGACCTATTCCAGCGGCCGGGTGACCCAGGCCAACTACGTCTATCTGCAGGGCGCCTACGACCGGGTCACCCGCCTGGGCGGCGTGGGCGGCGGCGTCAGCCTGATCACCCAGGTGATCGCGCAGGTCTCGTCCGAGGCCCTGCCCGAGAGCGAGCGGATCGGCCTGGGCGGCTCCAGCCTGGTGCGCGGCTACAGCCTCGACGACGGCGCCTATGATCGCGGCGTCGTCCTGCGCAACGAACTGCGCGCCGCGGTCTTCAACCACGCCTTCGGCCCGGTGACGGTCGCGCCCTTCGCCTTCCTCGACGCCGGCTACGGCAAGGACAAGGCCTCGGGCGCCGAGTCCAAGCCGGTATCGACCGGCCTGGGCCTGGATGTCCGCGTCGCCAACAGCTTCAGCGTTTCGGCCACCGCCGGCTACGCCATGAAGAGCGCGCCCAGCACGGACGCCGGGGACTGGCGCGCCGACATTCGTCTGACCGCGACCTTCTGATCAAGGCGGCGCGGCTGAGGCCGCGCCGACGTCCACCCACGTCCGTCATCACCCGCTTTATGCGGGTGACCCAAGCGGCGCTGGACATGGCGTCGGATTCAGCTTGGGTCCCCCGAACAAGTCGGGGATGACTAAATTTTTGAGCTGAAGACGCATTCCCAGGCCTGGGGCGACCAACTGTCCACGCCCCCTGGCGTGGTGAAACTCCTGAATCAGGCCTTCAACGGCTTGGCCCAGACGAGGTAGCGCAAGGGACCGTGGGTCTTGGCGTCCAGCGGCCAGCAGGTCGCCAGGGCCAGGTTCCGGCCCGGGGCGTGGGGGTCAATGCCCGAGGCGTCCCAGCGCACCACCCACGCGCCGACCACCTCGAAGCGGGCTTCGTGGCCGTCGATGCGGGTGATCTCGATGGCGTCGCCGGTCTTCACCTGGCCCAACAGGGCGAAATGGGTGTCGCGATGGGCGGCGTAGACGGCCGTACCGGGATCGCCGGCGGCGGGGGTTCCATCGACATGACCGGGACCGAAGGCCAGGGCCTGGCCGCTGGCGCCGGCCAGGACGATCACGCTCTTGCCCTGGCGGGGGAAGGCGATCCTGGCCACCGGCCAGGTGTCGGCCCAGGGCCAGGGCTTGACCGGCTGGCCGGTCCGCACCGACTGGGCGAAGGCCCGCTCCAGCAACACCTGGGCGACCCCGGCCTTGGCGTGGATCCACAGGCCCTGGCCGCAGAGCGCCAGCCCGGCGGCCATGACCAGCCCGGCCGGGAGGAGGAACGGGAGCCGCCGCATGGCGGCCCCCGCGATCTTGCCGATCAGGCTCACGCCGCCTTCCTCCGGTTGGCCAGGAACCAGCCGCCGGCCCCCAGGGCCAGGCCCAGCCCCATCAGACCCAGGCCCAGCACGATCAGCAGCGACGCGTCGGTGGCGGTCTGCGGCAGGTCGAGCTCGGCGACCTGTTGGCCCGCTTCCGCGTCGGCCTTGTCCGCCCCATGCCTGGCCCCGCCGAACAGCAGGTCGAAGTCCCAGCCGGCCGGCAGGTTCAGCGGCAGGTCGGCGCGGACCAGGGGCGCGTCGGCCGGCCGCGACGGGGTCTTGTCGACCGCCACCAGGCTGGTCTGGCTGGTCACCAGCTGGTGGTCCAGGCCCAGGGCCAGCACCCGGGCGTCGGCGTCCTCCTCGCTGATCTGGGCCAGGCTGCGGGCGACCTCGGCGTCGGTGACCTTGCGACGGGCCCACAGCTTGGAGATCCCCTTGCCCGGCTCGGCGTCCTTCAGCGACACGCGGGTCTCCCAGGGCTTGCCGTCGATCATGCCGCTGATCTTCAGCACGCCCTTCATGGTCGAGAGCCTGGCGGCGACGGTCACCGGCTCGCCGCGATAGAGGTCGGGCAGGACGGCCGGCGCCATGTCGGCCGTGGCCCCTTCGAAGCTGGCGACCAGATTGGTGGCCACCGGGCTTTCCAGCTTGTCGAACAGCTGGCGCATGGCCTCCTCGACGCCGTCGGTCGAGCCGATGTGGGTGAAGGTCCCCCGGCCCAGTTCGGCGGCGCGGCTCATCAGGAAGGTGTTGGGGGCCGAGCCGATGCCGACCATGAACACCCGCGAGCGGCCGCGGCCGGCGCTGATCGCGTCGAACAGGCCCTGCTCGTCGCCGATCGCGCCGTCGGTCAGGAACACCACCTGGCGCACCCGGCCGGTGTCGGCGGCGCGGGCGTCCTTGAGGGCGGCGGTCATGGCCGGGATCATCTCGGTGCCGCCGCTGGCGTCGAGGCCGGCGACGAATTTCTGAGCCTTGGCCACGTGGGCGGCGTCGGCCTCGACCGTGTCGGGGAACAGCACCGTCAGGGTGTCGTCGAAGCGCACGACGTTGAAGCGGTCGCCGGCCTTCAGGTGGGCCAGGCCGTAGGCGAGGCTGGCCTTGGCCTGGCGCATCGACTCCCCGCCCATCGAGCCGGAATTGTCGATCACGAAGACGATGTCGCGGGGCGCCGGCGGGCCGGTGCGGCTCGAGATCGGCGGCGTCACCTGGGCCAGGACATAGTCGCCGCCGGCCACCTTCTCGTGGAACAGGCCGACGCTGGGGGCCTTCAGCGGCGCGGGCCGCCAGGTCAGGACGAAGTCGCGGTCGGCCGGCGTCTTGCCCTGGGCCAGGGTGACGACCTTGCCGCCGCGTTCGCCGCGCACGTCGACGGCGTGGGTGGCGCTGGTCACGCTGGCCAGGGGGAAGCCGGCGCGCAGGTGGACGGTGATGGTCACCGGATTGACGGTGGCGTGGACGCGCGGATCGACGATCGCGGCGTTGGCGTCGGGGGTTGGCGCGGCGCCGGGCGAGGTGTAGCGCGGCGCCACGACCAGGGGCACGCGCAGGGAATATTCGCCGGCCGAGACCGCGACCGGGGCCTGGTATTCGATCTGCACCAGCACCGTCTCGCCGGGGCCGACATTGGCGACCGCGTTGGTGAACATGTTGGGGCGGTTCTGCTCGACCAGGCTGGCCTTCTTCCCTTGCGCCTTGGCGGCGTCGTAGATCGCCTGGGCCTCGGCCTTCTTCTTGATCTCGCCGATGATCACCCTGTTGCCGACCACCATCTTCAGGGTGTCGACCCCGCCGTCGTCGGGCAGGGGATAGACGTAGACGGCCTCCACCCAGTGGTTGGTGGTGTTGCGGAAGGCCTGGGTGACGCGGGTGCGCACGGTCAGGCCGCTGACGGTCATGTCGATGTCGGTTCCCAACCGCACCGCCTCGACGACCTGGTCGTCGCCCCCCTTCTTGGAGTCATGGGCCCGCATCATCAGGGCGCCGGAGGTCACGTCGCCGGGCTCGGCGGCGAAGCTGGTGCGGCAGAACACCAGGGCGGCCAGCACGGCCAGCACCAGCAGCAATCCGGCCGCGCTGCGGTGCAGGGCGAGGGCGGCCAGGGTGGCGACGCGGGGCCGGGACAGGCCGCGCGGCGCGCCGACGTCAGGAACGGACATGGAAGATCTCCTCATCTCGAAAGCGAGAGATCTCTCTTGTCTTCACACCGGGCGCCGGCCGCGAGCCTCACGATTTGCATTCTTCGTGCGGAGTCCGTGCAGGACGTCCGGCGAAGACCTTGCAGGCGCCCGGGCCGTGCCGCAGTGTGCGGAAATGTGCGGATTCGTATGGACTCCCGAATGACCCCGACGCCGGAAGCCGATCTCTCGACCGAGCAGAGCCAGGCCATCGCCGCCCGGGTGCGCGAGGAGCTGGCCCGGCGCCGGATCTCGCGCCAGCACCTGGCCGACCAGGCCCGGATCAGCATCTCCACCCTGGAGAAGGCCCTGGCCGGACGCCGGCCCTTCACCCTGGCCACCACCATCCGGCTGGAGGAAGCGCTGGGCGCGCCGCTGCGGGCCCCGATCCGCGCCACCCCGGTCGCGCTGGCCGGCCTGGCGCCCGAGGCGCTGGGCGCCTATTCGCGCGCGGCGGTGGCCTGGCTGGAGGGTGAGTACCTGACCCTGCGCCCGTCGTTCGAGGACCCCGCCGCCGTCTACGCCTATCGCACCGAGATCGCCTGGGACGACGCCTCGTCCAGCCTGGCCTTTCGCGAGGCGGCGCGGCAGGACGCCGAGTTCACCCAGAAGGGGATGGTGTCGCTGTCCAACCAGTCGGGCCACACCTATCTGATCACCAACGAACAGGGGCAGTTCCGGCTGATCATCCTGGGCCGGCCGGTGATCGGCGGCGAGATGTACGGCATGCTGACCACCTTGCAGGCCGGCCACGGCAGCCACCTGACCCCGGCCGCCGCTCCGGTGGCCTTGATCCCGCTGCGCCGCGTGACCGACGCCGCGTTCGGGCGGATCGCCGCCGGCGGCGCGCATTATGACGACTACCGCGCGACCCTGGCCCGGGTCACCGACAAGGGCTTCGCGCGGTTCTTCGCGGGGTAGGCGGGGTAGGGGGCGTCGTCAGTTGAACCTGGGCTTCTTCAGGAGCGTGTTCCTGTCCACGGACCGGATCTCGAGGCCGAAGACGTCCTGCTCGCGCTGGATGAGCAGCGGGATGGCCACGCCGGCGGGTCCTTGCTCCCACATCCGGGTGTAGAAGCCCGCCAGGTCGGAGACGGCCGCGCCCGCCACGGCGAGGATCATGTCGCCGGCCCGAAGTTCGGCGCGGGCCGCCGGTGAGCCGGGCGTGACGCCGACCACGACGACATGCGCTTCCAGTTCCTGCGTGAACACGCCGAGCCAGGGACGCGGCGGGTGCGGCGCCTTTCCGCGCGCCAGGTCGTCCAGGATCGGCGGCAGGAGTTCGACGGGCACGAACATGTTGATGGGTTTCCGGACCCCGCCCTGGGCCTGGCGTTCCAGGCTCAGGGAGCCCAGTCCCACCAGCTCTCCCGTTGGGCTGATCAGGGCCGCGCCGCTCCAGTGCGGGTGGGCCGGTTCGGTGATCAGCGCGTCGTCCAGCAGATATTCCCAGTAGCCCGCGAACGGCATGCGGGCGAGCAACTGGCCCGCCGCCGCGTGCGAACGCCCGCCGGCCCCGGCGATGATGACCGGGCTGCCGGCCGTCAGGGCGCGCGACGTGCCCAGGGGCAGGACGGGGAGGTCGAGCGGCTCCAGCGCCTGGACCAGCCCCAGGCCGGTCTGCGCGTCCGTGCCGAGCACATGGGCGGGGACGCGGCGGCCGTCGTTGAGCGTCAGGGTGACGTCCCCGGCTTCGGTGACCAGATAGGCCATGGTCAGCACCAGGCCATTGGGGCCGATGACGACGCCGTTGCCCAGGCGCTCGGTGCCGAGGATCGAGGCCGTGAACGCGTCGGCGGGAACACGCGCCTCCAGGGCGACGACCGAGGAGAGCGCGCGGTTCAGGTCGAACGCATAGGCGTCGGCGGACGGGCGCAGCCGGGCTTCGACCTCATGACCCTGGAACGGTGAATTCAAGCCAATCTCCTGTAGGAGACTTAAATCTGGGGCTTGCCGTGGTCTGGACAAGAGGCGTGGGGCGACTCCGGCCTCGCATCGCGCGGGTTACTGGCTCCTGGCCTTGTCGTAGGCCTCTAGCGCCTGCCGGTCCTCCTTCGACACGAACTCGCACGCCAGGAGCGTCTTGCCGGGCAGGGACGGGCTCTCCCGGGCGATGATCGACACCGTTCCCGCGTCGGGCAGCGGCTGTTGGCCGGGCGGCAGCGCCCGTGCGTAGCCCTTGCTGGAGGCGCCCAGCAGGCTGGAACGCTCGCGCTCGAGGTGGTAGCGCGCGGCCAGCGCGTCGGCTTGCAGGCCCTGGACCAGGACGCCGACCGACGTGCCGGCGAAGACCACGTCCTGGCTCTTGAAGCCGTCCTGCCCGAGGTCCTCGGGCAGCGTGTAGACATAGGCGGTCAGCAGCGACGTGTCGGGCTTGGCCAGCTTTTCGGCCGCCTCGTACAGGGTGGTGGCGGAGGCGGTCGTATAGGGCGGCTTGCAGAGCGCGGCGTCGTAGAAGGGCTCCGCCGAAGCGTTCGCGCCCTGGAGGGCTCCCGACGCGATCATCACGGTGAAGAGGCTTCGCAGCATCGGGGGTCCTCGCGGCTGGATACGATTCCTCGTCCACGATAACGAGCGTCGCGCGATGTCGACATAGTGCAAAACGTGACCTCCGAGGCCATCGCCAGGGACGCGCCGCGCGACGGGAGCTCGCGCGCTGTCACAGCTTGATGGTCCGCCCCTCGCGCGCGGACCGGTAGATCGCCTCGACGATCCTCATGTCGCGCAGACCTTCCTCGCCCGAGACGATCGGTTCGGCGCCGCTGCGCACGCTCAGCGCCATGTGGTCGAGCTGGCCGGCGAATTGGGTTCGACCCGGCCCGGGCGGCGGGGTGGGCGCCTCCTGTTCGCGGCCGTCCTTGCCGGTCCACATCCGGTTGCCGCCATAGCGGGTCGCCGGCTCCAGCTCGATCCGCCCCTGGTCGCCCATCAGCAGGATGTGGTTCTGGTTGGCGCTGTACATCGACAGGCAGCTGGCGATGGCCCCGGACGGGAATTCCAGCGTCCACTCGATCATGTCCTCGACCTCGTGGAAGCGCGGGTCCGTGCGGTCGGTGGAGTCCCGCGCGGTGACCGCGATCGGCTCCTCGCCCGTCATGTAGCGCGCCGCCTGGAGGCTATAGACGCCCATGTCCATCAGCGAACCGCCGCCCGACAGCGCCTTCTTCAGGCGCCATTTGGACGGATCGCGCTGCACGAACCCGTGCTCGGAGCGGACATAGCGCACCTTGCCGGCGGCCCCGGCCCGGGCCAGGCGCATGGCTTCCAGGTTGTACGGCTCGAAATGGCAGCGATAGCCGATCATCAGCTTGCGCCCGGCCGTCTTGCACGCGGCGATCATCGCCTCGCATTCGGCCACGGAGACGGCCATCGGCTTTTCGCACATCACGTGCTTGCCGGCCTTGGCGGCGCGGATGGTGTACTCGGCGTGCATGGAATTGGGCAGGATGACATAGACGACGTCGACGTCGGGATTGTCGCGGATCTGGTCGAAGGTCTCGTAGGAATAGATCGAGCGCTCGGGCACGCCGTAGCGCGCGGCGGTGGCCAGCGCCTTGGCGCGGTCGCCGCTGACCAGCGCCGTCACCTGGCTGTGCTCGCAGTTGGCGAACTGCGGCAGGATGGTGTTGAGGCCGTAGGAGCCCAGGCCGACGATGGCGTAGCCGATCTTGCGGTCGTCCGCCGCCCGGGCGATCCCGCCGGCCTGGGCGGCGAGGAGCGTGGCGGCGGCCAGGAGGAGGTCGCGGCGTCCGAGTTCCATGGTCGTGGCTCCAGCGGGGGATGAAGGCCTTGGCGTCGCGTCGCCGCGGGCCGCCCGCGCGGAGGATCGAGCGACTTTGCGCCCAAGTCCATTACGACCATGGTCTCGGGCGCGGGGGGCTACTCACCCGGCGCCGCGCGGTCGTCGCGACGGGCCGTGGCGACCCCGCCGCCGACCCACATCCGTCTACGCCGCCGAGACCCGCGCCTGGATCAGCTTGATGGCCTCGTGCGACGACAGGGCCGCGCCCTCCTGCCAGGCGTTGATGTAGCTCATGTGCTCGCCGGCGAAATAGAAGGGGCCGTCGGGCTTGCAGAGCTCGGCGTAGTCGGTGGCGCGCTGCTCGTCCTTCCAGCCCACCGCCACGCCCTCGTTGTAGGGGGTCTGCATCCACGAGACGGTGAAGGGCTTGGCCAGTTCCTGGCCCTTTCCGGGATGGAACTTCTCGATCACCTTGCGCGACAGGGCGAAGCGCTCGTCGAACGACATCCCGGCGTACCTGGGCGGACTGTCGGGACCAGAGAAGCCGATCGAATAGGCGCCGACCAGGATGCCGGTCTTCTCGCCGATGCCGCCGCTGGGGTACCAGACCAGCTCGTTGGCCTCGTCGGTCCAGCCCAGGCCGCCGTACTGGAAGTCGTCCTGTTCCCAGAACCGCCGGGTCTCCCAGGCCACCTTGGTGCCGTGGTGGTATTCGGCCGCCGCGATCGCCTGTTTCACGCGCGGCGAAAAGTCGGACGGGATCTTCGACAGGACGGGCAGGGGGATGGTGCAGATGCAGAAGTCGGCGTCCAGGGCGTGCTCGCCCGAGGCGTCGGCATAGACGATCCTCACGCCCTTCTTCGTCTTGCGCAGTTGCTTGACCACGGCCTCGAACTTCACCGCCGGCTTGACCTGCTCGTAGAGCGCGTAGGAAATCCGGTCCATGCCGCCGACCGGCTGCAGCATGGTGGCCTGCATGTCGATGATCTCCTCGAAGATCAGGCTGGCGCCCCAGAACCGCGATTTCATCATGTCGACCATGCGCAGCGGGTCGCCGCCCTTGGGCGGGTGGTCGTAGCCGCCCGGCGAGGCGGTGAAGCCGGCGCGGGTCGAGCCGGCATAGACGTTGTCCTTGGAAAGGTCGCCATAGGCCGACAGGTAGCCCAGCAGCTTCTGCTTATCGACGCCGGTCAGTTCCTGGTCCAGCGCCCCCTTGTCGACGGCCTTGGCCAGCAGTTCGGTGAAGGCCCCGCGGGTGTCGTTGACCGCGCGGCCCTCGGTGACCACCTGGCCGGCGAAGTCCAGCTTGGCCGAACGGTTGGCGTTGACCATCACCTCCAGCGGCACGCCCAGCTCCTGGCAGTAGCCGAGGATGGCGTGGTGCCATTGCGGGATGCGGGCGGGGCCGGCGTTGAAATAGGCGTGCTTGCCCTCGGCCCAGTCGACGACCTGGTCGGGGCGACCGGTCTGGATGATCTTCGAACCCGAACGCACCGACCAGGCCCGGCCGCCCGGCCGGTCGCGGGCTTCCAGCACCGTGACGGCGTAGCCCGCCTTGCGCAGCTCGTAGGCGGCCACCAGGCCGGCGATCCCCGCGCCGAGGATGGCCACCGACCGGCCCGCGCCGCTGCCCGCCGGCAGCTTCGGCGCGCCGGCATAGGCCCGCGGCGCGGCCAGCAGGCCCAGCCCCATCATGGTCGTATAGAGCGCGCCGTAGCCGCCGGCCGAACCGACCGCCGTCAGGAAATTGCGTCGCGAAATGCCCATCGTCGTCCCCAAGCGATCTCAAATGGAAAGGAAAGCTAGATCTGAACGCCCATGCCCGGCGCGAAGCCACAGGCCCCGTCGCAGCAGGAGGCGCGAGCGTGCGCCAGGAAGGCCGGGTCGTGCCACCAGTATTCGGACGGCGCCTCGCAAACGAACCGGCGGCGGTCGTCCAGGGCCGCGTGAACGGCCTGGCCCGCGAACGGCGCGATCAGTTCGGCGACGGTGTGGACCTGGCCATGCTTGATCACCTTGGCGACCTTGGCGGCGTCCTCGATGCGGGACAGGGGATCGCCGTCGACCACCACCAGGTCGGCATAGGCCCCCGGCGCGATCACCCCGACCGGTTCGTCCAGATACTCGCCCGAGGCGCTGGTGGCGGTGACCAGCGCCTCGTACGGCGTCATGCCGTAGCGGACCATGGCCCGCAGGTTCATGTGCAGGCTGACGGCGTTGAAGTCGATCGGCGAGTCGGTGCCGGTGACAATGCGGCCGCCGGCCCGCACGGTGCGCGCCACCTCGGCGACGTTGCGCTGCAGCGAGGCCAGGATCGTGGTGCGGTCCATGCCCGCCATCTGCTTGGCCCGCTCCTGCAGCCGCGCGTATTCCCACGGCGGATACAGCGCCCGGATGCGCGGGTCGTCGACCAGCGAGCGGTCGTCGGCCAGCAGGGCGGTCGAGGTGAACAGGGTCGGGGTGCGGGCCGCGCGGCTGGCCAGGAAGGCGGCGGTGACGTCCTGGTAGGTCACGCCCAGGGCGCTGACCGTCCGCGAATAGCCGGTGCGGCTGGTGGCCCCCAGGTGCTCCATGCCGTCCATGCCCAGGCCCAGGGCCGGATAGTGGTAGTGCGAGGTCAGGGGCAGGCCCTTGGCATGGGCCCAGGCGACCACCTCCTTCTGGCGCTCGCCCGACAGCCGGACATAGGTCTTGATCAGGTCGTAGGACAGCGCCTCGGCCCGCTTCATCTCCAGCGCCATCTGGCCCGGCTCGGTGACCGGTCGCATGAAGTTGTAGAAGATCCGCGAACCGTCGATGGCCTCGCCGGTCGCGTAATAGCGTGGACCGAGGCGCGCGCCGGACTCGATGGCCTCCTGGTCCTCGACCGTGTGATAGGCCGGGCCGCCGGGCGAGCGGGTGGTGGTCACCCCCAGCGACAGCCACAGCCGACCCTCGCGGTCGCCATAGCCGTAGCCCTGCATCTGGCGGTGGGTGTGCATGTCGATCAGGCCGGGCATGACCGAGGCGGCGGTGGCGTCGACGATCTGGGCGTCGGGCGCCGTGAAGCTTCCGCGCTGGCCGACGCCGACGATGCGGCCACCGTCGATCAGCACGTCGGCGTCCGGGCGCGTCTCGGGCGACTTGCCGTCCCACAGCCGGCCGGCCTGGACCAGCAGCTTGCCCTTGGGGCGGACATTGGCCCAGGTCAGGCCATGCGGCACGGTCCGGGGCGCGCCGCCCTCGGCCGGGATCAGCTTCAGCTCCCCGGCCGACAGGTAGAGCAGCGTCTTGCCGTCTCCGCTCCAGCTGACGGCGTCGGTCACCTCGTCATTGATCGCGCGCGGCGGAGCCGTCAGCTTGCCGGTCGCGTCCACCGGGGCGACGTGCAGGCGGCTGGCGAACACGAAGGCCAGGCGGGTTCCGTCCGGCGACCAGGCCGGGCCGTCGTCGCCGCGCGTGCCCAGCGAACGGTCCGGCAGGATCGGCGCATAGGTCCCCTTGCCGGTCTCGACGTCGACGGTGAGGATCTCGCTCAGCCCCTCGCGGAACCGGGCCGAATAGGGCTTGAAGGCGGCGTAGGCGATGGTCTTGTCGCCCGGACCCCAGCTGGGCTTGCCCGGTTCCCAGATGTCGGCGTAGAGGCGCCGGGTCTCGCCCGTCGCCGCGTCGGCGACGAACAACCCGCCGTTCTGGCCGAGGAAGGCGATCGACTTGCCGTCGCGCGACCAGGCGCCGGACACCGCCGCGCCGTCGAACCGGGTCAGCTGCCGGGCCTGGCCGGTGGCCATGTCGCGCAGCCAGATGTCCAGGCTGCCGCCCTTGTCGGTCGAATAGGCCAGGATCTTGCCGTCGGGCGACCAGGCCGGATCGACCTTGGAGAACCGATCCTGGGTCAGGGCCTGGGCCTTGCCGCCGACCGGCAACAGGTAGAGGTCGTTGAGGGCCCGGAACACGATCTGCCGGCCGTCCGGTGACAAGGCGGGGCTGCCGATCCCGACCACCGGGCGGGTTCGGGTCGACAGGAAGTCGCGGCTCTTCTTCTCGTAGCGCGGCCGGATCACCGGCACGGTGACGGTGAAGGCGATCGTCTGGGCCGCGCCTGACGTCGCGGAGCGCCGCTTGATCTTGCCGTCGGCGGTGTAGACGAACTCGCCCGACGGCAGCCACGACACCCGGAACGGAAACACGTCCTCGCCCCGCACCAGTGCGCCGGCCGCGTTGCGCAGCTCGGCCTTGCCGTCCTCGATCGCCGTGTAGACCACGTCGCCGCCGTCCGGGGTGAAGGCGGGGCTGGCCACCGAGGCGGCGTTGAAGCGGTCGGTCGAGGCCTTGACCTTGCCGACCGTGCGGCGCGCGCCGGCGGCGTCCTGGACGTCGATCCGCGTCTTGTCGACAGTGAAGGCGATGCTCTGGCCGTCGGGCGACCAGGACGGCTCGAACTCGTCGCCCGGCCCGCTGCTGAACGGCGTGATCGCCCCGCTGGCCAGGTCGAGGACGTGGACGCCGTAGCGGCCGCCGCGATCGGACGAGAAGGCGATCCTGCGGCCGTCCGGGGAATAGCGCGGCTCGCGGCAATCGAAGGCGCCGCGGGTCAGCTGCCTGAGGCCGGCGCCGTCGGCCCCGATCGTCCAGATGTGGAAATTGCCGTCGCGATAGGACTGGAAGATCAGGCTCTTGCCGTCCGGCGACCAGTCGGGCTGGGCGATCTCGAAGATGTCGTCGGTCAGCCGCCGGGCCGGGCCGCCGGCCACGGGCATCAGCCAGAGCATGGCGTAGACGTCGAAGGCAAGCGTCGCGCCGTCCGGCGAGACCCTGGCGCAGATGTTGGTGCCTTCGACGGCCGTGGCGAACCGCGTGTCGTCGGTCGGCGCCTTCCCGGCGGCCTCGGCCGGGGGCGGCGCCAGGGCGGCGACGCCGGTGGCGGCGATCGCCCCGCCGCCCAGCGAGAACAGCCGACGACGGCTGACGCCGTTCGAGGAATCCTTGGTCATCACGTCAACCCACGAGAAAAGGCCGGCCCGGTTTGCAGCCCGGGCCGGCGAACAAGAGCCTAGAAGCGCGCGGCGACCCGGGCGTAGTAGAAGCCGCCGCTGATCCCGTAGGGGGAGTACTGGTTGTAATAGGCGAAGGCGGGCGTGCCGCGGTTGGCGGCCCGGACGCTGTCGGGATAGGCGTCCAGCAGGTTGTTGGCCCCGACGCTGAGCGTGATGTTGTCGGTGGCCGCGTAGCTGAGGTCGAGGTCGACGATCAGCTTGGGGCTGACGGTCTCGTCATTGGCGGCCAGGGCGGTGCGCTGGATGACCTCGCCGTAGCGGGTCAGGCGCAGGTTGGTGTCGAACTTGCCCAGGGTCCAGTCGGCGCCGAGGATGTACTTGTCCTTGGGCGTGCCGACCGTCAGGTCGCCGATCTTCACGCGGTCGATATAGACGATCCCGGCGGCCGCCAGGGCCGGCGGCGGCGAGACGATGCGGTCGAACTTGCTCTTGTTGTGGTTGGCCGAGAAGGTCCAGCGCACCGAGCCGAAGTCGCCGAAATCGGTCCGGTAGTCGGCGACGAAGTCGACTCCGCGCGTCGAGGTGTCGGCGAAATTGCCGTAGTAGAACGCCGCCTGCTGGGGATTGAGGTTCTGGCTGGCCAGGGCCGCGCTGACCGCCGCGTTCGGGCCCAGCGTGCCGCTCTGCAGGATGCGGTTGTCGATCTTGATCTCATAGACGTCGAGCGTGACGTTCAGCCGGGGCAGGGGGCGGGCGACCAGGCCGACCGAATAGTTGGTCGACTTCTCGGCCTCCAGCGGCTTGGCGCCCAGGGCGATGGCGGCCGGGTTGTCCGGCGGCAGCAGTTGCACCGGATAGAGCTGGGTGGTGGTGGCCGGCGGCACGATGACGCCGATGGTGCTGGACGAGGCGTAGTGCTGCTGTTGCAGCGACGGCGCCCGGAACCCGGTGCTGGCCGTGCCGCGCACCGCCAGCCAGGGCGTGACCGCGTAGCGGCTGGAGAGCTTGAAGGTCTTGGCGTTGCCGAAGTCCGAATAGTGTTCGAACCGCCCGGCCAGGGCGACCTCCCACTTCTCCGTCAGGCTCTGCTCGACGTTGAGATAGGCGCTGGTGTTGTTGCGCGTGAAGGTCCCGGCCGAGAACGGCGGGAAGCCGG
>NZ_AKKF01000067.1 GCF_000281955.1 Caulobacter sp. AP07 | reverse complement strand
GGCGGGGCCGCGCCGTCCGCCGCCGCCGCCCGGTCCGCCGCCAAAGCCGCCACCGCCGGCCGCGCCGCCGCTCGGCGCGGCGTGCATCAGCGTCCAGGCCAGCCAGACGACGCCCGCCAGCACCGCCAGGGCGATCGCGCCGCCGATGATCTGGGCCTTGCGGCTGACGGTGCGGGGCTGGTGCGGGGGCGGTGCGGTCATCAAGAGCCTCGAGCGAGCGGCGGGCATGGCGAAGGGCGGCGAACGCGCGACCCGTTCAAACAACAAACGCCACGGTAGCGAACTGGCTGCTTGGCCGTGGCGCGAACGGTCATGGTGTTCACGGGGATGTTCTTGGGGCCCGACGTTGCGCCGACATTTCACGATGGAAATGTCACGCGCCCCACTTGAGGCGGGGCCGCGCCTGGCGCGGAGGGCGACTCTTGGTTGGGGGCGGCGAAGCGCGCGCTGATCGCGGCGGGCAGCGGGAAGGCGCCGGCCGTTCCCGGCCGGGGCGACGGGCCGGTCTGGGTGGTCGAGACCGGGTCGCCGGGCGCGTCACGGCAGGATGTCGATGCTCTTCTGGTCTTCCAGGACCTGGGCGCCCGGCCAGGCGGTCGGCAGGTTCAGGCGGGCCAGGGAGGCGGCCCGGTCACGGCTGGACCGCGCCCGTCGTGGGGCGCGGTCCGCGACGTCTATTGCCGGACGAAGGTCTCCTGATAGGCCTTCGACTTGCCCTCAGGCGACTTGCCGACCCCGCGGCGGACCAGGGTCTTGCCGTCCGGGCGGAATGTCCAGAATTCGCCGACGATGACGTCGCCGTCCTTCATCTTCAGGATCTGGAACTCGTCGGGGCCCAGTTGCTTGACCGAGACCTGGTTGAACCGCTCCTGGTTCTCGAACACGGTCGGCGTGCCGTCCAGGGTGGTCAGGTAGTCGGTCTTGAATTCCTTGCCCGGCTGGGTGGTGTTGACCGAGTGGTATTCCAGCTTGTTGTCGCCAAACAGCAGGTTGATGGTCAGCTTGAAGCCCTTGGGCAACTTGCCGTCGCTCCAGTAGGACTTGGCCTCCACCGAGCTCCAGGCGCCGTCGTGCGGATTGGCCGCCTGGGCCTGGCCGGCGGTGATCGCCAGGGTCGCCGCCGCCAGGGCGAGCATCAGGGTCTTTCTCATCGTCATCGTCGTCCTTGTCGTCTCGGGGGCAGGGGTCAGAGGGGCGTGCGGGCTTCCAGGTGCTGTTCGACCTCGGCCCGGGTGGTCCACAGGGTTCGGAAGGTGTTGTCGGCCAGGTGCTGGAGCTGGTCGGCGCGGTGCGGCGAGCCGGGCTGGCTGGCGTTGCCGTAGCTCATCAGCCCCACCGCCTTGATCGGGGTCGAGAACTCGACCAGCGACACCCAGGTCTCGCCGTGCTGGGGCGTGCGCTGGCCGTTCTTCAGCGGCCCCCAGGTGATGGTGCGGAAGATGCCGGTATTGCCGAAGCCGCCGTTGCCAGGGAGGTCGACCTCGTCGATGGCGAAGCGCGACACCTCGCCGAACGGGCGGTCGATGGCGCCGTACTTGGCCTTGGCGTCGACGATGGCCGCCTTCAGCATGCCGACGGCGGCGGCCGGATCGGCGATGCCGCTGGGGGTCGAGACCGGATCGGCGGGCGACCACTTGACCTTGTAGTTGGCCAGGCTGGTGAAGTTGTTGGGCGAGAACTTGCCGGCCCAGGTCTCGAACAGCAGGGCGGCGCGGCTGTCGGCCACGGTCCGCCGGTCCCAGGCCTTGAGCAGGGCGACGGCGGCTTTCACCTCGGGATCGGGGTCGCCTTCGGCGGCGGCGATCAGGTCGGGCAGCACGCGGTCGGCCATCAGGGTGTGGGTCGACAGCTTGTGGGCCACGAAATCGTCGAACGACAGCTTGGGGGTGTCGGCCAGCAGATGCACCGACTGCTGGGCCCGCAGCGACATCGGGCCATTGGGCGCCACATAGGGCGGGTAGTCCTCGTAGCGGATGGTCTGCGGCCAGGTGGCCACCCAGGGCGGGTCGTTGGCGTTCTGGACGAAGCCGGTGGGCGGGTCGGTGACCTTGGGCAGGTCGTCATAGGACAGGATGTCGGTCCACAGGGTGGCCGAGGTGTCGCCCGGCACGAAGCCGCTCCAGAACGCCAGGTCGCCCCGCTCGTGCTTGGGCAGGATGCCGTTGTCCAGGAACTGGATGTGGCCTTCCTTGTCGCCGTAGATGATGTTGAACTTGGCCACCTGCAGCCGCTTCAGCACCTTTTCGAACTCGGCGAAGCTGCGGGACTTGCCCATGTCCCAGTACTGCGAGAGGCCGCCGGGGCGGTCGAGGCCGGCGACCCGCAAGGCCACGGTCTTGCCGTCGGGGCGGTCGAACACCGGGCCGTGGACCGACGAGCGGACGGTCAGGGTCTCGGTGCGCAGGGTCCCGTCGGCCGCCTTGATCCTGAAGCTGGCCTCGCGGGTCTTGAACGGCAGGACCTTGCCGTCGAACAGGTAGCCGCCGTCGGCCAGCTTCAGCTCGTAATTGGTCGAGCCCAGCAGGGTGTTGACGGTGTTGGTGAAGCCCATCCGCTGGTTGAAGGCGAAGCGCAGCACCGGCAGGCCGACCTGGGTCGCGCCGTACATCTGGAAGCCCGGCCCGTTCAGGTCGGCCTCGAAATAGGTGAAGTAGCTGGTGGGCCAGGGCAGGTGCGGGTTGGCCAGCAGCAGGGTGTTGCCGCTGGCCGACCGCGACGGCGCCACCGCCCAGGCGTTGGAGCCGGCGTTGGCGGCGGGGTTGGACCCGCCCATCGTCCGCTCGCGCGGCGCGATGTAGATGTAGTTCATCAGCCGGTGGGCATGGGCCACCACGTCGACGCCGCTGACCGGCAGGACGACCGCCACCGCCGGGTCGATCTTGTCCGGGTGGGCCTTGGCGTAGGCGTTGATCCCTTCGGCGAAGGCGTCGAGATTGGCGCGGAACTGCGCCGTCTCGGCCCGATACCAGGACGCGGCGCGGCGCGGCACGTCGTTGGCCAGGATCCAGCGGTCGGCGTCGGCCTGGCTCTCGCCCCAGTATTCCGCCGCCCGGCCCCGGGCCTCGCCATACAGGCGGATGACGATGTTGGCGTGGTTCTGGGCCTGGGCCCAGCCGAAGCCGTAGAACACCGCCGCCTCGTCCTTGCCGTAGACGTGCGGGACGCCGTAGCTGTCCCACAGAATCTCGCCCCGGCCCGCGAAGCTCTTGGGCGCGGCGTCGGCGAAGCCGCCGGCCAGGCCGGCGACCCCCAGGCCCAGGGACGCGCCCAGGAATGTCCGTTTACGCATGATCAGTTGTTCCTTGGCCTGGAGCGCGGTCAGAAGTCCCATTGCAGGCGGGCGTAGTAGGAGCCGCCCGTGAAGCCGAACGGCGAGATGCCGGGATACTGGCCGGTGCCGGTATTGGCGTTGAAGACCGTATTCGACGCGTTGTCCGCGCCGCTGCGCGACGGATAGATGTTCAGCAGGTTGTTGGCTCCGACCGCGACGCTGATGGCCTTGGTCACGCGATAGCTGGCCTCGAGGTCGGTGATCCACTTGGCGCCGTAGGAACGGTCGTTGGTCGGCTTGCCGCCCACCAGGTTCTGCTGGACCGTGTAGCTGCCGAACCGCGTCTGCCGCATGTTGACGTTGAGCTTGTCCCACGACCAGTTGACGCCAAGGCTGACCTTGTCCTTCGGGAAGGCCCTGGTCAGGTAGCCCTGGCTCAAGCGGTCGAACAGCGCGTAGCCCGAGCCCAGGGCGGCCAGTTCCGGCGGGTTGTCGATGATGTCGGTGATCTTCGTCTTGTTGTGGTTGTAGCCGAGGGTGAATCGCAGCGTGCCGTAGGCGTCCAGGTCCTGCCGGTAGGCGGCCACCAGGTCGACGCCCCGCGTGCGGGTGTCGATGGCGTTGGTGTAGTACTGGGCGCTGAGCGAACCGGGCAGGCCGTTGGCGACCAGGATGTTGCTGACCGCCGCGCCCGTCAGGGTGCTGGTGATGGCGATGCGGCCATCGACGTCGATCTGGTAGGCGTCGACCGTGACGCTCAGGCGGGGCAGGGGCTCCAGGGTGACGCCCAGGCTGTAGTTCTTGGACTCCTCCGGCTTCAGCGGCTTGGCGCCCAGGGCGACCGCCTCGCGCGAACCGACCGGCAGGGTCTTGATCTGCAGCAGGTCGAGCGTGCCGCCCACCTGGCGGAACTGGCTGGAGCTGGCGGCGTAGTTTTCCTGGGCCAGGCCCGGGGCGCGGAAGCCGGTGCTGGCGGCGCCGCGAACGGCCAGCCAGGGCGTCAGCGCGTAGCGGCCGTTGACCTTGCCGACCACGGTGTCGCCCGAGGCGTCGTCATAGTCCTCGTAGCGGACCGCCGCGCCGAGGAAGAGCTTCTCGGTCGGGCTGTAGCCGACCTCGCCATAGGCCGCGTAGTTGTTGCGCGAGGACTTGCTGGCGTCGGTGGGCTGGAAGCCCGGCGCGGCCTGGGCCCCGGTCGCCGGGCGCTGTCCCGCGAACGGCTGGCCGGCCGGAATGACGTAGTTTCCCGCCGCGTAGCTGAGCGGTTCGCCGGCGCCGACCTGATAGGTCTCGCGGCGATGCTGCGCCCCGAACGACAGCTGCAGGTCGCCGCCGCTGGCCAGGGCGAAGCCGCGCGTCACGTCCAGCGAATTGACCCACTCGGACGAGACCAGCTTGCCGACGTAGAAGTCGGTGGGGCTGGCTGGGCCCAGGCTGGCGTTGATGCTCTCGGACACGTGCTCCTTGGCCAGGTCCTTGCCGTAGGTGGACGAGACGTCCCACGACCAGCCGCGGAACTCGCCCCGCGCGCCGACCGCCAGCTCGAAGTCGTCTTCCTTGATCACCAGGTTGGGCCGGAAGCCTTCGGGATAGACCTGGGGCAGGGCGTTGACGCTGTTGGGCGCCCGGAAGGTGAAGGGCAGGTCCGAGGTCCGCCGACTGGCCGTGCCGAACGAATAGAGTTCGACGCCGCTCCCCAGTTCGTAGTGGCCGTTGTAGCCGAGATTGACGCCGTTCTGCGGCAGGACGCCGGAGTTGCGGGTGACCAGGCGGTTGACCGTGGCCTCGCGCGGGTCGGGCTGGCCGTTGATCTTCGGATAGATCTGGATGGACGAGGCCACCGGAACGGCGCGGTTGGACAGCGCCTGGTCCTTGGTGGCGAACGACAGGTTGAGGAAGCCCCGGTCGCCGATCTTGACGCCGTAGTTGCCGACGACCTGGGTGAACTGGCCGTCGTCGCGGTCGAAGTTCTGGCCGTGGGTGATGCTGATCGAGCCGCCGGGCGTGTCCTTGAGGATGATGTTGATCACCCCGGCGATGGCGTCCGAACCGTACTGGGCGGCGGCCCCGTCGCGCAGCACCTCGATGCGGCCGATCGACGAGGTCGGGATCAGGTCGAGGTCGGCGGGAACCGAGCCGTTGTAGAGCGACGAGACCGAGTTGATCAGCGAGGTCTTGTGGCGGCGCTTGCCGTTGACGAGCACCAGGGTCTGGTCGGGATTGAGGCCGCGCAGGCCGCCGGTGGCGATCACCGTCGCGGTGCCGCCGCCGGCCCGGGCCGGCAGGTTGAACGACGGGACCAGGGTCTGCAGGGCCTGGAAGGCGCCCGCCTTGCCCGTGCGCTCCAGGTCGGCGGCGCTGAGCACGTCGATCGGCGTCGGGCTCTTGATCACCGTCCGGGCCACGCCGCGCACGCCGGTCACCACCACCTCTTCGACCTCTTCGGGCGTGACGTCTTCCGGCGCCGCCACCGCAGTGGTCTGGGCGATCTCGGCGGTCGCGAAGGCCCCCGGCGCGCTGGCCTTGATCAGGCCTTGCTGGGCGGGCGCGGCGGTGAGGGCGATCAGGCCGTCCTGCATGATCGCGATCCGCAGCGACGACCGCTCGATGATCTTCTCGAGCGCCTGGCGGGTGGGCATGCGGCCGGTCACCGCCTGCGACCTCAGGCCCGCGACCTGGTCGTACGGGTAGAGCAGGCGCACGCCGGATTGTTCGGAAAGCGCGTTCAACGCCCCCTGCATCGGCTGGGCCGCGATGTGGAATTCAGTGGACTTGTCCGCCGCCGTCGCGGGGAACGCCGCGGCGGCGACCGTGGCCAGCAGCGCGCCACGATACCAGATGTTGAATGCAGATCCGCCAGCCATGTCTCGAACGCCCCCAAGCGCGGTTGAACCGTGTCAATCAGGTCAAACGGGCCGGGGCGGCGAGAACCGCCATCCGTGTCGAGAATAAATTCTAGGACCGCACCACCAGCAGGATGCTGCCGTCGGCGGTGGTGATGGCGCTGACGGGAAAACTGCCTTCCAGCGCGGTGATGAACTTGTCGGCCTCGTCGACCTCGAAGCGGCCGCCGACCCGCAGATTGGCCAGCCGGGGGTCGCCGACGATGATCGGATGGTCGCGATAGCGGTTGAACTCCTCGACCGCCTGGGGAAGCGTTTCGCCGTCCAGCTCGATCACCCCGTCCTGCCAGGCCGTGCGCTGGCGCAGGAGGTCGGGGTTGAGGACGGTCGGGGCGACCGCGCCGGAGCGGATGACCGCGCCGTCGCCGGCGGCGATGCGGGGCGCGGCGCGTTCCAGCGCGTGGCCGCCGTCCTGGGCGACGGCGACGACCCCCTCGGTGACCGTCAGTTCGACCAGGGTGTCGCGGATGCGGACGTTGAAGGCGGTGCCGACGGCGCGCAGGCGCGCCGAGCCGGCGTCGACCAGGAACGGGCGCGTGGCGTCGTGGGCCACCTCGAACAGCGCCTCGCCCTTGACCAGGTGAATGCGCCGCCGCCGCTTCTCCATCGCCACCTCGATGGTCGAGGCGGTGTTGAGGTGGACGCGGGAGCCGTCCGACAGGGTGACGACGCGGCGCTCGCCCAGGCGGGTGCGATACAGCTCGACGTCGCGGGTGTAGCGCCAGGTCGCCGTCGCCGCGCCGGCCACCACCGTGGCGGCGACGAAGCCGCCGACCAGGGCGCGGCGCGACACCAGCGGCGGGGCGGGGGCGTCCTGGTTGGCGGCCTGGTCTTCGATCGGGGGCGGGCAGGCCCGCAGGCGGGCCCCGGCTTCCCAGGCCGCTTCCATGCGCGCGAAGGCGACGGCGTGGCGCGGGTCGGCGGCGACCCACGCGTAGATGGCCTGTCGCCCGGTCTCGTCGATCTCGCCTTGCAGCCTAGCGACGAACGCCGACGCCTGGTCGTCGATCGCCTGTCGGCTGTCCAGACCTGCGGGTGGTTCGGTCAAAACTGTCTTCCTCGCGCTCGGACATAGCCTTGGCCACGAGCATCACAGCCCTAGCAAGATGCTTCTCAACTGTCGAAACGGATAGCGACATCTGAGCCGCTATCTCCTGGAAAGAAAGTTCGTGAATCCGGCGCAGCAGGAAGACGCGGCGGGACTGGGGCGGCAGGGTCTCGATGATCGCCTGCAGGTGGCGCAGTTCGTCGCGCGCCGTCAGGGACGCCTCCAGGGAGTCGTCGGACCGCAGCATGTCCAGGTCGGCCACGAAGTCGAGCGAGACGATGGTGTCCTTGCGGGCGGCGTCGATCAGCAGGTTGCGGGCGATCATGAACAGGTAGCCGCGCCCGGCCGTGATCCGCTCGATGTCCTTGGCCGTGTAGGCCCGGGCCAGGCTTTCGGCGACCAGGTTGTCGACGTCGAAGCCCGAGGGGCAAACCCTGCGCAGGCGCGAGCGCAGCCCCGCCTCGTGCGGCAGGATCACGGCCTTGAACCAGTTCAAGCGCGCGGTCACGTCGTCCATGATGTCGCCCCCCATGCAGAGACGGCGCCCCGTCCGCGCCTTCTCATTTCAATTCCTACTCGATCGGTAGGTTTTGTACCTTCGCAAGCCGCGCCTTGGGACCCCAGGAAAACTGGAGGTCATGGCAGGATAGCGGAGTTCGGCGTCTCGACCGTTCTACACGGGCGACGGGGTGGGACGTTCGCCATGGGCCGCTGATCCTCCTTCGATCGGAACATCAAAGACCGTCAGGGGGAAGCCGCGCTTTGGAAAAATCATCGGAACGACGCCAGCGTCTGAAGTCGATCATTGGCGGATCGGCGGGCAATCTGGTCGAGTGGTACGACTGGTATGCCTATTCGGCGTTCACGCTCTATTTCGCGCCGGTGTTCTTTCCGTCGGACGACTCGACCGCCCAGCTGCTGAGCGCGGCGGCGGTGTTCGCCGTCGGTTTCGTCATGCGTCCGATCGGGGCGTGGATCATGGGGATCTACGCCGACCGCAAGGGACGCAAGGCGGGGCTGACCTTCTCGGTGACCCTGATGTGCCTGGGCTCGCTGCTGATCGCGGTGACGCCGGGCTACGACCGCATCGGCATACTGGCCCCGACCATCCTGGTGATCGCCCGGCTGATGCAGGGCCTGTCGGTGGGCGGCGAGTACGGCGCCTCGGCCACCTATCTGTCCGAGATGGCCGGGCGCGAAACCCGCGGGTTCTTCTCCAGCTTCCAGTACGTGACCCTGATCTCGGGGCAGCTGATCGCCCTGTGCGTGCTGCTGGTCCTGCAAGCCGTCATGCCGGTGCGCGACCTGGAAAGCTGGGGCTGGCGCATCCCGTTCGCCATCGGCGGCGTGCTGGCGGTGGCGGTCTATTTCATCCGGCGCGGCCTGAGCGAGACCAGGAGCTTCACCAACGCCCAGGCGACGCCGGGCCCGAGGTCCAGCGGCTGGATCCTGTTCCGCGACCACCCCAAGGAGGCGCTCACCGTCATCGCCCTGACCGCCGGTGGCACGCTGGCCTTCTACGCCTATTCCACCTACATGCAGAAATTCCTGGTCAACACCTCCGGCTTCAGCCGCGAGGCGTCGACCGAGATCACGGCCGCGGCGCTGTTCATCTACATGCTGCTGCAACCCGTGGCCGGCGCGCTCTCTGACCGCATCGGCCGCAAGCCGCTGATGATCGGCTTCGGCGTCGCCGGCGTGGCCTTCACCTGGATCATCTTCCGAAGCCTGGAGACCGTCTCCAGCTCGTTCGCCGCCTTCCTGCTGGTGCTGGGCGCGCTGGTCATCGTCACCGGCTACACCTCGATCAACGCGGTGGTGAAGGCCGAGCTGTTTCCGGCCCATATCCGCGCCCTGGGCGTGGCTCTGCCCTACGCCCTGGCCAACACGATCTTCGGCGGCACGGCGGAATATGTCGCCCTGTGGTTCAAGGGGCAGGGGCTGGAGCGCGGCTTCTACTGGTACGTCACCGCGATGATCGCCTGCTCGCTGATCGTCTATCTGCGGATGCCGGAGACCAAGCGCGAAAGCCGCATTCTCGAGCCCTGACCAGGCCGTGGGGGGCGCTGGATGACGGGCTTGTCAGTTTGGCGTCAGCGTGGCGACCGCGTGGCGCTGATAGGCCTGCGGTCGTCCTTCTTCCGCAACGACGGAACCTGCCATGATCTCCCTCGTGCGGATCGCGCTTTCACGCCCCTATACCTTCGTGGTGATGGCCATCATGGTCCTCATCGTCGGGGTGCTGGCCGTCCTGCGCACCCCCACGGACATCTTCCCCAACATCCGGGTGCCGGTCGTGGCGGTGGCCTGGACCTATAACGGCCTGTCGGCGTCGGAGATGTCGGGGCGGGTGCTGACGCCCTACCAGCGCGCCCTGACCACGACGGTCAACGACATCGAGCACATCGAGGCCAATTCCCTGCCGGGCATCGGCGTGGTCAAGGTCTACTTCCAGCCCGGCGCCGACGTGCGCCTGGCCAACGCCCAGATCACCGCCGTCTCCCAGACCCTGCTGCGCCAGATGCCGCCCGGCACGACGCCGCCGCTGATCCTCAACTACAACGCCTCGACGGTGCCGATCGTCCAGCTGGCGCTGTCGGGGGAAGGCCTCAACGAGCAGCAGCTGTTCGACTACGGCGTCAACTTCATCCGCACCCGCCTGGTCACCGTGCCCGGGGCGGCCGTGCCGTTCCCGTTCGGCGGCCGCACGCGCCAGATCCAGGTCGACATCGACCCCCAGGCGCTGCTGTCCAAGGGCCTGTCGGCCACCGACGTCGGGGCCGCGATCGCCGCCCAGACCCAGATCACC
Source organism: Caulobacter sp. AP07 (assembly GCF_000281955.1). Taxonomy (GTDB): domain Bacteria; phylum Pseudomonadota; class Alphaproteobacteria; order Caulobacterales; family Caulobacteraceae; genus Caulobacter. The sequence goes on along the minus strand of NZ_AKKF01000067.1, from coordinate 5,020 downwards.
CCGGCCGGCTTCGTGAAGATCGGCGAGTTCCAGTACAGCCTGAAGCTCAACAACGCCCCGGGCTCGGTCGAGGAGCTCAACAACCTGCCGATCCGCACGATCAACGGCTCGACCGTGCGCATGAGCGACGTCGCCCACGTGCGCGACGGCTCGGCGCCGCAACAGAACGTGGTCCACGTCGACGGCCAGCGTTCGGTGCTGATGACGGTGCTGAAGTCCGGCTCCACCTCGACCATCGCCATCGTCGACGGCGTCAAGGCGGCCCTGCCGGAGCTGAAGCTCAACCTGCCCAAGGAACTGAGCATCACGCCGCTCAACGACCAGTCGGCCTTCGTCAAGGCCGCCATCGACGGCGTGGTGCACGAGGGGGCGCTGGCGGCGATCCTGACTTCGCTGATGATCCTGCTGTTCCTGGGCTCCTGGCGCTCGACGGTGATCATCGCCATCTCGATCCCGCTGGCCGTCCTGGCCGCCATCGCCGCCCTGGCCGCTTTCGGCCAGACCCTCAACGTCATGACCCTGGGCGGCCTGGCCCTGGCGGTGGGCATCCTGGTCGACGACGCCACGGTGACCATCGAGAACATCAACTGGCACCTGGAGCAGGGCAAGGACGTGCGCACGGCGATCCTCGACGGCGCCGCCCAGATCGTCACGCCGGCCTTCGTCAGCCTGCTCTGCATCTGCATCGTCTTCGTTCCGATGTTCTTCCTGCCGGGCGTCTCGGGGTTCCTGTTCGTGCCGATGGCCCTGTCGGTGGTCTTCGCGATGATCGCCTCGTTCCTGCTGTCGCGGACGCTGGTGCCGACCATGGCCATGTACCTGCTGCGGCCGCATACGCAGGAAGGGCACGATGAGCATGCGCCGCCGCGAGGTCCGCTCGGGCGCTTCCAGCAGGGCTTCGAGCGGCGCTTCAGCGCCTTCCGCGACGGCTATTCGGGCGTCCTGGGTTTCGCCCTGGGATCGGGCCGGGTCTTCGTCGCCGGCTTCCTGGCCTTCGCGATCCTCAGCCTCGCCCTCGTGCCGTTCCTGGGCCGCAACTTCTTTCCGGCGGTGGATTCCGGGGCGATCGCCATGCACGTCCGGGCGCCGGTCGGCTCGCGGATCGAGGAGTCGGCGGCGCTGTTCGACCGGATCCAGCACCAGGTCCGCGCGATCATCCCGGCCTCCGAGATCGAGACCGTCGTCGACAACATCGGCCTCAGCAGCAGCGGCATCAACGTCACCTACAACGCCTCGGGCACGATCGGCCCGCAGGACGGCGACATCCTGATCAGCCTGAAGAAGGGCCACCGCCCCACGGCCGAGCACATCGCCATGCTGCGCCGGGAAATGCCCCGGCTGTTCCCGAACGCCACCTTCTCGTTCCTGCCCGCCGACGTCACCAGCCAGATCCTGAACTTCGGCGCGCCGGCCCCGATCGACATCCAGGTGACCGGCAACAACCTGGCCGCCAACCAGGCCTACGCCCAGAAGATCCTGCGGGCGATCCGCGGCGTCGACGGGGTGGCGGACGCCCGGATCCAGCAGCCGGCCGGCGCGCCCGAACTGCGCTTCGATGTCGATCGCACGCGGATCAACGCCCTGGGCCTGGACGAGCGCGACGTCACCGCCAGCCTGGCCGGGGCCGTGGCCGGCAGCGGACAGGCCTCGCCGGTCTTCTGGCTCAACCCCGCCAACGGCGTGTCCTACCCCGTCGTCGCCCAGACCCCGGAATACATGATCGACAGCCTGCAGAAGCTGGCCGCGATCCCGGTCAGCGGCGCGCGCGCCCCGGGGCAGGACCCGCAGGTGCTGGGCGGCCTGGGCGCGCTCAGCCGCGGTTCGACCCCGGCCGTCATCTCGCAATACAACATCCAGCCGATGATCAACGTCTTCGCCGCCACGCAAGGCCGCGACCTGGGCGGGGTGGCGACCGACATCCAGAGGGTCCTCAAGACCCTGGAGAAGGACAAGCCCGCCACCGTCAAGGTGACCCTGCGCGGCCAGTACCAGACCATGAACACCGCGTTCTCGGGCATGGGCTGGGGCCTGCTGGGCGCGGTGGTGATGATCTACCTGCTGATCGTCATCAACTTCCAGTCCTGGTCGGACCCGTTCGTGATCATCTCGGCCCTGCCGGCGGCGCTGGCCGGCATCGCCTGGATGCTGTTCGCCAGCGGCACGCCGCTGTCGGTGCCCGCCCTGACCGGCGCGATCATGTGCATGGGCGTGGCCACGGCCAACTCGATCCTGGTGGTCAGCTTCGCCCGCGAACGCCTGGCCGAGCACGGCGACGCCCTGCAAGCCGCCTTCGAGGCCGGGGTCACCCGCTTCCGGCCGGTGCTGATGACCGCCCTGGCGATGGTCATCGGCATGGCCCCCATGGCCCTGGGCCTGGGGGAGGGCGGCGAGCAGAACGCGCCGCTCGGCCGGGCGGTGGTCGGCGGGCTGATCTTCGCCACCTGCGCCTCGCTTCTCTTCGTTCCCTGCGTCTTCGCCCTCGTTCACGGCCGCCGCGCGTCCCCCCGGGCCGCGTCCTCCGAAGGTCTCGTCCATGCCTGACACCATCCTTCCCCAAACCGATCCCAGGCGGCTGCGTCGCGCCGCCCTCTTCATCGGCGCCGCCCTGGTGATCGTCCTCGGCGTGGGCGCGGCCACCCGGCTGATGGCCCGCCAGGAGCTGGGCGCGACGACCCGCGACAGCGCGGTGCAGTCGGTCAGCGTCACCCAGCCATCGCGCGGCGACGCCGGGACGCTGGTCCTGCCGGGCCGCCTCCAGGCCTGGGCCCAGGCCCCGGTCTACGCCCGGACCAGCGGCTACCTGCGCAACTGGTACGCCGACATCGGAACCCCGGTGAAGGCCGGCCAGGTCCTGGCCGAGGTCGACGCCCCGGAAGTGGACCAGCAGCTGGTCGCCGCCAACGCCGCCCTGGCCACGGCCCAGGCCCAGCGCGACCTGGCGTCCGTCACCGCCACCCGCTGGGACCGCCTGGTCAGCGAGAACGCGGTCTCGCAGCAGGAGGCCGACGAGAAGCGCGGCGACTTCGCCGCCCGCGAAGCGATGCGCAACGAGGCCCGGGCCAACGTCCAGCGCCTGCGGGCGCTGACCGGCTTCCGGCGGATCGTCGCGCCGTTCGATGGCGTCGTGACCAGCCGCGACACCGACGTGGGGGCCCTGATCGCGGCCGGCGACGGCCGGGCCACGCCGCTGTTCACTGTGGCCGACACCCGCAAGCTGCGGCTCTATGTCAGCGTGCCGCAAAGCCTGGCCGCCGGCATCCGGCCCGGGCTGACCGCCCACTTCACCGTGCCCGACCAGCCGGACCAGGTGTTCGAGGCTCAGCTCGTCCGCTCGGCCGACGCCGTCGACGCCCAGTCGGGGGCCATGCTGGTCCAGCTGGTGTTCGACAACAGCGCCGGCCGCCTCAAGCCCGGCGCCTACGCCCAGGTGACCCTGAACCTGCAAGGCCCGGCGGCGGACGCCAGCCCGCTGCGGGTGCCGTCCAGCGCGCTGCTGTTCCGCAAGGAGGGCACGTCGGTGGCGGTGGTCGGGGCCGACAACCGCGTCAGCATCCGGCCCGTGCGGATCGTCCGCGACTTCGGAGCCGACCTGGAGCTGGCCGGCGGCGTCGGGGTCACCGAGTGGGTGGTCAACAGCCCGCCGGACTCCATCACCAACGGCGACGTCGTCCGCGCGGTGCGGCCCCAGAACGTGGCCAAGGGGGCGGCCAATGCCCGCTCGTAGCCAGCCCGTCCGCAGCCTGGCGGCCGTCGCCCTGCTGGCGCTCGGAGGCTGCAGCCTGGCCCCGGCCTATGCGCCGCCGGTTTCGGTCGCGGCGGCCCCGGCCTATCGCGAGACCGGCCCCTGGACCCCGGCCGCGCCGGCCGACGCCGAGGCGCGTGGCTCCTGGTGGCGGATCTTCGGCGACCCGGCGCTGGACGCCCTGGAACAGCGCCTGGAAACCGGCAGCCCCGCGCTGGCCGTGGCGCTGGCGCGCTACGACCAGGCGACGGCCCTGGCGCGCCGGGTCGGCGCCGACCGCTGGCCGTCGGTGACCGCCAACGCCAGCGCCGAGCGCGACCGCAACGCCGCCAACGGCCGGCGGGACAACAATGTCCTCAACGCCACGGCGCTTTACGAGCTCGACCTCTGGGGCCGGGTGCGCAACCTGGTGGCGGCTGGTCGCGCCGAGGCCCAGGCCAGCGCCGCCGACCTGGCCTCGGTCCGCCTCAGCCTGCAGGCCCAGCTGGCCGATACCTATTTCCAGTTGCGCGGGCTCGACGCCCAGATCTCGGTCCTGACCCAGACCGCCGACGCCTATCAGAAGGCCCTGACCCTGACCGACAAGCGGTTCCGAGGCGGGGCGTCCAGCGCGGTCGACGTCGGCCGGGCCCGGACCCAGCTGGCCGCCACCCAGGCGCAGTACGAGCAGGCGCTGGCCGACCGGGCGCTGCTGGAGCACGCCATCGCCGCCCTGCTGGGCGAGTCGGCGTCCAGCTTCACGATCGCCGCCGCCGACGACGTGGTCGAGCCGCCGCGCGTGCTGGTCAGCGCCCCGTCCGGCCTGTTGCAGCGCCGGCCCGACATCGCCGCCGCCGAGCGCCGCGTCGCGGCGGCCAACGCCCGCATCGGCGTGGCCCGGGCCGCCGCCTATCCGAGCCTGACCCTGGCGGCGACCGGCGGGTTCCAGTCGACGGGCGGCGACCTGCTGTCGGCCTCGAACCATCAATGGGCGCTGGGACCGGTGGCCGTCAGCCTGCCGCTGTTCGATGGCGGGGCGCGCCGCGCCGACGTCGCCGGCAGCCGGGCGGCGTTCGAGGAACAGGCGGCGCTCTATCGCCAGACCGTGCTGGACGCCTTCCGCGAGGTCGAGGACCAGATGGCCCTGGCCAACCGCCTGGCCGCGGCCGAGGCGCGGCAGACGCAGGCCGTGGACGCCGCCGTCCAGACCAACGCCCTGGCCACGACCCGCTATCGCGAGGGCGCGGCCAGCTATCTGGAAGTGGTGACGGCCCAGACCGCCGAACTGGACGCCCGCCG
>NZ_AKKF01000066.1 GCF_000281955.1 Caulobacter sp. AP07 | reverse complement strand
CGCGGCGCCCAGCCGCAGCGGGTCCTTCTGCAGTTCCGGGCTCTCCAGGCCCTGGTTGTAGGCCCAGGTCACCTGCTTGAGCTCGAAGGCCCCGCCCTGGCGGATGCCGCCCTGGAAGGCGTTGGAGAAGCCGCCGCAGTCGAGATAGAGCGCCTTCAGGCCCGGCGGGTTCAGGCAGCCCAGGGCCGCCTGGGTGTGGGCGGCGTAGGAGGCGCCGATCATGCCGATCTTGCCGTCGCTCCACGGCTGGGCGACGATCCAGGCGCAGACGTCGTAGCCGTCGGCCCCCTCGCGCAGATATTTGACGAACTCGCCGCCCGAGCCGTGGCGGCCCCGGCAGTCCTGGAAGATCACCACATAGCCGTGCCGCACGAAGACGGCGGCCAGTTCGGCCCGGGTCTTGGGCGTGCGGTTGGTGGCGGTGATGTCGCGGAAGCTGGCCGCGTCGCGGCCGTAGGGCGTGCGTTCCATGATCACCGGGAAGCGCCCCGCGACGACCTTGCCGTCCCGGGCCGGCCGATAGATGTCGGTGGCCAGCCGCACGCCGTCGCGCGTCGACACCCCGACGTCGCTTTCGAGGACCACGTCGTAGAGGTCGTCGCCGGCCAGGGCCCGCGTCGAGGCCAACAGGCCCAGGGCGGCGGCCATCCGGCCCAGGGTTCTGCGGCTGTAGAGGCGGTCAGCGGTCACGAGGCGGCTCCTTGCGACCGGCCCGCCATCAGGCGGACCGGTCCTGTTCAGAACTAGAACTTGGCCGAGACGCGGCCGTAGAGGTAACGACCCCGGACATCATAGGTATAGATGTCGAAGTTGATCGGGTTGTTGGCGGCCGAGGGCGGCGGCATCTTGTCGAACACGTTGTCGATGCCCAGGCCCAGGCTGACCTGGGTGTCGGGCACGGTGTAGCCGACCTGCAGGTCGTTGTAGAAGATCGCCTTGGTCGTGCCGCCGTTGACGGCGTTGTTGGCGATGTCGTCGCTCTTGCCGATGTAGCGAACCTTCCAGCCGCCGTCGAAATCGCCCTTCGAATAGCGCAGGCCGGCCTGGCCCTTCCAGTGCGGGAAGGTCGAGCGCGGCTGGTCCGACTTGCCGGCTCGGTCGTCGACCACGGTCGTGCCGTCCGGCTGCGGGATGAAGGTGCGGAACTTGTCGAGATAGGAAACGTCGATCGAGGCCTCGAACCGGCCCAGGTCGTTGGTGACCACATAGCGCGCCGTGGCGTCGACGCCCGAGACCTCGATGCGGCTCAGATTGACCACCGCCTGGGTCAGGCGCGAGATCTCGCCGGTCGACTGCCGTTCCACCAGGTTGCAGAACGCCCCGGTGTTGGCGCAGGTGTTGAGCACCTGGGTCGCGGTCTGCGACGCGATGGCGTTGGCGACCTTGATCTCGAACCAGTCGACGGTCAGCGAGAAGCCGGGCAACTGCGACGGGGTCAGGGCGACGCCGACGCTGTAGGTGTCGGCGGTTTCCGGCTTGAGGTCGGCGTTGCCCGAGGTCAGGCCGGCGATCAGGCCGCCGTTGAACTGGGCCTGGTTGTAGGAGACCGGAACGCCGGCGCAGCCGGTCTTGCCCGCCCCGCCGCCGTTGCACGGGTCGACGCCGACGAAGTTCTGGCCGCGCGGGCTCTGATAGAGCTCCAGGATCGAGGGCGCGCGGAAGCCCTGCGAGAAGGTGCCGCGCAGCAGCACGTCCTCGACGGGACGATAGGCCACGCCGATCTTGGTGGTCGCCTTGCCCCCGAACGACGAATATTTCGAGTAGCGCACCGCGCCGTCGACCTCGAGGCGATAGACGCCCGGCAGGTCCTTCAGCACCGGCACGCTGACTTCGCCATAGACCTCGTGCAGGTCGTAGGAGCCGCGGGTCGGGTCGGCGGGCGTGCCGCCGGTGGGGGTCTGGGGCGAGCCGCTGATCAGGGGCAACACGGTGGAGACCGACGAGGAGAAGGCGTCGGGCACGGAATAGGCCGACTCCTTGCGGTATTCGTAGCCGGCCGCGAAGCCCAGCGGGCCGGCCGGCAGGGTGAACAGGTCGCGCGAGATGTTGGCCGAGAAATCGTCCTGGGTGGCCCCGTTCCGGTCGGTGCCGTCATAGCGGATGTAGTTGGCCATTTCCGGGGTGATCTGGCCGAAGATGTTCAGCGGCACGCAGCCGGCCGCCGCCGCGCAGGTGGCGGGCGAGGCCAGGGCGTTCTTGACGTGCTCGTAGTTGATTCCGGCCGTGCTGAGGAACGAGGCCTTGTTCTTGGAGTGCGAATAGTAGGCGTCCCAGCGCCATTCGCCGGCCAGTTCGAAATGGCCGTCCAGGCCGGCGGCGAACCGCGAGGTCTCCACCGTCTGGTAGCTGGCCAGCAGGCCGACGTCGGGCGCGTAGCGCTGGATCCGGAAGCTGCTGCCCGAGAACGCCAGGGCGTTGGCCAGCGGCACGCCGTTGGCCGTGCCGAACGGGTTGTAGGCCTGGTTGTTGGCGATCGAGATGCCGTTGGACCCGCGGATGTCCAGCAGAACCGGGCGGAACACCTGGCTGGACCGGCGGCGATTGTAGAGCCCTTCGACCTTCAGGGTGACGTTGTCGGTCAGGTCGTAGGTCAGGCGGCCGAAGAACCCGGCCCGTTCGCTGGGACCGCTGGCGTAGAGGCCCTGGGTGATCGGGTTGTAGTCGTCGGCCGGCAGGCTGGCGACGCGGAAGGCGTTGTCGGCCAGCGAGCCCGCGCCGATCGACGTCACGCCCGGGATCGGGGTGATCACCCCGGCCGTGGTGGCGAAGCTCGCGCCCGTGCCGAAATAGGCGTTGTTGGCCAGGCCCGGCAGGGCGAACAGGCCGGTGGGGCTGGGCGGCGGCGCGGTCAGGGGCGTGAAGGCCCGCACCGTGAGCGACCGGTCGGCGGTCAGGATCGGCTTGGTCTTGCTGTAGCTGCCCGACAGCAGCACCGAACCCCGGTCGAAGCTTTTGCCCCAGTTGAGGTAGCCGCTGTAGTTCTCGTTGTCGCCACGGTCGGTCGCGCCGATCCGGGCGTTGAGCTCGAAGCCCTCGACCTTGGTCTTGGTGTGGATGTTGACCACGCCGGCGATGGCGTCGGCGCCGTAGATGGCCGAGGCGCCGTCCTTCAGCACCTCGATATTGTCGACGATGCCCAGGGGCACGGTGTTCAGGTCGACGAAGTCGCGGAAGCTGCGGCCGCCGGCGGCGTTGACCCAGCGGTGACCGTCGACCAGCACCAGGGTGCGGTTGCCGCTGCCCTCGGCGCTGCCCAGGTAGCGCAGGTTGATGGCGCTGACGCCGTAGGAGGTGCCTTGCGAGCCGTTGGAGTTGAGGCTGACGCCGACGCTGGGCAGCTTCTGCAGGATGTCGCCGACCGAGGTCGGGGCCGCCTGGGCGATGTCCTGGCTGGTCAGGGTCAGCAGCGGCCCGACGGCGCTGGCGTCCTTGCGGATCCGCGAGCCGGTGACGATGACGGCCTCGACCAGTTCGCTGTCGGAGACGGCTTCCGGACCGGCCGGCGCGGTGGCCTGGGCATGGGCCAGGCCCGGAACGCCGGACAGCAGCGCGACCGCCGATACGGTCGCGAATATCCCCGATACAGTTTTCATCGAACTCTCCCCTCGTTCAGCGCGCGTGCGCGATATCTGCTCGCCGTCGTTTTTCTGACGGCCGCCGCCCCCGGGTGGTTCACCCACCGTTCTTCGGCATTGCACGGAGCTTAGGAGCCGATACCTGTCGTAATACTGTCGCGCCCCGAAAAAGGGGCGAGGTTTTGGTCGGCGGCGTTTTGCCGTGCAGAACGTCACCACGGCGCGCGAAGTCGCGTAGATATATCAATTAATTCAGCAGCTTGACTAAACCCATCCGACCGCGCGCATCCCGCGAGACTGGTCAACGCGCGGGGTCTGGCCGGTGGCGTCGCCGATCTTGTCGCGGCCGTGACCTAGAAGACCCACAAATGCTCGCGCGGCACATGGAGAGCATAGGCGGCCGGCGCCAGCGGACGTTGTGTCTCGGCCCGAACCCGTGCTCCGCCCGGCGCGCGGAAGACATGTTCCCAGCGACCGCCGAGATAGAGCGAGGTCTCGAGCGCGGCCTGGATATGGTTGTCGCCCTGGCCTTCGCCGACCCCGACCTGCTCCACCCGCACCAGGCCCGTGCCGGCGTCCGAGCGACCGTCGGTCTTGTCCACGCCCCACAGCCGCTGGTCGCCGACGGCGATCTGGACCAGGCCTTCGCCGCGCGCGACGATCTTGCCTTCGACCCGGTTGTTGACCCCCATGAAGTCGGCCACGAACAGGCTTTCGGGCTGGCTGTAGAGCGCCTCGGGCGCGCCCTGCTGGACGATGCGGCCCTGGTCCAGCAGCATGATGCGGTCGGCGATCGCCATCGCCTCGACCTGGTCGTGGGTGACGAACACCGCCGTCAGCTTGCGGGTCTTGATCACCTCGCGGATGAACAGGCGGGCCTCCTCGCGCAGCTTGGCGTCGAGGTTGGACAGCGGCTCGTCCAGCAGGATCAGCGGCGGGCTGTAGACCAGGGCGCGGGCCAGGGCGACGCGCTGCTGCTGGCCGCCGCTCAATTCGCTGGGATAGCGGGCGGCATAGGCCTCCAGGCCGACCCCGGCCAGGACCTCGCTGACGGCCTGGTCGATCTCGGCGGCCGGCCGCTTCCGCAGCTTCAGCGGATAGGCGACGTTGGCCGCCACCGTCTTGTGCGGCCACAGGGCGTAGGACTGGAACACCAGGCCCAGTTCACGGGCTTCCGGCGGCAGGTTGACCTTCGCCTCGGAGTCGAACAGCACGCGGTCGGCCACGGTGATGCGTCCGGAGACCGGGGTCTCCAGCCCGGCGATGGCCCGCAGCAAGGTCGACTTGCCCGATCCCGAACGCCCGAGCAGCGCCACGATCTCGCCGTCGCCGAACCGCGCGCTGACCCCCTTGAGGACGTCGTTCTTGCCGTAGCGCACATGAATGTCTTGGGCGACGAGCTCAGCCATTCCGGGCCTTCCGTTGAAACAAAGCGATCAGGAACAGGCCGCCCAACACCATCGCGATATTGATGGTGGAGAGGGCGACGACGATGTCGACGGCGCCGGTCGCCCATTGCGAAACCAGCAGGGAGCCGATCACCTCGGTCCCGGGGCTGAGCAGATAGACGCCCGTCGAATACTCACGCAGGAAGGTGACGAAGATCAGCAGCCAGGCGCCGACCAGCCCGGCCTTCACCAGCGGCAGGGTGATGTCGAAACTGACCCGGGCCGGCCCGCCGCCGGTCACCCGTCCGGCCTCCTCCAGTTCGGGCCCGATCTGCAGCAGGCTGGCCGAGACCAGGCGCATGCCATAGGCCATCCACACCAGGGTATAGGCCGCCCACAGGCTCAGCAGGGTGGCGCGGAACGGCTGCAGCGGCGGGAAGAACAGGAACACCCAGAACACCGCCAGGCCGGCGATGATGCCCGGCATGGCCCGGGGCAGCAGCACCACATAGTCCAGCAGGGTCGCCCAGCCCGAGCGCCAGCGGTGCGCCGCCAGGCTGATCAGGGCGTAGAGGCAGACCGCCGCCGCCCCGCCCACCGAGGCGATCAGCAGGGTGTTGACCACCCCACGCACCAGGCTGGGATAGGCCGCCACCTGCCGGAAGTTGTCCAGGGTCAGCATGGCCAGCGGATTGACCCCCTCGCCCCACGACGACACGAAGGCGCGCAGCACCAGGGCCAGGACCGGGCAGATCACCGTGAACAGCAGCCAGGCGCAGATGAAGGCCACGGCCGGCCAGCGCCAGGCGCCGATCGAGATCGGCTTGGGATTGGTGGCCTTGCCCTTGACGCTGACATAGCGGTCGGCGGCCGCCAGCAGCTTGCGCTGCAGGAAGACCAGCGGCAGGGCGATGGCGACGATCACCAGCACCACCACCGCCATCAGCTGGTAGGACGGCACGCCCAGGATGTTGGTCAGCTTGTAGAGATAGGTCGCCAGCACCAGCCGGCCCTGCGGGTCGGCCAGCACCAGCGGCAGGCCGAACAGCTCGAACCCCAGGAAGAACACCAGGACGCTGGCATAGAGCAGGCTGGGCCGGATCATCGGCAGGCTGATGGTCAGCGCCACCCGCAGCGGCCCGGCCCCGGTCGACCGCGCCGCCTCCTCGACGTCCGAGCCCAGGTTCCGCAGGGCCGAGGACGCGTAGAGATAGACGTGCGGTACATGGGTCAGGCCGGCGATCAGGATCAGCGACGGCATCGAATAGAGGTTCCAGGGCACCACCCCGAACAGGTCGCGCGCCCACAGGCTGACCACCCCCACCGGCCCGAAGGCGACCACGAAGCCGAAGGCCAGCACCAGGGACGAAATGAACATCGGGGCCAGGATCAGCGGCTCGATCCAGCGCCGGCCCGGCAGGTCGGTGCGGGTCAGCAGGAAGGCCAGCATGGCGCCGACCGGCGTGGCGATCAGCGTCATCCCCGCCGCCACCAGGCTGGAATTGGCCAGGGCCGACCAGAAGTCGCCGTCGGAGAACACGAACAGGAAGGCGCGGCCGCTGAGCGTCACGCCCCGCGCGAAGAACGGCCCGGTCAGCAGGCTTTGCCAGACCACCAGCAGCAGGGGCGCCAGGACGGCGAGGGTCGTGCCGACGACGACGCCGATGCGCAGCTTACGATCCATGGGAACTGTTTCTCGTCTGTCAGCGGCCGTGGATGGCGTCGCGCCAGTCCATGAGCAGGCGAAGCCGGCGCATCTCGTCGAGATTGGCCAGCAGGGCGGGCCCGACCTCGATCGGCCGGGCCGCGTCGACGGCCGGTCGCTGCACGCCGCCGCCGTTCAGGTCGGTGCGCACCGGCTGCAGGCTGCGCTTGGCCAGCAGTTCCTGGCCCTGGCGCGACAGCAGGAAGTCGAGGAACAGCTTGGCGGCGTTGGGATGGCGCGCGTCGGCGGCCACGAAGGCGATCCGCGACATCACCAGCGTGTAGTCGGACGGGAAGATCACCCCCAGCGACGGGTCCTTGTGCTGGCGCTCCAGGGCGTAGGACCCGATCATGTTGTAGGCGATCAGGTGCTCGCCCGAGGCCACCCGCTCCATCAGGGCGCCGGTCGAGGTGTAGAGCTTGGGCGAGGCAGCGCCGATCGCCCGGTACAGGTCCATGCTCTCGGCCGAGGCCAGGCGATCCTGCGAATAGTAGAGGAAACCCACCCCCGACCGCTCGGGGTCGTACGTGCCGATCTTGGCCTCGAAGGCCTGGGGATCGGCCTCCAGCATGCGCCGCAGTTCGGCATGGCTGTGGGGCGCCCGGTCGGGGCTGAGCAGGCGCTTGTTGTAGGCGATGACGATCGGCTCGGCGGTGACGCCGTAGCCCTGGTCCTTCCACACCGCCCAGTCGGGAATGGCCCCCTTCTCGGCCGACACGTAGCTCTGGGCGTAGCCGTCGTTGATCAGCTTGATCTGCAGGTCCATCGCCGAGCTCCAGACCAGGTCCGCCGTGCCCTGGTGGGCGGCGGTCTCGGCGATGAAGCGGCTGTAGAGCTCGGTCGAGTTCTGGTCGGCGTAGTCGATGGCGATGCCGGGGTAGCGAACCTTGAAGGCGTCGAGGACGGCGGCGACTTCGGAAGCGTCGGTGTTGGCGTAGATGCTCAGCGTCCCTTCCGCCCTGGCCGCGCGGACCAGGTCGTCGCCCTTGTGCGCGGCGTGGTCCACCGACGTCGCGGCGGGCGCGCAGGCGGCGAGGCCGAGCGACAGGGTCAGGCAAAGACTGGAGAAAAACCGAAGCATCCCGAACCGACCTTTCGTCGCTCCCTTGTCGTTATTGTTGAGACAACGTTAGATGAGGCTCCCTGTCACGGTCCTGTCGTGGAGTTTCCGATGCGCATTCTTGTCGTCGAGGATGACAAGGCGCTGGGCCGTGGTGTCGTGGCGTTCCTGAAGTCCGAAGGGTTCACCGTCGATTGGGTGCAGACCGGTGAGTCGGCGCTCGACGAATCGTCCGAGCCCTATGCGGTGATCGTCCTGGACGTCGGCCTGCCCGACGTCAGCGGCTTCGAGGTGCTGGCCCAGCTGCGCCGGGCGGGCAACCGCACGCCGCTGCTGCTGCTGACCGCCCGTGACGCCCTGAAGGACCGGATCACCGGCCTGGACCTGGGCGCCGACGACTACATGCTCAAGCCGTTCGAGCCGGAGGAGCTGGCCGCCCGCCTGCGCGCCCTGGGCCGCCGCCGGGGCGGAGACCCCTCCCCATCCGTCACCGTCGGCAACCTGGTGGTCGAGCGCAACAGCGCCCGGGCCCGCGTGCTGGACCGCGACCTGGCCCTGCGGCGGCGCGAGCACACCCTGCTGCTGATCCTCGCCTCGAACGTCGGCAAGGTGGTGCCGCGCACCCGGCTGACCGGCGAGATCTTCGGCCACGACGACGAGATCGGCCCCAACGCCCTGGACCTCTATGTCGGCCGCGTGCGTCGCAAGCTGGAACCGGATGGCCCCAGGATCCTGACCCTGCGCGGCCAAGGCTATGTCCTCGAAACGGCTTGATGCGTCTTCGCTCGCTCACCGCGCGGCTGCTGCTGGCGCTGGTCGTGCCGCTGATCGTCTCGGCGCTCATCGTCGGGGTCGGCGGCGCCTGGGTGACGCAGCGGGTGGTGGACTACAGCTCCGACCGCCTGCTGGCCGGCTCGGTCCGGGCGATCGCCGAGAGCATCACGGTCGAGAACGACAAGGTCTGGGTCGACCTGCCGCCCTGGTCGCTGGGGCTGCTCGACAGCCCCCAGCGCGACAGCGTCTACTACAATGTCCGCCAGGGCGGCCGCGTGCTGACCGGCTATCGCGACCTTCCGGACTTCGACCGCGCCGCCATCGCCTCCCGCAAGCCGACCTTCAGGACCGTCCGCTACAAGGGCGTGATGGTGCGGCAGGCGGCCGAGGCCCGTCACGTGCCCGGCGTGGCCGCGCCGGTGATCGTCTCCGTCGCCCAGACCCTGGATTCCCGGCTCGCGGCCCGTAACACCCTGCTGGCCAGCCTGGGCCTGGTCGAGGCGGTGCTGGTGGCCCTGGTCGCCCTGCTGATCTGGCCGGCGGCGCGCTGGGGCCTGCGGCCGCTCGACGCCCTGCGTCGAGAGCTGGCCCAGAGGTCGGTGTCGACGGATCTCGATTTCACGCCGCTGCGGCTCGACCACGTGCCGGGCGAACTGACGCCGGTGGTCGGGGCGTTCAACGGTCTCCTCGCCCAGCTGGACCAGGCCGTCGAAGGCATGCGCCGGTTCACGGCCGACGCGTCGCATCAGATCCGCACGCCCCTGGCGGTGATGAAGGTCCACCTCGGCGTCATGGGCCGCCGTCGCGACCGCAGCCAGGAAGACCAGGACTCGCTGGCCGACGTGCTGGACGGCGTCAACCGGCTGCAACGCCTGCTGGAACAGCTGCTGGCCCTGGCCCGCGCCGACGTCGCGGACCAGTCGGCCCTGGAGCACGCCGACCTGGCCCTGACCGTCCGGCGGGACCTGGCGCGGCTTCAGGCCGACCTCGATCGCAAGAGCGTCAGCTACCGTGGCCCCGAGCAGGACGTCTGGGTGGCCATGTCGGCGACCTTGATCGAACAGATCCTGGAGAACCTGGTCGACAACGCCGTCCGCTACGGCGGCGAGCGGATCGTGGTCACGGTGAGCGCCGAGGCCGATTTGGCCGTGGTCGAAGTCGCCGACGACGGCCCCGCCGTTCCGCCCGAGGCCGCCGAGCGCCTGTTCGAACGCTTCCATCGCGCGCCCGACGCCGAGGCGCCCGGCAGCGGACTGGGCCTGTCGATCGTCAGGGCCCTGGCGGAACGCAGTGGCGGCGCGGCGGTGATCGTCGTCCCGCCCGCGTCCAAGGGCTTCACGGTCCGGGTCACCCTGCCTCGCGCGGAATAGGCGCGCGCGTCCGACCGCCCAAGGGTTGCAGTGCACAAAAATGCGCGCAACTCTACGTTCAAGGCCTTGTCTGAATGGGGTTTGCGCGGAGCTGGCGCCGATAGAGAAGCTTGGCTGAGGCGACAGAAAAACTCGGTTTTCAATCCCTACTGAAAAGATAGGTGTTGCGCCGCCACGAATTGAAATCGGCGTCTCGCCCTTTGGCTCAAGACCATGCGGCGCCGTCATAGGGGATAGTTCAGTGATCAAGCGCCTTCTCATCGGAACCGCGGCCGGCGCCATCGGCGCGGCCCTCGCGGCCGGGGCCTACGCCCAGGCGACCGACAACAGCGAACTGGAGCAGGTGATCGTCACCGCCCAGCGTCGCGAACAGTCGGCCCAGGACGTCGGCGTGGCGCTGTCGGTGCTGTCGGGCGAGCAGCTCTCGGCCCGCGGCGTGACCAACGTCAACCAGCTGCAGTACCAGACCCCCAGCCTGGAGGTCGTTCCGGCCTTCGGCGGCGGCCAGCCGCAGTTCCGCCTGCGCGGCGTCGGCTTCGACGACTACGCCACCAACAACACCCCGACCGTCGGCGTCTATGTCGACGAGGTCGCCTATCCGGTGCCGGCCGCCACCCAGGGCGTGCTCTACGACATCGACCGGGTGGAAGTGCTGCGCGGCCCGCAAGGCACGCTGTACGGCCGCAACACGACCGGCGGCGCGATCAACTTCATCACCAACCGCCCCACCGACCATCTGTCGGCCGGGATCACCGCCGAGTACGGCCGGTTCGACAGCGCCAAGGTCGAGGGTTTCGTCTCCGGCCCGATCAGCGACACCCTGAAGGGCCGCCTGTCGGCCGTGACCGAACAGGGCGGCGCCTGGCAGAAGAACCGCGTCACCGGCCAGAAGCTCGGCGACGCCGACCGCTCGGCCGTCCGTGGCCAGCTGGACTGGACCGCGAGCGACAAGGTCGACGTTCTGCTCAGCGCCCACTACGGCCGCGACAAGTCCGACGGTCAGGGCCTCTACCTGCTCAACGTTCCCGGCCAGGCCGGCGACACCCGGTACAACGCCACCGGCTGGGGCGTCTCCTCGACCTTCGCCGCCCTGGCGGGCGTGTCGCCCGGCGCCAAGCCGCAGCGCGACAACGAATCCGGCGGCGCCTCGATCACCGCCAATGTCGACCTGGGCTTCGCCAAGCTGACCAGCATCAGTTCGTACGAAAAGCTCAAGCGCCGCGAACTGAACGACTGGGACGCCAAGCCGACCTCGGAATCCGACACGTTCTGGGGCAGCGACGTCGATGTCTATTCGCAGGAGGTGCGCCTGGCCTCCAAGGACGCGGGACCGCTGAACTGGGTGGCCGGCGCCTATTACAGCCGCCAGACGCTGGACGAGACGTTCCTGACCGACTTCAGCCAGAGCCTGGGCTTCATCACCAACACCTCCTACCGCCAGAAGGTCGAGTCGATCAGCGGCTTTGGCCAGGCCGAATACAGCCTCACCCCGCGCCTGAAGGCGATCCTGGGCCTGCGCTACGAGCACGAAGAGCGCGACCTGGAGAACTTCGCCACCAAGATCGGCGGCGCGCCGCTGTTCAACAACGGCGACCGCCACACCTCGCTCAACGAACTGTCGGGCAAGGCCGGGGTCGAGTTCCAGGCCGACGACAACGTCCTGCTCTACGCCAATGTCAGCCGCGGCGTGAAGTCGGGCGGCTTCACCGTCTACAACTCACCCCAGTCCGACCAGATCAACGCCTTCAAGCCCGAGGTCCTCTGGGCCTACGAGGCCGGCTTCAAGGGCGACCTGGCCCGCAACCTGCGCCTGAACGGCTCGGTCTTCTACTACGACTACCGCAACCAGCAGGTGCTGGGCGTGGTCATCAATCCCACCAACGGCGCCATCGGCCGGATCACCAACGCGCCGAAGTCCGAGATCTACGGCGGCGAACTGGAGCTGCAGTGGACCCCGTTCCACGGCCTGCAGATCACCCAGACGGCCAGCTACAAGAAGGGCTCGTACAAGACCTTCGACGACGTCGACGCCAGCTCGGTGGTCAAGAACCCGGTCACCGGTCTCTGGACGGGCCAGACCATCGACAAGTCGGGCGTGGCGCTGGACTTCCCGCGCATCAGCTATGGCGGGACGGTCAGCTACACCTGGGCGGTCGGTAACTTCGACGTCCAGGCCGCCACCGACTACGCCTATCGCGACAAGGCGCCGTCGTTCCTGGGCACGGAATTCACCGTGGCGTCCTACTGGCTGGCCAACGCCAACCTGACGATCCAGCCCAAGGACGGGCCGTGGAGCCTGGGCCTGTGGGGCCGCAACATCTTCAACGAGAAGTACGACGTGACCCGCAACTACTTCCTGACCTCGGCCAAGGTCGGGGCGGCCGGCCGTCCCGCGACCTATGGCGTGCGGGCCAGCTACGCGTTCTAGTCCCCGTCCTCATGCCGGATCTCCCCCCTGGGCGGTCCGGCATGACACTGTTCAAGTTCAAGTCGTCCTTTCGGAACGTTCGCGATGATCAAGACCCTGTTGCTGATCCTGGGCGGCCTGGTGGCCGTGGTGGTTCTGGCCGGCTTCGTCGGCTGGCTGCTGTTGCGCGGACCCGACATTCCCTACGAGACGCTTGAGGCCAAGTACGCCACCCCCGCCTCGCACTATGCCGACCTGCCGGGCGGCGTTCACCTGCACTACAAGGACGAGGGCAAGGCCGACGGGCCGGTGCTGGTGCTGGTCCACGGCTTCGGCGACTCGCACTTCTCGTGGGAAGGCTGGGTCGCCCGGCTCGGCGACCGCTACCGGATCATCACCGTCGACCTGCCGGGCCACGGCCTGACCCGCGCCCCGGCCGGCTATGTCGCCACCGCCGACGGCTTCGCCGACCTGATCGACGCCCTGGCCGCCAGGCTGGCCCTGCCGAAATTCGCCATCGCCGGCAACTCGATGGGCGGCGGCGTCGCCTGGCAGACGGCCGTGCGCTATCCCGACCGCCTGGACGCCCTGGTCCTGGCCGACGCCGCCGGCTGGCCGGCCGAGACGCTGAAGAAGCCGCCGCTGCCCTTCAAGCTGCTGAAATATTCCTGGGGCCGGGCCTTCCTGCGCTCGATCGACAACAAGCCGCTGATCCGCACCGGTCTGCGCGGCGAGGTCGGCGATCCGGCCGTGATCACCGACGCCTTCATCGACCGCTGGGCCGAACTTCAGCGCGCGCCGGGCCACCGCGCCATCCTGATGTCGATCCTGCCGGGCAAGCACAGCCAGGCGACCAAGGCGGTCCTGTCGACGATCAAGGTCCCGACCCTGGTGCTGTGGGGCGAGACCGATCCGCTGATCGAGGTGGCCAGCGCCCACAAGTTCGCCGAGGCCATCCCCGGCGCGACGCTGATCATCTATCCCAAGGTCGGCCACCTGCCGCAGGTCGAGATCCCGCAACGCTCGGCCGACGACGTGGCGGCGTTCCTGACGGCCCATCCTGGCAAGTGAAGCCAAACGGCGCGCCATCGCTGGCGCGTCCGGTTCGGCTGGTTAGAGTATCCCCATGCGCGTCGATCTTCTGGGCAATCCCGTCTCCGTCACGACCGACGCCTCGCTGGCGGCGGTGAGCGACTTCGTCGACGGCTTCCTGGCCTACGAGACCCGGGCGGCGAACGTGCTGGCGGCGGCCGAGGCCGATCCGGAGAGCGCCCTGCTCAACGCCTATGCCGGCGTGCTGTGGCTGCTGCTGGAGTCGCCCGAAGGCCCGGGCCGCGCCGCGCCCTATCTCGCCCGGGCCCGGGCGGCGCGGGCCGGCGCCCATCCGCGCGAACAGGCCATCGTCGACTTCGCGACCGCCTGGGCCGAGGACAACATTCCCCGGGCGCTGGAGATCGCCGACCAGATCCTGGCCGCCTGGCCGCGCGACCTGCTGATCCTCAAGCTGCGCCAGTACCACGACTTCAATCGCGGCGACTTCCCCGCCATGCTGCGCGCCGCCGCCTCGGTGGCGCGGGCCAATACCGACGTCGCCTACTGGCACGGCATGCTGGCCTTCGCCTACGAGCAGTGCCACCTGCTGGACGAGGCCGAGGCCTCCGCCCGGCGAGCGCTGGACCTGAAGCGCAAGGAGCCGTGGGCGCAGCACGCCCTGGCCCACGTGATGCTCACCCAAGGCCGCATCGACGAGGGCGCGGCCTTCCTCGAGGGCGTGCGCGACACCTGGACGGGCCTGAACTCGTTCATGGACACCCATCTGTGGTGGCACCTGGCCCTGTTCTATCTGAGCCAAGGCCGGTTCGATGAGGCCCTGGACGCCTATGACCGGCACTGCTGGACGCAGGAGAAGGACTATTCCCAGGACCAGGTCGGCGCGGTGTCGCTGCTGGCCCGACTGGAGCTGGCCGGCGTCGACGTGGGTAACCGCTGGGACGATGTCGCCGAGCACCTGGCCCGGCGTGGCGAGGACGTGGTCCAGCCGTTCCTGACCCTGCAATATCTCTACGGGCTGGCTCGGGCAGGTCGAGCCGAGGCCGATCCCCTGCTGGAGGCCGTGCGTCGCGTGGCGACCACCGCCCCGGACTTCACGCGGGAAGCCTGGCGCGACGCCGCCCTGCCCGCCGCCGAGGGCCTGGTCGCCTATGCCCGGGGCGACTTCGAGGCCGCCGTGCGCGGCCTGCGCGCCGCCCTGCCCCGGATGATCGAGGTCGGCGGCAGCCACGCCCAGCGCGACTTCTTCGAGCAGGTCACCCTGGACGCGACGATCCGCTCCGGCCGGTTGTCCGAGGCCCAGCAGGCGCTGGAGCTGCGGCGCGGCTTCGATCCCGATGGCGTGCCGGTCAACCGGGCGCTGGCCGAGGTCTATGACCGCCTGGGCCTGCCGGACGAGGCGGCCAAGGCCCGCGCCCGCGTGACACAGCGCCTGGCGGCCCTGGCGTGAGACTTCCAAGGTTCGTCAGCGCGCTCCTCGCCGCCGCAGCCCTGCTCCTGGCGGGCGCGGCCAGCCCGGCCCTGGCCAAGGACAGCCTGACCCTGGCCCTGCAGCTGGAACCGCCCAACCTCGACCCGACCTCGGGCGCGGCGGTCGCCACCGACGAGGTGGTCTACGCCAACATCTTCGAAGGCCTGGTCCGGCTGGACGCGGCGGGCGCGGTCAAGCC
>NZ_AKKF01000065.1 GCF_000281955.1 Caulobacter sp. AP07 | reverse complement strand
CCGCCCCCGCCGCGCCGCCGCCCGCGGCGGCCCCGACGCAGGCCCCCGCCGCCGCCGCGCCGGCCCCGCCGCCGCAGGTCATCGACGTCACCGTCATCCTCGACGACCTGGCGACCGGCAATCCTCAGAAGCTGGACTGGCGGCACTCGATCGTCGACCTGATGAAGCTGGTCGGCATGGAGAGCAGCCTGGCTGAGCGCAAGGAACTGGCCGACGAGCTGGGCTATTCCGGCGACAAGTCGGACTCGGCCAGCATGAACATCTGGCTGCACAAGCAGGTGATCAAGAAGCTGTCGGAGAACGGCGGCAAGGTGCCGGCGGAGTTGATGGACTAGGGATTCAGCGGCGCACCCACTTGCCCCCACCTCGCCGCTTCGCGGTCTGTCCGCCCCCATAGGGGGGCGGAACTCTTCCCCCTCTGGGGGAGGAGCGCCGCAGGCGCGGAGGGGGCAAGTGCGGTTCCGCCCTACTCCCCCTCGTACCCGACCCCCGTCAGGTACAGCCCGTCGGCCGGGGCCACCGGCCCGCAGGCCGTGCGGTCCCGGGCGTCCAGCGCCGTGCGCACGTCGTCGGGCGTCCAGCGCCCCACCCCGACCTCGGCCAGGGTCCCGGTCATCGACCGCACCTGCCGATGCAGGAACGACCGCGCCGAAAACTCCAGATGCACCTCGTCGCCGACCCGGCTGACCCGGGCGACGTCCAGCGTCTTGAGCGGCGACTTGGCCTGGCAATGCATGTCGCGGAAGGTCGTGAAGTCGTGCAGCCCGACCAGATGCTGGGCGGCGGCGTGCATGGCCTGCGCGTCGATGGCCTTCTTGACGTGCCAGACCTTGCCGACGTCGAGGGCCGGCGGGGCGCGGCGGTTGAGGATGCGGTACAGGTAGCGCCGCTCATTGGCCGAGAACCGGGCGTGCCAGTCGTCGGGCGCCACGACGGCGTCGAGCACGCTGACCGCCTCGCGCACCAGGTGGGCGTTCAGCGCGTTGGCCACCGTCTCGGCCGGCCAGGCGCGTTCGAGGTCGACATGCACCACCTGGCCGGTCGCATGGACGCCGGTGTCGGTGCGGCCGGCCGCCGCGATGCGCAGTTCCTGGCCGCAGAACGCCTTCACGGCCGCCTCGATCGCCCCCTGCACCGAGGGCAGCACGGCCTGGGCCTGGAAGCCGCTATAGGGCCGGCCGTCATATTCGATCGTCAGGCGGTAGCGGGGCATCAGGCCAGCGCCGTTCCGGCCGCCAGCGGGAAGCCGCGCAGGAACACGTCCGCCTCCTGGGCGCCCTTGCCCTCGCGCTGGGCCTTGAGCAGGCGGACCGCGCCCTCTCCGCAGGCGATCAGCAGGGCGTCGTCCAGGGCCGCGCCGGGCGCGCCCTCTCCGTCCTCGACGCGCGACAGCAGGGCCTTGACCCGCACAAGGCCCTTGTCGGACGGCGCCTCGAACCAGGCGCCGGGGAACGGCGACAGGCCGCGGATGTGGCGGTCGACCTCGGCGGCCGGACGGGTCCAGTCGATGCGGGCCTCGGCGGCCTTGATCTTCCTGGCGTAGGTCACGCCGTCTTCGCCCTGCGGTGTCTCGCGCGCGCCGCCCCGTTCGATGGCGGCCAGGGCGACGGGCAGGATGCGCGAGCCGACGGCGGCCAGCTTGTCGTGCAGGGTCCCGGCCGTTTCCAGCGCGTCGATGCGCACCTGTTCGCCCATCAGCACCGGGCCTTCGTCGAGGCCCTCGCTCATTCGCATCACCTGGACGCCGGTCACCGCGTCGCCGGCCATGATCGCCCGCTGGATCGGCGCCGCGCCGCGCCAGCGCGGCAGCAGCGAGGCGTGCAGGTTGAAGCAGCCCAGGCGCGGGGCCTCCAGCACGTCGCGCACCAGGATCTGGCCGAAGGCCACGACCACGGCGGCGTCGAGGTCCAGGGCCCGGAACGCCTCGATCTCCTCGGCGGTCTTCATCGAGACGGGCGTGCGCACCGGCAGGCCCAGGCTGTCGGCGAAGGCGTGGACCGGCGAGGGCTTGAGGTCCTGGCCCCGGCCGCGCGGCGCGGGGGGCTGGGAATAGACGCAGGCGATCTCGTGCCCGGCGGCGACGAGTTCGGCCAGACAGGCGACGGAGAATTCGGGGGTGCCGAGGAAGGCTATGCGCATGGCCGCCGGTTTAGACGGCCCGACGTCTTGGGGAAAGCCCAAGGCCCGACGCCAGGGCCCTGCTTGGAGGCCCCTACCGCGCGAAGATGCTCCGGGTCAGGCACGAGAACACCAGCCGGCCCGCCTCATCCAGCAGATCATGCTGGGCGATGACGATGCCCTTGCCCTCCCCCACCGGGTCCTTGCCCATCACCGTCATCCGCCCGCGCAGCAGTTCGCCGGCCGGCGGGTTGCGCAGCCAGCGCAGGGCGTCGACGCCCACCCGCTTGGTCTGGGGCCAGACGGCGCTGGCCTCGGCGTCCAGCTTCGACCAGATGGCGAAGACCATGGTGTCGGGCGCGCCGCTGGCCGCCGGCCAGCCCGGCTGAAAGGCGACGCAGAACGCCTCCAGCGCCTTGGCGTCGACGACGGTGGCCCCCAGCGAGACCACCTGGCCGATCTCGATGTCGTCGAAGCTCGCGGGCATGGACAGTCGACTCCCAAACACTGTTGTCCGACCTGATCACGGCGGCTTGGCCATTGTCGAGAGCGCGCGGAGGGGTCATGTGTCTTCCGCACGACTAGACCGCGCCCGGAACCCGTTCATGCTCCTTCGTCGGCTGTTTTCCGTCCTTCCGGCGCTGGTCGTCGCCCTCGCCCTCGGCGCCCCCCTCCTGCCCGGCCAGGCCACGGCCGCCCCGGTCCAGACCGGCCATATCGAGGTCGAGCTGGTGGCCCAGGAGGCCGGCGCCGCGCCCGGCGCGACGGTGTTCGTGGCTCTGCGCCAGAAGATCCAGCCCGGCTGGCACACCTATTGGCGCAATCCCGGCGACGCCGGCGACGCCACCCGCATCGTCTGGACCCTGCCGCCCGGCTGGACGGCCGGCGACATCGTCTGGCCGACCCCGGAGAAGAGCCGGGTCGGGCCGCTGCTCGACTTCGCCTATACCGGCGAGGTGCTGCTGCCGGTGCCGATCACCGTGCCGGCCGACGCCCGGGTGGGCTCGGTCGTCACCCTGAAGGCCGCCGCCGCCTTCCTGGTCTGCGAACAGGTCTGCGTACCCGAGGACGCCGTCGTCACCCTGACCCTGCCGGTGGTGGCCGGCATGCCGGCGACGGATCCGACCTGGGGCGCCAAGATCGCCGACACCCTGGCCAAGGCCCCCAAGCCGGCCGGGCTGAAGGCGGTGTTCAATCTGCAAGGCGGCGTGCTGAAACTGGCCGTCATCGGCCCGCCCCTGAAGGGCGCCGACCTGGGCGGGGCGTTCTTCTACCCCTATTCCGGCAAGGTCATCGAGCATCCGCCCGAGCAGGCGATCGAGCGCGGTCCCGAGGGCCTGACCCTGTCGCTGACGCCGGGCTACGACTTCACGCAGGGCACGCCGCCGACGCAGCTGTCGGGCGTGCTGGCCCTGAACGGCGCGGCCTATGAGGTCACCGCCACGGCCGGGACGATCCCGCCCGGCGCCCAGGGGCTGGGCGCGCCGGCCAAGGCCGCCGGATCGAATCTGGGCCTGCCGCTGGCCGTGGCCTTCGCCTTCCTGGGCGGGCTGATCCTCAACCTGATGCCGTGCGTGTTCCCGATCCTGTCGATGAAGGCCGCCAGCCTGACCGCCCACGCCCACGACGCCGGCAGGACCCGGATCCAGGGCCTGGCCTTCCTGGCCGGCGTGGTCGTCACCTTCCTGGCCCTGGCCGGCCTGCTGATCGCCGTGCGGGCCGGCGGCGACGCCGTGGGCTGGGGCTTCCAGCTGCAGTCGCCGCCGGTGGTGGCGGCCCTGTCGCTGCTGATGCTGCTGGTGGCCCTGAACATGTCGGGCGTGTTCGAGGTCGGGGCCTCGGTGCAGGGCGTCGGATCGCGGGCGAGCGGCGACGGAATCGGCGGTTCGTTCCTGACCGGCGCCCTGGCCGTGGTCGTGGCCGCCCCCTGCACCGCCCCCTTCATGGCCGGGGCCCTGGGCTACGCCCTGACCCAGCCGCCGCTGCTGGCGCTGGCGGTGTTCCTCGGCCTGGCCCTGGGCTTCGCCGCGCCGTTCGTGCTGCTGGCCTTCATCCCCGGTCTGCTGGCCCGCCTGCCGCGTCCCGGTCCGTGGATGGACGTGCTGAAGAAGGGCCTGGCCTTCCCGATGTACGCCACCGCCGCCTGGCTGGCCTGGGTGTTCAGCCAGCAGACCGGATCGATCCCCCTGGCCCTGATCCTGGCCGCCGCCGTGCTGACCGCCTTCGCCGCCTGGCTGTACGGCCTGGCCCAGGCCCGCCGGATCGAGGGTAAGGGCGCGGCGGTTCCGTTCGTCCTGGCCGCCCTGTCGCTGGTGGCCGCCATCGCCCTGGTGGTGGTCGCGGCCCGCGCCGCCCCCGCCGCCTCGCCGTCCGTCGTCGCCGAGACCGCCCCCTCCGGCCCTGGCCTGGCCGCCGAGCCCTGGAGCCCGGAACGCGTCGCCGCCCTGCAAGCCGAGGGCAAGGTGGTGATGGTCGACTTCACCGCCGACTGGTGCGTGACCTGCAAGGTCAACGAAGGCGCCGCCCTGAAGGGCCAGCGCCTGGCCGACGCCTTCAAGGCCGCCAACGCCGTCCTGCTGCGCGCCGACTGGACCAAACGCGACGCCGTCATCGCCGCCGCCCTGGCCGAGCACGGCCGGGCGGGGGTGCCGCTGTACCTGGTCTATCCGAAGGGCGGCGGCGCGCCGGTGATCCTGCCGCAACTGCTGACCGAGGGGCTGGTGATCGAGGCGGTGGAGAAGGCGGCGAAGGGTTAGGCCGAGGCTCACCCACTTGCCCCCTCCGGGCCTTCGGCCCTCCTCCCCCATAGGGGGAAGAACTCCGCCCCCTATGGGGGCGGACAGACGGCGAAGCCGTCAGGTGGGGGCAAGTACGCGCCGCTACTTCTTCTTCGAATCCCCGAACGGCAGCCGGGCCTTGACCTGGTCGAGCGGCGTGCGGGTCACCACCACCGGCGGCGGGGCGGCGATGACCGGGGTGGCGATCGGATAGGCCCGCCAGCCGGTCTGGATCAGGGCGCCGAAGCCCTGGCAGCGCGGCAGGACCCGCACCGCGCCGGTCCTCGGCTTGGCGAACGGCGGCGGTTGGAGCTGGTCCTGGCGCTTGGGGTCGGTGAACCGCCAGTCGGTGGGCAGGCCGTAACCCTTGTCGCCGCCGACCCGCACCGCCTGGTAGGCGATCTTGGCCTGGAACGGCGGCACGCCGTATTTCAGCATGGCCCGCAGGAAGATGGCGTCGGCCTCCTCGCGCTTGCCGGGCTCGCCGATCGTGTAGAGCCAGTCGTGGACGATGGCCGCGCGCGCCGTCGGGCCCTGCGGGTCGACGAAGCCCTGGCCGTACCAGGGCACGCTGGCGAAGTCGGTGACGTACCAGCGCGGCACGACGATCAGCTTGCCGGTCTCCACGTCGCAATAGGGGAACTCGGCGTCGAGGGTGAACAGCTTGCGGCCGTCCTTGGTCTGGTTGAACAGCATCACCGGCTGCGGCGTCAGCGAGCTGGGCGGGGTCGGGGCGACCACCGGCACGAAGACCGTGGTCTTGGTCTCCGTGGTGCAGGCCGCGAGGGTCAGGCCGAGGGTCAGGGTCGCCAGCAGGGCGCGAAGGGAAGGCATGTCTTTGGGATCTTCAGAGGAGAGGCCGGGGTCAAGGCTGGGGGACGCACACTCATTGCACGGCCCATGCCGATCTGCCGAAGCTTTGGGGTGAGTGTATGTCCCCGATCGTGGTCGCTAGGCCGGCGGGGTCGGCGGGGCGGTGATCACCTCGACGTTGTCGTTGAGCAGGTAGACCATGTCGCGCAGGGCCTGGTCCTGGTCCTTGACGGTCTTGGCCGCGCCGACCGCGCCGAGCTTCTCGGGCAGGTCCTGGCTGATGCCGCGCAGGATGCATTTGAGGTCGTCGACCGCGCCGCGCTCCTTCAGCGTTACGTGGCCCTTCATGTCGAGCGCCGACAGCTCGCCGATCTTCGCCTGGAAACCGGCGAAGCCCTTCAGCGGCGTCGCGGCCGCCGCCGGATCGGTCGGCAGGCCCTTGCGATAGGCCTCGGTCTGGGCCTTCAGCCCGCCGGCCCGCTTGACGATGTCGGCGAACAGCGGCTCGGCGGCCACCGAGGCCGGCGCTGCCAAGGCCGAGGGGGCCACGGCGGGCGCCGGGCCCTCGGCTGGCGCGGAACTGGTCGAAGCCAGCCACAGGAAGGCGGAAAAGGCGACGGCGCTGCAGGACATGCTGTTCTCCCCGCGAAAAACGTCATTGGTCTTCATGACGCGGCGGCATCCGTTTGGTAAGCCCGCCCGGGTAAACGCCGATTTACCACCTTCACCAAAAGGAACGCCCGCATGGCCGATCTCGACGCCGCCTGGACCCGCCTGGAAGTCGCCGCCAAGGCCGCCGGTGAAAAGCGCATCGTCGAGATGTTCGACGCAGAACCTGGAAGGCTCACAGCGCTTACGCTGGATGTCGCCGGCCTGCACATCGACCTCTCCAAGCAGGCCTGGGACGAGGCCGGCCTGGAGGCCGCGCTCGACCTGGCCCACGCTGCCGACGTCGAAGGCGCCCGGGCCCGGATGCTGGCCGGCGAGCCGATCAACGGCTCCGAGG
>NZ_AKKF01000064.1 GCF_000281955.1 Caulobacter sp. AP07 | reverse complement strand
CTGCCCCCCCGCCGCGACCATGGCCGCCATCTCGTCGGCGGGAACGGCCAGTTTATAGCTGTTGTGGGTGCCGACGGCCGCGATGTCGTTGAGACGCAGCGCGGCGTCTTGCGCGCCCCCCTGAGCGAGGGGGGCCGCGCCCAGCAGGGCGATCAACAGACTCAACATGGCGCTCTCCGAAGGTTCGTCCGAGCCGTAATGCGGTTTCGTGACAGGTCTTCGGAGGCCGTTACCTGAACAACGGGACCTTCATGGCGAGGATCTCGCGGGTGTCGCGACGGATGCCGTAGAGCATGCCGCGATCGCCCTCGTCCCAGTCCACCGCCTGGCCCTCGGCCTCCATGCCGACGGTGTCGAGATGGTCGAGCACCCCGCCGCCGTTCGGCAGCGCCATGACATAGAGCTCCGGACGGTCGTGGCCGCTGAGATAGAGCCGCCCGTCGGGGCCCCAGCCGCCGCCGGAAATGCTCATCGGCGCGATCCTGTCCAGCACCGTGGCCGGCAGCGCCCAGGCCTCCAGCCTGCGCCACTGGTCGTCGAACTTCACCAGGGTGGTGTGCCGGTGGTCGCGCGGCGGCTCGCCGCCCTTGCCGTCATAGTTGGCGAACATCGCCCACCACGCGCCGTCGTGCCGGTCCACCCAGGTGATCGAGCCCGTGCCCAGGCCCAGGGCGACGCTGCGTCGGTGGGCCAGGGTCTGGGGATCGAACACCTCGACGGTGCTGACCTGCGGCGTGCCCGGGAAGTTGGAGCTGGCGCAGACCAGTTCCTTGGCGACCACGGCGCAGGAATTGATGTGCGGGAACCGGGCCTTGTCGCCCGTCCATTCGGCCCGCTTCTCGCCGGTCTTCTTGTCGTAGCGGACCAGTTGCCAGTTGCTGACCGCATAGAGGTCGCGGGGCCCCACCGCGACGCCCTGGCGGGCGTTGGAGACGTAGCGCCGAACCGTCTCGGCCCGGCGTGCGGGCGCCTCGGCCGGCGGCGCGGACGCGACTGGCGCCTGCAGCATCAGGGCCACGACATAGGCCAGAACCATCGACCGCACTCCTTCGCCGCATACGCCTAGCAGCTTACCGCCGCGCCACGCCAGACCGC
The DNA here is from genome assembly GCF_000281955.1 of Caulobacter sp. AP07. Lineage (GTDB taxonomy): Bacteria > Pseudomonadota > Alphaproteobacteria > Caulobacterales > Caulobacteraceae > Caulobacter. Next base: position 988 of record NZ_AKKF01000064.1, on the reverse strand, counting down.
CCTCGCCGCGCGAAGCCGGCCGACACCGCGGTGTCACGAACCCTGGCTATCTGGTCCGCCACCCGGGAGACGCCCATCGATGAGCGACGCGATCCAGTCCGAGCGCGCCTTCGTCGTCGCCTATGGCGCGTCCCACGCCGGCAAGAGCCTGCTCTGGTACGCCAGCGAATTGCTGTTCGCCTACTTCCTGACCGAGGCCTGCGGACTGCCACCCCGGCAGATGGGGCTGATCCTGGGGGCGTCGCTGCTGCTCAACGCCCTGGCCGACCTGGTCGGCGGCCTGAGCCTGGACCGCTGGGTGCGCACGCCCGGAGACGCTGGACGCCTCCAGGCGCTGGGGGCGATCCTGAGCGCCGGGATGTTCGTGGCCTTTGGCCTGGCCGGCCTGGTTCCGGCGCCGGACCGCTTCGCCTTCGCCCTGACCACCATCATCCTCTTTCGGCTGACCTACGCCGCGATGGACCTGCCGCAGAACGCCCTGCTGGCCCTGGCGACGGCGGATGACGGCGCGCGGGCTCGGCTGGCGTCGGTGCGCTACGTCTTCGCCGGCGTGGCCAGCATCGTCGTGGCCGGGGCGTTCGCGCCCTTCCTCCAGAAGGCGAGCGACGCGGTCGCCCCGGCGGCCTTCGCGCTGTTTTCCACGGGCCTGGCAGCCTGCGCGGCGGCCTCGGCCGTCTTCCTGTGGCGTCGCCTGAGCCGCGATCGGCCGCCACGCCTGACGACCGCCGCCAGCAGCGCCGCCGCGACCCGGCGCGACGAACCGGTCGCGCCCCGGCGGTGGCCGCTGTTCCTGATCATGTTCGCGATTTCGGCCAGCCTCTCGATCTTCGGGCGGCTGGAACCCTATTTCGTCACCTATGGCCTGACATCGCCGCTCGACGGCGGCGCCCTGCTGGTCTGCGGCGCGGTCGGCGCCCTGGCCTCCCAGCCGTTCTGGTCGTGGCGGGCCCAGCGCCGCTCGCTGATATCGACCCTGCGGATCCCCCCC
>NZ_AKKF01000063.1 GCF_000281955.1 Caulobacter sp. AP07 | reverse complement strand
GGATAGTCCTGCAGGTAGCCGTAGCCGCCGTGCAGTTGCAGGGCGTCGTTGGCCACCTGGAAGCCGGCGTCGGTGGCGAAGCGCTTGGCCATGGCGCACAGCTTGGTGGCCTGGGGGTCGCGGTTGTCGAGCGCGTGGGCGGCGCGGCGCACCATCAGGCGGGCGGCCTCCAGCTCGGTGGCCATGTCGGCCAGCTTGAACTGCAGGGCCTGGAAGTCCTTCAGCGGCTTGCCGAACTGGTTGCGGGTCTCGAGATAGGCCTTGGCGGTGTCCAGGGCCAGCTGCGCCCCGCCCAGCGAGCACGAGGCGATGTTCAGCCGCCCGCCGTCCAGGCCCATCATGGCGAAGCGGAAGCCCTCGCCTTCCTGGCCGATGCGGTTGGCGACCGGCACCCGGCATTCGTCGAAGTTCACCGCCGCGGTCGGTTGGCTGTTCCAGCCCATCTTGCGCTCGTTGGCCCCGAAGCTCAGGCCCGGCGTCCCCTTCTCGACCACGAAGGCCGAGACGCCCTTGGCGCCGTCCACGCCAGTGCGGGCCATGACCACATAGACGTCCGACACCCCGCCACCCGAGATGAAGGCCTTGCCGCCGTTCAGCACGTAGTGGTCGCCGTCCAGCCGCGCGGTGGTGCGCATGTTGGCGGCGTCGGAGCCCGAGCCCGGCTCGGTCAGGCAGTAGCTGGCGATCAGCTCCATGGTCGTCAGGCGCGGCAGGTAGCGATTGCGCAGCTCATCGGAGCCGAACCGGTCGATCATCCACGAGGCCATGTTGTGGATGGTGAGATAGGCCGCGGTCGGCACGTCGCCGTAGCTCAGGGCCTCGAAGATGATCGAGGCGTCGAGGCGCGACAGGCCCGTGCCGCCGACGTCCTCCTGCACATAGATGCCGGCGAAGCCCAGCTCGGCCGCCTGGCGCAGCACGTCGACGGGGAAGTGCTTCTTCTCGTCCCATTCGGCGGAATGCGGGGCAAGCTGTCCCTCGGCGAAGGCCTTGGCTGCATCCTGAATAGCGACCTGATCGTCAGTCAGCGCGAAATCCATGCGCGATATCCTCCCGTGCGGGGCAGAGTGAACCCCTCGCCTTCTTGGCCGCTGACGTGCCGCGCCCCGGTCACTGTGTCAATCATATCTCACTTGCTGACTTTGAATGACGCAGTGCGACGAAAGTGGGAACCAAACGTCCCGCCGCCCTTGATCCGCAACACGTCCCGTACCAAATCGCCCCCATCGGAGGCGTCATCGTTTCGTCATGCGTAAGCTCATCCTGTTCTTCACCGCCCTCGCGGCGCTCGTCGGCCTGGCTGCTGTCCCGGCCCAGGCCGCCGACATGGGCGTCTGGCGCAACCCCAAGGACAACGTCCGGGTCGAGATCAAGAGCTGCGGGGCCAGCACCTGCGGCGTCGTGGTCTATGCCAGCCCCAAGGCCCAGGCCGACGCCCGCAAGAGCGGCTACTCGACCCTGATCGGCCAGCAGCTTCTGCGCGACTTCGAGCCCACCGGCAACGGCAACATGCGCGGCAAGGTCTTCGTGCCGACCCTGAAGGTCACCCTGTCGGGCACCGCCGAGTTCATCGACGCCCGCACCATGAAGGCCAAGGGCTGCGTGCTGGGCAAGATGCTGTGCAAGTCGCAGATCTGGACCCGCGTCGACACCGTCACGGCGCGGCTGGACGACCGCGCCAGCTGACACGCCTCCGTTCGATCCGCGACAAACCGCTTGATCCGGACCACACAAGACGCCAGCCTCAGGTTGACAGTGTTCAGTTAGGCGTCCGCAGAGGCGCCGGCCTGGGTGAGGAACGCGGCGAACTCCAAGCTTCGCCGCCTAGGGAAGGTGTGCGCCATGACGGAGACCGCCGCGCTCGAAGGCGCTTCGCGACAGTCGTCGACCGAGCATTTCGACGTCATCATCGTCGGGGCCGGAATTTCTGGAATAGGCGGGGCCTACCATCTGGCCCAGCAGAGGCCGGGGACGCGTTTCTTGGTCCTCGAGGCCATGGAGAGCTTCGGCGGCACCTGGCATAGCCACCGGTACCCGGGCATCCGCTCCGACAGCGACCTCTATACCTTCGGCTACCGGTTCAAGCCGTGGATCGGGCCGCCGATCGCCACGGGCGCCGAGATCCTGACCTATATGGGCGAAGTGATCGCCGACAACGACCTGGGCCGGCACATCCGCTACGGCCACCGGATCGTCTCGGCCCGCTGGTCCAGCGCCGACAGGCTCTGGACCCTGGAAGTCCGGCGCGAGGACGGCGAGATCGCCCGCTTCACCACCAATTTCCTGTGGATGTGCCAGGGCTACTACCGGCAACGCCAGGGCTACACGCCCGAATGGCCCGGCATGGAGGCCTTCAAGGGCCAGATCGTCCACCCGCAGGAATGGCCCGAGGACCTCGACTACAAGGGCAAGACGGTGGTCGTCATCGGCTCCGGCGCGACCGCCGCGACCCTGGTCCCGGCCATCGCCGACGACAGCGGCCACGTGACCCTGCTGCAGCGCTCGCCGACCTTCTTCGTGCCCGGGCGCAACGAGAACGAACTGGCCAACACCCTGCGCGAGCTGGAGATCGACGAGTCGTGGATCCACGAGATCGTCCGCCGCAAGGTGCTGCTCGACCAGGCGGTGTTCACCCGCCGCGCCGTCGAGGAGCCCGAGGTCGTCACCCAGGAGCTGCTGGAAGGCGTGAAGGCCTTCCTGGGTCCCGACTTCGACATCGCGACCCATTTCACCCCGCGCTACCGGCCCTGGCGGCAGCGGATAGCCTTCGTGCCCGACGGCGACCTCTTCCAGGGCATCGCCGCAGGCAAGGCGTCGGTCGTCACCGACGAGATCGAGCGCTTCACCGAAACCGGCCTGCTGTTGAAATCCGGCCGGACGCTGGACGCCGACATCGTCGTCACCGCCACCGGCTTCAACCTCAACGCCCTGGGCGACATCGCCTTCAGCATCGACGACCAGCCGCTCGAGTTCGCCGACACCGTCACCTATCGCGGCATGATGTTCACCGGCGTGCCGAACCTCATCTGGGTGTTCGGCTATTTCCGGGCCAGCTGGACCCTGCGGGCCGACCTGGTCGGCGACTTCGTCTGCCGGCTGCTGGCGCACATGGAGGACAAGGGCGCTCGGCAGGTCTCGGTGGCGCTGCGCCCCGAGGACAAGGACATGCCCCTTTCCGGCTGGATCGATCCGGAGAACTTCAATCCGGGCTACCTGACGCGCGGCATGCACCTGCTGCCCAAGGCCGGCAGCAAGTCCGAATGGCGACACACCCAGGACTACTGGGCCGAAAAGGACGAGATCCCGGCCATCGACCTGGACGATCCCGCCTTCGTCTATTCCTGAGGGTTTCGATGGCGGCGGCGCGCGCTTAAGGGCTTCGTCGCCCTTGCCTCGCGCCGCCTCCCGCGCGAAACCCTAGGCCATGACCACGCCTCCGCTCGCCCCCTATCCCGCCACCCGCCTGCGCCGCCTGCGCCAGGCCGACTGGACCCGCCGCCTGGTGCGCGAGACCACGCTGACGCCGTCCGACCTGATCTGGTCGATGGTGGTGCACGAGGGCGAGGGCGTGATCCCCGTCGCCTCGATGCCGGGCGTCGAACGGCTGAGCGTCAAGGAGGCCGCCAAGGCCGCCGTGCGGGCCCGCGACCTGGGCATCCCGGCCATCGCCATCTTCCCGCACATCGACGGGGCCCGGAAGGACGCGGTCGGCTCGATCGCCGCCGATCCGGACGGCGTCATCCCCCGCGCCGTCAAGGCCATGAAGGACGCCGCCCCAGAGGTCGGCATCATGTGCGACGTGGCCCTGGACCCGTTCACCGACCACGGCCACGACGGCGTGGTCGAGGGCGGCCGCATCCTCAACGACCCCACCATCGAGCGGTTGATCGAACAGGGGCTGATGCAGGCGGAAGCCGGCGCCGACATCCTGGCCCCGTCCGACATGATGGACGGCCGGATCGGCAAGCTGCGCACGGCCCTGGAGGGCGCGGGCTTCCAGGACACGATGATCATGTCCTACGCCGCCAAGTACGCCTCGGCCTTCTACGGCCCGTACCGCGACGCCATCGGCTCGGCCAAGCTTTCCGCGGGCCAGGGCGACAAGAAGACCTACCAGATGGACCCGGCCAACACCGAGGAAGCGATCCGCGAGGTCGCCCTCGACATCGCCGAGGGGGCCGACATGGTCATGGTCAAGCCGGGCATGCCCTATCTCGACATCCTGCGCCGCCTGGTCGAGGAGTTCCGCATGCCCACCTACGCCTTCCAGGTGTCGGGCGAGTACGCGATGATCAAGGCCGCCGGCCTGAACGGCTGGATCGACGAGGAGCGCGCCATCCTGGAAAGCCTGACCGCCTTCAAGCGGGCCGGCGCGGCCGGGATCATCAGCTACTTCGCCCCGTGGGCGGCGGAGACGCTGGGCTGACATGACCGCGCCGAGAACCGCCTTCAGCCAAGGCCGGTTCTACGGCGTCTCGACCGTCGAGCGTCAGCTGCCCAGCGTCCGCGTCGCCCACCTGTCGGCGACCATCTCGGCCGAGGGCGTCGAGGAGCACAGCCACGACGACGCCCACTTCGTGCTGGCCACCCACGGCCGCTACCTGACCACCGCCTGGGGCCCCGAGACAGAGGGCCCGCCCCTGGTGTTCAACCCGCCCGGCGTCGTCCATCGCGACCGCTTCGTCGGGGCCGGCGGGCACTTCCTGGCCGTCAGCTTCGAGGCCGCGACCTGGCGTGACCTGGCCGGCCAGGAGCCCACGGCCGGCGACGCCCTGCGGCTGACTGGGACCCTGGCCCGCACCTGCGCCCTGCGGCTGACGCGGGCGATCCTGACGCGCGACGTCGAGCCCGTCGCCCTGGAGAGCCTGGGGCTGGAACTGGCCGCCCAGGTCCAGACCTCGATACGCGAGAGCGACCACCGCCCCGGCTGGCTGGCCGCCGCCGAGGCCTTCCTGGCCGACGCCTTCGACCAGCCGATCGCCGTGGCCGACGTCGCGCGGGCGGCCGGCGTGCATCCCGTGCACCTGGCGCGCGGCTATCGGCGCTGGTTCGGGGCCACGCCGGGAGCGCGCCTGCGCACCCGGCGGCTCGAACGCGCCGCCGACCTGCTGATGCTGGGCAGGACCCCGATCGGCGAGATCGCCCTGCGCGCCGGCTTCTGCGACCAGAGCCACCTGAACCGCCAGTTCCGCCTGGCCTACGGCGTCACCCCCGGCGAGTTCGCGCGGCTGTGCGGCCGACGCCTCGATGTTGCAAGCGTCCAAGACGGCGGGGCCGGCGCGATCTAGACGGGCTTCGACCTCTACCGGAGACACTCGCTTGAAGCCGCTCCTGCTCGCCGCCCTGCTCCTGGCCACGCCCTTGGCCGCCCACGCGGCCGCGCCCGACAAGACCCTGGACTGGCCGACGGCTGCCCCCGCCGCCGAGGGGATGTCGGCCGCCAAGCTCGAGGCCATGTCCGCCGCCATCAAGGCCGGCCAGTTCCAGCAGATCACCAGCGTGCTGATCGCCCGCCACGGCAAGCTGGTGTTCGAGGCCTATTACGACGCGGGCCAGGAGGGCGGCGGGGCGAGCGCCCACCGCAACACCCGCTCGGTCACCAAGACCGTGACAGCCATGCTGACCGGCGCCGCCATCGCCCGCGGCGCCCTGCCCGGAGTCGAGGCGCCGATCGGGGCCTATCTGAAGGACCGCACGCCGGTCGCCAATCCCGATCCCCGCAAGAAAAAGGTCACGGTCGAGGACCTGCTGACCATGAGCTCGATCGCCGAATGCGACGACGACAACCAATATTCGCGCGGCAACGAGGAGCGGATGTACCTGATCGAGGACTGGGTCGGCTTCTATCGCGACCTGCCGGTGCGGGGCTTTCCCCCCTGGGCGCCCAGGCCGGAAGCGTCGCCCTACGGCCGCAGCTTCAGCTATTGCACGGCCGGGGTGACCACCCTGGGCGCGGTGGTGCAGGGCGCGGTCGGCAAGCCCCTGCCCGCCTTCGCCGACGAGACGCTGTTCGGTCCGCTGGGGATCGACAAGCCGCAGTGGCAGGTCTCGCCCCTGGGCCTGGCCCAGGGCGGCGGCGGCCTGGGTCTGACCAGCCGCGACCTGCTGAAGCTGGGCCAGCTCTACGCCAACGGCGGCCAATGGGCCGGGCGCCAAGTGCTGGCGGCCGCCTGGGTCGCGGCCGCCACGGCTCCACACGCCCAGGCTCGCCCCGACGCCGACTACGGCTACCTGATCTGGTTGCAGACCTTCGCGGGCCACAAGGCCTGGGTGATGAGCGGCACGGGCGGCAACAAGGTGGTGGTGGTTCCCGACCTCGCCCTGGTCGCGGTGATCACCACCACCAACTTCAACGTCCGCCAGCCGCACGCCATCTCCGAAAAGCTGCTGAGCGAGCATGTGCTGGCGACGGTCCAGCCGTAGGCGCCGACGACGCACCGGCGGGGGTCAGTCTGGCAACTGGATCAACGCCTCGAACGGCTTGCCCTGGCGCAGGGCCTGCAGCGGCGCGGTGTCGGCATAGACCACCTCCTCGATGATCCGGCCGTCGCGCAGGGTCAGCTTGTCGACGCCCCGCCAAGTCACCAGGTGCTCGCCGTAGCGGTTAGAGCTTTCCCACTCGATCACCACCACGTCGCCGCGTGTCGTCCAGCCGACCAGGGACCAGGTCAGGTGGGGCGCGTCGACCTTGGTCAGGTCGTTCAGCATGCCGATCTCGTCGCCCCGGATCATCCGGTTGGCGAAGGGATAGTGAAGCTGGCCCTCCGGATGCCAGAGCGCGAGGAACGCCGCGCCGTCCTTGGCCGCCCAGGCGGCGGCGAAGCGGTCGACAAAGGTCTGTTTTTCGAGGTCGGTCATGGCGTCTCTCCTATGGGAGACCTTGGCTAGGGCATGGGCCCGCCAGCGTCTGGCGCGATCCGGACCTCATCATCGACGCGCGCCGGCCTGGCTCGGGCGGGACGCGAATCCTTTCCGTTGCTAGCCTTCCGCCCATGCCTTCGATCATCGATATCGTCACCGCCGTGATCCGCGACGACGCCGGCCGCATGCTGGTGGTCCGCAAGCGCGGCACGGCCCGGTTCATGAAGCCGGGCGGCAAGCGCGAGCCCGGCGAGGACGACCTGACCGCCCTCGCCCGCGAACTTGACGAGGAACTGGGCTGCCGCCTGGTCGCGGCGACCCTGCTGGGCGACTTCGAGGCCCCGGCCGCCAACGAGCCCGGCTTCACCGTGCGGGCGGCGACCTACCTCGCGGAGGTCGAGGGCGAGATTTCGGCCCGGGCGGAGATCGACGAACTGGCCTGGATCGATATCGCCGCGCCGGGCGACCGGCCGCTGGCCCCGTTGATGCGCAAGGTGCTGGCCGCCCTGCTCGCCCTGGAACCCGATCTGGCGTAACCTTGTTCCCAGTGTTCGGCCCGAGGCCGCGTACGACGGCCCGGTTCGTTCCTCATGGAGGTTACGCATGGACGCCGACTTCAACGACACCAACAAGCCCGACCTGCTGGCCCACGAGCAGACCTACCACGGCTTCAGCATCCTCCTGCGATGGTGCATGCTGGGCTTGGCCACCGCCATCTCCACCCTGGTCGCGGCGTTCGCCACCCCCGCGGGTGTCCTGGGCGGCCTGGCCGTCGGGATCGTGGTGTTCGCCGTCGGCTACGCCATCCTGGTCCGGCGCGAACAGAAGCAGCCGCTCAACCTGTGGATCGAAGGACGATAGCGGGCGCCTACGACCGCACCCGCGGCAGCGCGTCCAACCACCGCGCATAGGCCCCTTCCCGGGCGGCGACGTTGAGGGCCGGTTCGAGCAGTTCGGCCTCGGGCCGCGCCCGCACCGCGTCCTCGACCGATCCATAGACCCCCGCCCCCACCCCGGCGAACAGGGCCGCGCCCAGGGCGGTGGTCTCCTGGTAGCGGGCGCGGTGCACGGGGATGCCGGTCAGGTCGGCCAGGCGCTGGCTGAACCAGGCGCTCTTGGCCATGCCGCCGTCGATGCGCAGCGCCGCGTCCTCGAAGGCCGAGGGCGCGTCGGCCCGCATGGCCTCGATCAGGTCGCGCCCCTGGAAGACGCAGGAGTCGTAGGTGGCCGCGGCGATCTCGGCCAGGCCGGCGTCGCGGGTCAGGCCGAAGACCGCGCCCCGCGCCTCGGCGTCCCACCACGGCGCGCCCAGGCCGGTGAAGGCCGGGACCACGACCACCGCATGGTCGCCGCGCGCCGACCGCGCCAGGGCCTCGGCCCCGCGCGGACCGCCGGTGACGCCCAGCCCCTCGTTCAGCCACTGGATCGCCGCCCCGGCCACGAAGATCGAGCCCTCCAGGGCGTAGGTCGTGCGCCCGCCCACCCGCGCCGCCACCGTGGTCAGCAGGCGCGAGGCCGAATGCGGCCGCGTCTCGCCGGTATTGACCAGCATGAAACCGCCGGTGCCGTAGGTGACCTTCATCTCGCCCGGCCGGATGCAGCCCTGGCCCATCAGCGCCGCCTGCTGGTCGCCGGCCACCCCACGGATCGGCAGCGGCCGGCCCAGGATGTCGGCCGTGACCTGGCCATAGTCGGCCGCGCAGTCCAGCACCGTCGGCAGCAGGTTTCGCGGCACGTTCAGCAGGGCCAGCATCTCGTCCGACCAGGCTTGTTTCTCGATGTCGAACAGCAGGGTGCGCGAGGCGTTGGTGGCGTCGGTGACGTGCGCGCCCTTTCCCGTCAGCCGCCAGATGACCCAGGTGTCGATGGTGCCGCACAGCAGCTCGCCCGCCTCGGCCCGCCCTCGCGCGCCCGGCACGTTGTCGAGGATCCAGGCGATCTTGGTGCCGGAGAAATACGGGTCCAGCAGCAGGCCGGTGGCGGCGGTGACCACGGGTTCGTGCCCCGCCGCGCGAAGACGGTCGCAGACGTCGGCGGTGCGGCGGTCCTGCCAGACGATGGCCGGATGGATCGGCCGGCCCGTGGCCTTGTCCCACACCACGACGGTCTCGCGCTGGTTGGTGACGCCCAGGGCGACGATGTCGGTGGCGTCGCGGTCGCACTTCTCCACCGTGTCGCGCAGCACGCCCACGCAGGCGGCGTAGATCTCCTCGGCGTCGTGCTCCACCCAGCCGTCGCGCGGATAGCTCTGGCGCAGGGGCCGGCCGGCGTCGCAAACCGGCTTGCCGCTGGTCTCGAACAGGATCGCCCGGGTGCTGGTCGTGCCCTGATCGAGCGCGAGGATCAGAGGTTGGCCCATGCGTCTTGCTTCTCCCGGCTGGCTTTTCGGCGTTATTCTACCTGCGGCATCGCGACGCTAATCTTCGCGCTCCGTGGATTCACCTGTTTAAGCATGTTTTCATCTGACACCGCCAAGGTCGTCTTGGTTAAGCTTTGAGCCGAGGAGTCTGGTGAGCCAGGCCGACCAGACCGCGCAGCTCCTGTCCCTGGCCCGCAGCCGCGAGCCGGCCGACCGCGAGCGCCTGCTCGCCGGCATCGTCGACCTGTGCGACGCCAGCCAGGTCGAGGGCCGCCCCGCCGCGCCCGAAGTGCAGATCCTGCTGGATTCGATCTTCATGACCCTGGTGGTCGAGGCCGAGCGCGACATCCGCGCCCGCCTGGCCGAGCGCCTGGCCGACGCCACCTGGGCGCCCTCGGCCCTGGTCAACATCCTGGCCCTGGACGAAATCGAGATCGCCCGCCCGATCATCGCCCGCAGCCCGGTCCTGCAGGACCACGACCTGATCCGCCTGCTGGTCCAGGCCACGCTGGAACACCAGATCGAGATCGCCCGCCGTCCGGAGCTGTCGCCCGCCGTGGTCGAGGCCATCCTGGCCAAGGACGAGTCGGCCGTGTTGACCGCCCTGGCCAGCAACCCCACCGCCCAGGTCACGCCCGACGGCCTGCGTCGCCTGGTCGACAAGGCCCGCGACGTGGTCGCCCTGCGCTCGCCCCTGGCTCGCCACCCCAGCCTGTCCAGCGATCTGGCCGAGCAGCTCTATCTGTGGGTCGGCCGCGCCCTGCGCGACGCCCTGGTCGCCCGCTTCCAGCTGGACCCCGACAAGATGGCCCAGGCCATCGAGGCGTCGCTGCGCGCCGTCCATCAGGGGACGACCGCCATCGACACGCCCAGCCTGGAGCAGGACGAGGACCGCGAGGAGATGGAGGCGGCTCTGGTCGAGAAACTCGACGCCGCCGGCCAGCTGCGCCCCGGCTACCTGCTGCGGGTGCTGCGCGAACGGCGGCTGCCGCTGTTCCTGTTCGCCCTGGCGCGCCTGGG
>NZ_AKKF01000062.1 GCF_000281955.1 Caulobacter sp. AP07 | reverse complement strand
GGCGGTCGCCCCCGGCCACAACATCCTCTGGATCGACCGCGCCGATCCGTTCTGGGCTGGCTTTCAGGTGATCTAGACTCCCGCCGGCTGGTGGATTCTGGTATACGATTAGCTTCATACCGCGCTGGGCGGTTTCGGCGCGCACCGTCGCCGAAGGTTCCTCCCCAGAACGGTCCGCCAAGAGGTTCAGCCTGCGCCAATGAATATCGTCGTCCGCACGCTGTCCGACCAGACCTATGAAATCGTCAGGCGCCGCATCCTCGTCGGCGCGATGCAGCCCGGAACCGCCGTGCGCCAGGATGTCATCGCGGCCGAGCTGGGCGTCAGCAAGATTCCCCTGCGCGAAGCCCTGGGCCGCCTGGAACAGGACGGCCTGCTCAGTTCCTATCCCAATCGCGGCTACGTGGTCCGCGATCTGTCGACCGACGAGGCCAGCGAGGTCTTCGCCCTGCGGCTGAAACTCGAGCCCGGCGCGGTCGCCGAGGCCTGCCTGCGGGCCACGCCGGCCGACCACGCCGCCGCCGAAACGGCCCTCTCGGCGCTCGAAGCCGAGCTGGCCAAGCCCGACGGCGACCATGTCAGCTTCAACCGCGCCTTTCACCTGGCGCTGGTGCGTCCCGGCGGGCACATCACCTTCCAGCTGATGGAACGGCTGCAGATCCTCGCCGAACGGTATGTGCGGGTGCACCTCGAACCCATGGGGCGCGACGAGCGGGCCAGCCAGGAGCATCGCGAAATTCTGACCGCCTGGACGCGAGGTGATGCGGCCGAGGTCGAAGCGCTTACCGTCAACCACATCCTCGGCACCCTGTCGGACCTGAAACAGCAACTGTCGACCTGACGGGCGCCTCCAACATCCGGACGAAGCACGGCGAACCCGAAGGTCTCGGGACGTCGACCGACGCCTGTTCCAGCGCGCAAGATTAGTCGCGGCCGCGAATAATTTGTCTGAGTTATCGCCTCACAACATCGATCTTTCGCCCTGAACGGTGGCAAGACGAGGCATGTTTCATCGCATTGCCGAGGCGATCCGGCCCCCATCCAACCGTAGGAAAGCGGCATTGCGGTTCGCGCACCGTCGCACCATGGGGCCGTCACGGCGCCAGGGCGAGCGTATGTTTAGAAGAATAATATCTTTTAAAATAGTCACTTACTGAACTCTGACACGTAGATGCCTGGCTTTCCAGCACGGCGCCAGGCCAGGTCGGCGTTTGCTCGACGTCAGAGTGTATATTGTATAATTTTTTTGACGCCGGCCTGGAGATGTGTCCAATTTGCGACCTCGTAATTGTCAGGGGAGAGGACAGTCATGATCAGCAAGCACATCATGTTGGCCGCAACGGCCTTAGTCGCGATCACCATGTGTTCGCCGGCCGTCGCGCGAGACATCCAGTCGACCGGCGCACAGGGGAATCCGGCGACCACCAATGAAGGAGACAAGGCCAAGGACGACGACGCGACGCTGGTCGACACCGTCATCGTCAAGGGCATCAGGGGCAGCCTGGACGCGGCGACGAAGAAAAAGAAGGATTCGGCCCAGATCGTCGAATCCATCGTCTCCGAGGACGTCGGCAAGCTGCCCGACAACAACGTTCCCGAAGCCCTGTCGCGCGTCACCGGCGTTCAGATCGAGCGCATCCACGGCGAAGGCACGAACATCACCATCCGCGGGATCCAGGGAATCTCGACGACCATCAACGGCAACAGCAACAGCGTCGGCGAAGGCCGGTCGGCCAACCTGGCTGACATTCCCGCCGAACTGCTGAAGTCCGTCCAGGTCTACAAGACCCGCACCGCCGACCAGGTCGAGGGCGGCATCGCCGGCACCGTCAACGTCGAGCTACGCCGCCCGCTGGACCTGAAGAACGGCTGGACGCTCGCCGGCAGCGTCAAGAACGTCTACGGCAGCACCGGCGACACCAAGAGCCCCTATGCCAGCCTGCTGGTCGCCAACCGGTTCGACACCGGCATCGGCGAGATGGGCTTCCTGATCAACGCCTCCTACACCAAGAACCGCTATGAGGAGGACTTCGTCGAGAGCGAATCCCCCGCCCGGTTCTTCGGCACGACCCTGGCCAGCCTGCCGGCCAGCCAGCAGGACATCATCGCGCCCTACGCGGTCAATTACGGCGTCGAGCGCGGCACGATCACCCGTCCGTCGATCAATGTGGCGGGCCAGTGGCGCGCCAACGAGCACCTCGACTTCGTGGTGGAGGGCTCCTACTTCGGCAGCTCGGAAAAGCGAGCCCGCGACCGCCTGCACACCACGGTGCGCCAGGACGGCCACACGGTGTCGAACGTGGTCCTGGCCGACGACCACCGGACCGTCCAGTCCCTGACCCTCAGCCGGGCCGCTGGCGTCGACGCCAGCGCGCAGTCCTATTACGAGGACGTCGATTCAGACAACTACACGACCAACCTTGAAGCCCACTGGCACAACGATCGCCTGCAGATCAACAGCAGCGCCCAGTACAACTGGAGCTCGACAAACTATTACGGCATCCTGAGCCTGGCGCATCTGCTGGACTCGACCGGAAAGCCGATCAGCACGGTCAATGTCGATCTGAACTCCAAAAACGTTCCAGGGCGCGGGCCTTACGTCAGCTTCCCGACCACCGACCTGTCCAACGTCAACAACTACCAGATCTTCCAGGTCCACGACGAGCAGACCTACGCCAAGAGCCATGAGTTCGTGTTCAGCAGCGACGCGACCTATCGCCTGAGCGAAGACGGGTTCTTCCGCAGCCTGATGGTCGGCGTCCGTTACAACGATCGCCACACCACGCGCGACTACGGCTATCGCGACGCCTTCCCCACCAGCGGCCTGAGCAATTTCGTCAGCGGCGTCGGCGTGGAGGCGAGCAAGCTGGAAGTCGGCGGCTTCTCGCCGACCTGGTACCACCTGTCAGGCAAGGACCTGATGGCCAACGCCGCCGGCTTCCGCGCGGCCGCCGGCTGGACGACGGTGAAGCCGTCGAACAACCTGGGCCAGAGCTATGTCGACGACGAGAAGAGCCTGGCCGCGTTCGGCAACCTGAACTACGCGATCAATTCGCGCTTCCCGATTGACGGCGTGGCCGGCGTCCGGGTCGTCAGGACCAAGGGGTCTGTCAACAGCGCCCGTTACACCCTCGACGCCAACTGGAACGAAACCATCACCGAGGCCACGGGCGGCGGCAAATACGTCGATGTGCTGCCCAGCATCAACGCCGTCATTCACTTCACGCCCAAGGTCCAACTACGCCTAGCCTACACCTACAATGTGCAGCGCCCCAACTTCCTGGACCTGTCGACCTGGCAAACGATCGAAACGGTCACCCACAACATCTTTTCCGGTAACCCCGATCTGAAGCCGAACCGGTCCACCAACTACGACGCCTCGCTCGAATACTATTTCGGTCGCGGTGGCATCGTCTCGCTGGGCGCGTTCCTGAAGAAGCCGGACGGCTATATGTACTACACGCCGGAAGACGAGGTCATCAACGGCGAGACCTGGCACGTCTTCAAGAACCGCAACGCCGGACCGGGCGAGTTCCAGGGCTACGAGGCCAACGCGTCGGGCTTCTTCGACTTCCTGCCCGGCAAGTGGCGCAACTTCGGCGCCAGCGCCAACTTCACCTACATGGCGAAGTACGAGATCGCCTACCCGTTCGAGGGTGACCAGAAGCTGATCCCAGGCGTCTACGACGCCGACAGCACATCGCGGTACACCTACAATCTGGCGCTCTACTACGACACGCCGCAGTTCAGCGCCCGCGTGGCCTATAACTATCGCGCTCGCTACAAGGTGTTCGTCTGGCAGGAATATCCGGAATATTCGCCCTATAATGACGCGACCTCCCGCCTCGACGCGGCGGTGAACTGGACCCCGATCAAGCAACTGACGCTCAGCCTCGAGGGCTCGAACCTCCTGAAGGAGAACAACAACGTCTATTGGGGTGAAAACCGCATCCTGCCACTCGGCGCCCGGGTCCAGGCCCGCACCCTGCAGGTCAGCGCCCGCTTCCGCTACTGATCGAACCCACCCTCTGCCGCCGCCGCGCTTCTCGGGTGCGGCGGCGTTCTCCCCTTCACCAAGGGCCGGCTCGCGCCGGCCCTTTTTCATGCGACCTGGTGTGGAGCAGCCAACAAGATCGGAATGAAAAACGGCCGCGCCCATCAAGGCGCGGCCGTTGCTGTCGCCGGAAGCTGAAGGCCCGCCGGAACGGCCCTCCAATGGCCCCTTAGCTTCCCTTCACGCGCAGCATCACCACGCCGTGGGCCGGCACCTGGAATGTCTGGAACGCCGGCGCCAGCTCGGCCCCGCGCCAGAGGTCGCGCACGCCCGTCAGGGCGCTCATCGAGACGTCGCCGGCTTGCAGCATCATCGGTGTCGCCGCTTCACCGCGGTTGAACAGCGCCACGGCCACCCCGCCGTCGGCCAGTGGCTTGCTCCACACCTCCGTCGAACCCTCGCGCCGGACAGCCTTGCCCTGGACGCCCAGAGCGTCCTGGTCGACGGCGATCACCTCGCGGTTCTCCAGCATGGCCAGCACCTCGGGGCTGGACTGGCGCAGGTCGTGCCCCATCATCAGCGGCGCGGCCGACATGGCCCAGAGGCTCATGTGGGTGGCGTACTCGTCATGGATCATGCCGCCGTTGCCGATCTCCAGCATGTCCGGATCGTTCCAGCCGCCCGGCCCAGCGTGCTCGGCGCGGCCGTTCTTGTCGAAGCCGATCCGCGCCATGGTCGGATAATCGTCGGTGATGTCGCCGGTCGTGCGCCAGAGATGCCCCCCCACGTTCCGTCCCCAGGCGCCGACCTCGAAGCGCCCGTACTCGCACAGCGAATAGACGATCGACCGCCCGGTCGCCCGCAGCGCCGCGCCCATCTCGTAATAGGTGCGCTGGACCTTGTCGGCGTCGTCATAGAACCATTCGCCCGAACAGAGGTCGTATTTGAGGTAGTCGACGCCCCAGTCGGCGAAGGTCTGGGCGTCCTGCTGGACGTGGCCGTAGCTGCCTTCGTAGCCGGCGCAGGTCTTGGGCCCCGGCGCGCTGTAGAGGCCAAACTTCAGCCCGCGCGCATGGACGTAGTCGGCCAGGGCCTTCATGTCCGGGAACTTTTCGTTCGGACGGATCGCCCCGTCCGGTCCGCGCGTCCCCTGCCAGCCGTCGTCGATGTTGACGTAGATGTAGCCGGCGTCGCGCAGGCCTGTGGCGACGAGCGCATCGGCCATGGCGCGGACCGTCTTGTCGTCGATCTTCTCAGCGAACCTGTTCCAGCTGCTCCACCCCATCGGCGGGGTTTTGGCCAGGCCGTCGGGCGCCAGCACGCCCAGGGGCGGCAGGGACATGGTCTTGAAAGTCCTCGCCCGTGCGTCCGCGGCCGCCCCGTGACGCCCGACCTGCTCGACGTGCGAGGACCAGATGTCGCCCGACAGCCTGATATCCTTGCCCGTCAGCACCGCCGTCCATTGCCGGGTGGCGTGGGCCTTGTCGTTGAGATTGCGCAGGTCGAAGGTCGCCTTGTCGCCCTGGATCACCAGGTTCTGCATCTCCATCGGGCCATACCAGGCGGTGGTGACGAAGCCCCGGGGCTTTCCCCCTTCGCTGGACAGGCTCACCATGGTGACGCCCGGATAGGGCGGCGCGTCGTCGAACAGCCATACGCCGTCCAGCGGCGTCGCCGCCCGGGCCGTCCCGGCGGCCAGGACCGTGATCCCAAGCGAAAGCGTCATCAGGTTGCGAAGCATGGCGATCTCCGTTCCATTTCAAGGCGCGCGAGACAGGCGCCGCGGGCCCAAGGCGGGCGTTTGATGGGTCTAGGACTTGGCGTCGCAGGCCGGCGCCGAGCCGCTGCCGGAGCGCGGCGCCTGGGCCGTCGAGGCCAGGACCTCCCACTCCTGCACGGCCAGGCCGGCATAGGTTCCCTGGGCGCTCGAAGCATCGAACACCGCGCGGACGCATCGGGTCGTCACGGGCGCGAACGTGGCGGACTGGAAGGCGTCGACGCCCGTCCCGAAACCCTTGGGGTCACGGACCGGCTTCCAGCCGCCAGCCCAGTATTCCATCCGCCAGCCCTTCGGCGGGGCGACGCCCACGCCGGACCCGGCCGGCTGGTCGCCCCAGAACCGGATGCGCGCGCCGTTCAGCGTCACCGGCTGGTCGAAGCGATATTCGATCCACTGGCTCGCGGGATTGCGCGGCGTCCAACTGCCCCACATGTCCGGTGGCAGGGGCGCGTTCCTGGTGACGCCGTCGTTCAGCGCCTTGATCCAGTACTGCACCGGCAGAGGCATGTTGGAGGCCGTGGCCGTCGCCCTGCCCGCCACGTTGCGGGTTGGAGCGGCCGGCGGCGCGGGGCGCCTGGTCGGGGTGACCGGCAGGATCGCCGGCGGGCTGACGCTGTCGTCCCAGGCCATCTTGTCGAGCGCCACGCTGCGGCGGAAGTGGCCGCCGCCGACCGCGTCGGCCGTGTGATAGGCCAGCCACCACTGCCCCTTGAACACCACCGCGCCCGCATGGGAGGTGGTCGAGGAGACCGGCTTCAGGACCACGCCGCGATAGGTCCAGGGCCCCAGGGGTGACGGGGCCGTGCCGTAGGCGATGCAGGCATGATAGACCGCCGGCGTGCAATCGGACCGCGGCCCGGCCCGATTGCCGGCATAGAGCATGTAGTAGACGCCCTGGCGCTTCATCAGCCAGGGCGCTTCGAAGAAGCCGTCGAGGCTCTCGACCTTCACCTCCGGCCCCTTGGGCGTGATCATGTCGGCCTGCAGCTCCATACCGCGCAGCTGACCGAACGTGCCCCAGTAGATGTAGACCCGGCCGTCGTCGTCGATCATCGCCGTGGGGTCGATGTTCTGGATGTCGTTGGCGACCGGCGTCGTCTGCGAGATGATCGGTCCGGCCGGATGGGCGTCCTTCCAGGGGCCGGCGGGGCTGTCGGCCACGGCCACGCCGATGGCGAACCGGTCCTTGGCCTCACTCACGGCCTGCAGGACGGGCGCGTAGAGATAGAACCTGCCGTCACGCCCCGGCACGATCTGGCCGGCATAGGCCCGCCCGGGCTCGGCCCAATGGAAGACCGCCTCGGGTCGCGCGATCGCGCGATAGTGCAGCCAGTCGCCCGACGCCGGATCCCGGGTCGAAAGCGCCTGCCATTCGTTCATGATGAAGTCATTGACGTCGGCCGGCGCCTCGTCGCGGCCGGCCAGGATCCACAGCGTGTCGCCGACCACCACGGGGGCTGGATCGGTCGAATAGTACTGGCCGTCGGCGAGGATCGGATTGCCCGTGGCCCGCACGGCGACCGGTTGGGCGCCGGCGGGCGCGAGCGTCGCCAGGGCGAGGGTCAGGCCGACGCTCCACGAAACGGGGTTCATGTCACTCCTCATCGGGATAGGGGCCCTTGCCGCCATCGGCGATGAGCTGGTCGACACGGGCGTCGATCACCGGCAGCGGGACCGACCCGAGCTCCAGGACGGCGTCGTGGAAGGCGCGGATGTTGAACTTGGGACCCAGGGCCTGCTCGGCGCGCCTGCGCGCGTCGACGAAGGCCAGCATGCCCACGTAGTAGGACAGCGCCTGGCCCGGCCAGGCGATGTAGCGATCGACCTCGGTCTGGATCTCGTGGTCGGCCATGGCGGTGTTGTCGTGCAGGTACTTCTGAGCCTGTTCCCGGCTCCAGCCCTGGGTGTGGATGCCGGTGTCCACGACCAGCCGCGCCGCGCGCCACATCTGGTAGCTGAGCATGCCGAACCGGTCATAGGGCGTCTCGTAGAGGCCCATGTCCTCGCCCAGCGCCTCGGAATACAGCGCCCATCCCTCGCCATAGGCCGACAGGTAGGTGTCGCGACGATAGGCCGGCAGGTCCTTGTTCTCGGCGGCCAGCGGCATCTGGAAGGCGTGGCCCGGCGCGCTCTCGTGCAGCGTCAGCGCCATCAGCGAGTACAGCGGGCGGGACGGCAGGTTGTAGGTGTTGACCAGATAGATGCCCGGACCGCCGCGACCGCCGGTGTAGAAGGGCGCGATCTCGTCGGGCACCGGACGGATGGCGAAGCGGCTGCGCGGCAGGTGGCCGAACCACTGGGACGCCTTGCCGTCGAAACGCTTGGCGTCCCAGGCCGCGCGGTCCAGCAGGTCCTGCGGCGTCTTGGCGTAGAAACGCGGGTCGGTCCGCAGGTAGGTCAGGAAGGCCGGAAGGTCGCCATCGAACTTCACCTCCTTCATCACGTCCAGCATCCGGCCACGGATCTTGGCGACCTCGGCCAACCCGACCTGGTGGATCTGCTCGGGCGTCAGATTCGTGGTGGTGAACTCGCCGATCTTGGACTGGTAGTAGGCCTTGCCGTCCGGCAGGTCGTAGGCCGCCAGGCTTCGCCGTGCGCCGGGGATGTATTCGTCGCGCAGGAAGGTTCTGAGGCGTGCATGGGCCGGCGCCACCGCCTGGGTGACGGCGTCGGCCGCCTCGCGGCGAAGCGCGTCCTGGACCGCCGGCGGGATGCTGGCCGGCAGGGTCTTGAACGGCGCGTAGAAGGGCGAGGCTTCGGGCGTGGCGGCGTCGGCCACCAGGGCCACGCCGGCGTCGCGGCCCAGCAAGGTCACCTGAGCCGGCGTGAACCCGCGCGCCAGCCCGGCGCGCATGTTGACGATCTGCTGGTCGTAATAGCGCGGGATGTCCCGCATCATCGCGATATAGCCGCGATAGTCCGCCTCGGTCCGGAAGGTCCCGCGCGCCGACTCCGCGACGTCGCCCCAGAAGCTGCTGTCGGCGTTCAGGGGCTTTTCGTACTCGCGATACCGCTGCTCGGCGAGCAAGGCGTCGATCTGGCCCTTGTAGACGGCGTAGTTGACCTGGTTCTTCTTCGACAGCTTGGCGACGGGCAGGTCCGCCAGTTGCTGGGCCACGGTGGTCCAGCGCGCCAGCCGGTCGGCCTGGACCGACGGGCCAACGTCGGGAAGCTTGGGCGCCTCGGTCTTGGGGCCGTCCTCGCTGGGCCCGGCCTGCCCCAGGCGCCAGGCGTACTCATCGGTGGAAATCGCCTCGAAGCGCTTGTCGGCCGAACCGGCCCGCGCGGCCGGAGGACTGGCCAGCGCCGGCGAAACGACCAGCATCGGCGCGGTCGCCGCCAGGCACAGGACCGCCGTGTCGAAAAGTCCGGTTCGCCGCATGTCTAGCCCTTCCGCTCAAGCAACATCATGATGTCCCGATGGAGCGCGCCGGGGATCTCCACGCCCTCCCGCAGGCTGCGCGCCCGCGCGGCATAGCGCCGTTGGGACGGCAGACGCGCGCGCTGGGCCTCGATCGCCTCGAACATCGCCTCGGCCCGGACCAGGTGGTCGGCGAACGCCCCGCCCAGGAAACCCGCCGGATCGAGGGCGATGATCAGCTCCCCGCCTATCGGCGAGCCGCCGCGCCCCGCATCGGCGGCCAGCGACTCCTGGCTGGTCATGTCGCCGATCAGGGGACCGGCCAGCAGTTCCACCATCGCGGCCAGGGCCGAGCCCTTATGGCCGCCGAAAGTCCGCATCGCGCCGCCGAGAACCTCTTCGGCCACGGTCGTGGCGACGCCGTCGGCGTCGTAGCCCCAGTGATCGGGCACGGGCAAGCCGGCCCGTCGATGCAGTTCGATCTCGCCCCTGGCCACGGCGCTGGTGGCGAAGTCGAAGACGAACGGATCCCGGCCCGGTCGAGGCCAGCCGAAGGCGATGGGATTGGTGCCGAACACCGGCCGCGCGCCGCCCTCCGGCGCGACCCAGGCGTGGCTGGGCGTAAAGGCCAGCGCCGCCAGGCCCTCGCGCGCCAGCGCCTCGACCTCGGGCCACAAGGCCGCGAAATGCACGACCCTGTTCAACGCCAGGGCGGCGATCCCAAATCGCCGGGCCTTGTCGACCAGCACGGGACGCCCGCGCTCGAAGGCCAGTTGCGCGAAGCCTCCGCCGCCATCGACCCGCGCCAGCGCCGGCGCAGGTTCGTCCAGCACGGGCTCGGCGTCGACCGCCACCACGCCCTTGGAGACGCTGTTGGCGGCCACCAGCAGCCGATAGAGGCCGTGCGAGGCGCAGCCGTCACGCTCTCCGGCGACCAGGGTCTCGGCGACGGCGGCGACATGGGCCAGCGACAGGCCCGTCGCGCTCAGGACCTGATGCGCCAGTCGCCGGACCTCGTCGAGCGAAAGCCGAACGGCGTCCGGTCCGTCGCCTCCCGCCGCCGGGTTCACGCGGTGGGCACGGGCTTGGCGGCGAACAGCTGCACGCCGAAGACCGGACCCGCCGTGCTGCGGTCGCGCGGCGCGAACCGCACCCTGACCTTGGTCTTGCCCTTGGTCAGCGCCTCGGGCAGCGGATATTCGACGTCGAAGAACTTCCCGGGGTGGTCGGCCTCCAGGTGCTGGGAAGCGATCTTCACATTGTCGACGAGAATGTCGAAGTCGCGCTTGCGCTCGTCACCCCAATAGGTCGCCTGCAGGATCAGCGGGCCGGGCCGGAGCTTCATGTCGAACTCGAAGAAGCCGCCCGAGCGGGCGTCGCGGCCGTTGCGGTTGCGATAGGCCACCGGGTAGGACAGCTCCGAGGTCAGGTTGTGATCCCGTTCGGGCTGCATCTCGCCCAGGTGCATGATGTCGACCGAGCGCGCGCTGATGTCCTTGGCCCTTGCCTGCTCGGCCAGGAACGCGGCTTCCTCGGTCTTCCACGCGCCCTCGGTGAAGCGCTTGAAATAGACCGCGCTGCGGCGCTCGTACTGGCTGTAGAACGGCACGAAGGTCAGGTCGCCGGGCCGGCCGACGCCGCGGGCGACATAGACGGCCTTTTCGACCGCCGTCGGGTGGAAGCCCGTCAGCACCGCTTCGCCCACCAGGGCCGGATCGACGCCTTTCCAAGGTTCGCTGTTGGGGCCCAGGTCGGCCGCCAGCACCATCGGCCCCCGGACCACCGCCACCGTACTCGCGTCTCCGGGCGTCGCCTCCAGACGCAGGCCCAGCGGCAGGGTGATGGCCACCACGTCGCCCTCCCGCCAGCGACGGTCCACCAGGGCATAGCCGCCGGCCATCTCGGGCGTGACGACCTGACCGTTGACGCTGACCTTGGCCTCGCTCCCCGCCCAGGCCGGCACGCGCAGGGCGATCGTGAAGCGCCCTGGCTTGGCCAGCTTCGCGAGGGTCAGGCGCGATTCCGGTTCAAAGGGATAGCGGGTGTCGAGCCTCAGGGCCGCGCCGCGAGCCTTCCACTGGGCCTCGGCGGGAATGTAGAGGTTGACCAGCAGCGCGCCCTCCCCTTCCCAGAAGATCGACTCGCCGTGTTTGGCATGGCTCTCCATGCCCGTGCCGACGCAGCACCAGAAGGCGTCGTCTTCATTGGTCGAATAGCCCCGATCCGCGCCGGTCAGCAGCGGAGTCATGTAGGTGAAGCCGCCGGTCTTGGGATTCTGTGCCGCCATGACGTGGTTCAGGTGGGCGCGTTCGTAATAGTCGAAGAGCGCGCCCTCCGGCCGCCAGCTGTAGAGCTGCCGGGTCAATTTGAGCATGTTGTAGGTGTTGCAGTGCTCGCAGGTCTGCTCGCTGATGTGAGCGGCGATGGTGTCGGGCTCGGCGAAGTACTCGCGGTCGGCGTTGCCGCCGATCACGTAGCTGTGGTGCTGGGTGACGGTGTTCCAGAAGAACCGCGCCGCGGCGGCGTCCTGCGGCTTGCCCGTCAGTTCATAGAGTCGCCCCAGCCCGATCAGCTTGGGCACCTGGGTGTTGGCGTGGAAATTGGCCAGCTTGTCCTGCTGAGCGACCAGGGGATCCAGGACCTTGCGGTCATAGATCCGCTCGGCGACCACCAGCCAGCGGCGATCACCGGTGCGGGCATAGAGTTCGGCATAGCTCTCGTTGAGCCCGCCATATTCGCAGCCCAGCAAGGTCTGCATCTGTTCGTCGTTCAGCGCGGCGAAGACGCGCTCGAAATAGCCGCCCAGACCCACCGCGACGTCGAGCGCCTGCTGGTTTCCCCAGGCGCGATGAACGTCCAGCAGGCCGGCGAAGGTCTTGTGCACGGTGTAGAGGGGCGACCAGGAGCCGTTCAGGTCGAAACCGCCGGAGCGGATATCGCCCTTCATCACCTCGGCGAAGATCTCCTCGCCATCGACGACCGTTCCGTCCTTACGCTTGCGCTGCAGGGCGCCAATATAGCCATCGCCGCGCTTAGCCTGGGCCCTGGCCAGCTCGCCAACGATGTAGTCGGCGCGCCGCCGGCATTCGACGTCGCCGGTCTGCTCATACATGACGACCAGGGCCGACACGTAGTGACCCAGGGTGTGGCCGGCGATGGTGTCGGACTCCCATCCGCCGTAGATCTCGCCCTTGGCGGGCAGACCGGCGAAGGTCATGAAATTGTGCAGAAAGCGGTCGGGGCTCAGCCGCAGCAGATAGGCGCGATTGACCTCCACCGCGGTCGCGTAGTCCGAGGGCAGCAGGCGAACCGAGGACAGCGGCAGGGGCGCGGCCTTGGCCGGAAGCGACGCGCGGGCCTTGGCCAGAGCGCTGATCGGCTGGGCTGTTCCGGCGAACGCCGCGACGGCGAGCATCAGGTCACGGCGTGTCGCCATTGGTTATCCCCCTACTTAATACGGTATACGATCTTAGGGTCATGCCTTCCGCCCGTCAATCTGACGTTAGCCGGAAGGGCGGCGAAACCGGACGCCGGCGAGGGATCGGCCCGACGAGCGCCGACCGTCCGCTGGACGTTCCCGATACCCGCCAACACCGGCTTGGCCAAGGCGGTCGCGCGGCTTGCGCATCATCGTCCAGACGGTCCCGGTCGTGATCGCGCTCGACAGGGCGCATCCTCATTCATCAGATCATATATCGTATAATTTCCTTGACGCTGTGCCCATGAACCGGTTTGTGCAGGGCTGGACGAGGGGCGCAGTATGCTGGTGAACAGAACATCCACGACCAAGCGCGGCGTCGCCCATCTGGGGCTCGCGGCGCTTGCCCTGGGCGTTGTCGCCTCCTCGGCCGCCAGCGGCCAAACCCCGTTTCCGACCTCGACCGCATCGGTCAGCCCCGCGCCCCTGCCGCCCATCGCCGAGCGTTATCGCCGCGCGGACCTGTTCATGCGTGGCGGCCTGGGCCAGTTCGTCGTCGACGACAATCTCCAGCCCCTGTTCGTCGCCGACGGTCGCGGGGTTCTCTACCGCCGCGGCAAGCTTGGCCAGCGCGTCATCACCTATCTGAACCTTGGCGACCGCAGCCAGAAGACGGTCGCTCTCGAGGCCGAGCTGATCCGCCAGGTCTCAGCCGCCCTGGAGAAGCCGCCCGCCGCTCCGCCGCGAATCGAAGCCGTCGATTTCGATCCGCGAACCGGCGCCCTGATCTTCACCGCCGCCGACAAGCGCTGGAAGTCGACCGGCGGCAGCCTCGTCGAAGACCCCGTCGCGGCCTTCGACCCAGCGATGTCGCCCGACGGACGGTTCAAGGTGATCGCCCGCGACTTCAACCTCTTCGTGGTCGACAACAAGAGCGGTCGCCAGGTCGCCCTGACCTCCGACGGCTCGCGCGAACAGCCCTATGGCCGGGACATCCCGCAGCTCCCGCAGATCCTCAAGGCCGGCGTGGAAGAGCCCGACCTGCCCGTCTCGGCCCAATGGTCTCCCGACGGCCGGCGCCTCCTGACCTGGCGACTCGATACCCGAGGGGTCAAACGGCTCTCGATCACGCAGCAGAATCCGGGCGGCCTCTATCCGCGCAGCTTCTCCTACCTCTATCCTCTGGCCGGCGCCGAGACGCTGCCCCAGGCCCAGCGGCTGGTGATCGATGTCGAGCAGGCCTTCCGCGACGGGGCCGGCAAGATCGTGCCGCTGGCCGTCCCGTCCGAGTCCCTGCTCTACCCCGCCGCGCCCGACATGAGCTGGGACGGCGATCATGTCCGCGCGCAATGGACAGAGCGCGGCTACGGCCAGTTGGTCGTCTATTCGGCCGATCCCATCAGCGGCGCGGCGAAGGTCGTCGCCCGCGAGAAGGTCAAGCCGCTGGTGACCGTCACCTCGTCGAGCCTTCAGCCATCGCCCGCTCTCGGCGGCGAACTGGCGATCTCCGAGCGCAGCGGCTGGGCCCAGCTCTATCTGGTCAAGTCCGATGCTCCTGACGGCGGCAAGGCCCTGACCACCGGGGCCTGGGAAGTGTTGTCGATCGATCACGTCGACGCCCGCGACGGATTGCTGGTGACCGGCGTCGGCCGCGAGAAGGATCGCAATCCCTATTACAAAGCGCTCTATCGCGTCAGCCTCGATGGCGCGGCTCCCAAGCTCCTGACCCCCGAGCCGCTCGATCACGAGACCAAGGTCTCTCCCGACGGCCGCTGGATCATCGACGAGATGTCGAGCCCGACCGAGCCCACCCGCACGGTGCTGCGCGACGCGCGCGACGGACGCCAGGTGCTCGAACTGGGCCGGGCCGACCCCAGCGCCCTGTGGGCCACCGGCTTTCTGCCGCCGGAACCCTTCACCGGCCTCGCGGCCGACGGCGTCACCCCGCTGTACGGCATGATCTTCCGTCCGATCGGCTATGACCCGAAACGGCGCTATCCGGTGATCGACAACGTCTATACCGGCCCGACCACCACCCAGACCCCGACCTCCTGGCGCGACTCGGTCTCGGCCACTGGCGCCAGCGTCGCCCAGATCGGCGCCGTGGTGGTGATGATCGACGGCCGGGGCACTTCGCGCCGTGGCCAGGCCTTCCGCCTGCCGGCCTACCAGAACCTGGGCGAGGTGGGGCTGGACGACCATATCGCCATGATCCGGCAAATGGCCGTGAAGGATCCCGCGCTCGACATCACCCGCGTGGGCGTGTTCGGCGGCTCGGCCGGCGGCTATGACGCCGCGCGGTTCGTGCTGCGCCGCCCGGAGTTCTTCAAGGTCGCCGTCGCCTCGTCAGGCAACCACGATCTGCGGCTCGACAAGGCCTGGTGGCCGGAAGTTTCGATGGGCCTGGCGGACGAGGCGACCTGGGAGCGCAACTCCAACATGTCGGTCGCCGGCAATCTGCAGGGCAAGTTGCTGCTGGTTCACGGCGACATCGACGACAATGTCCCGGTCACCGAGAGCGTCCGCCTGGCCAACGCCATCATCCAGGCCGGCAAGGATGTCGACCTGGTGATCCTGCCCAACACCACCCACGCGGTCTATCAGCCGTTCTTCTGGCGCAAGCTGCGCGACTATTTCACCCGCAACCTGCTCGACGAAGCGCCGCCGGCTGGCCAGCAGCCGGCCG
>NZ_AKKF01000061.1 GCF_000281955.1 Caulobacter sp. AP07 | reverse complement strand
AGTCGCTGCAAACCAAGCAGCAGCTGGGCATCCAGGCGCTCTCCATCGCCAACCAGTCGTCTTCGTCGATCCTCAGCCTGTTCCGTTAAGCCTGAGCGTACCGAGTAAGCGTCAGAGGGGCGGGTCTTCGGACCCGCCCCTTTTCTATTGGGGATTGGCGCCCGGCAGGGCCTTGCCCATTCGTACCAGCGGCACCTCGACCCCGCGCGAGGTCGAGGCCGAGAACCGCTCGATCTCCCGGTAGCCGCAGGCGCGGTAGAGCGGCTCGCCGGCCAGGGTCGCGGCCATCTCGCAACGCGTGAAGCCCTCCCCCGCCGCCGCCGCCTCGCAGGCGTCGAGGATCAGCCGCCCGACGCCCTTCCGGACATGGTCGGGGTGGGTGTACATCGCCCGCACCCTGGCCGCGTCGCGGGCCGGGTCCAGCAGGGCCGCGTCACGGCCCGCCGAGTGGTCGCCGCCGAACAGCGTCGCCCGCCGGCTCCAGCCGCCGCAGCCGGCCAGAGTCCCGTCATGCTCGACCACGAAATAGGTGCCGTCGGCGACCAGTTGGCTGTCCAGCCCCATGATCTCGAACGAGGCGGCCACCTCGTCCGGCGGCAGGAACGGCGTCAGGAGTTCGCCGATCGCGGCGTTCATCAGCTCACGCAGGGCGGGCAGGTCCTCGGGCGAGGCGAGACGCAGGTTCAGGCTCAAGGTGACGGCTCCTCTGGCGGTCCCCCGAACTTGGCGACGCGGCCCGACCGCGCCAACCCGTCGCGACCGGTCGAAACGGCACATTTCCGCGTCGCGCGAAATAAATCGCATGACAAC
This sequence comes from Caulobacter sp. AP07, assembly GCF_000281955.1. Taxonomy (GTDB): domain Bacteria; phylum Pseudomonadota; class Alphaproteobacteria; order Caulobacterales; family Caulobacteraceae; genus Caulobacter. Next base: position 9,326 of record NZ_AKKF01000061.1, on the reverse strand, counting down.
GTTGTCACGTTTGCTAGGTTCGGCTATAGAGGTCTCAGCCCTTCTGGGCGTTTCCTCCTATGCGACTTTGGCCGTCTTCTGCTCTCCTGCGAAGGCGGCCTTTCTTTTGCGCGTTACCCACGCCGGCCGATCCTCGCCAAGGCGCCGACCGCCCCCGCCGCGAACAGGCCGCTGCGCCAGGCGCTCTCGCGATCCGGCGCCAGGCCGCTGGCGGCGATCCGGGCGTCGAAATCCATCACCTGCCAGGTCCATTCGTCGTTGCCGGCGTGGATGACCACGGCGTAGTCGCGCACCTGGATCTGGTCGTAGGGCATGGGTCGGGCTCCGTGTTGTGGGAGCCAAGACTAGGGACCGGCCGTCGCGCGATGGTGGCCGAGGGTTACAGGAGCGGCGGAAGGGCGATGGAGATTTCGTGCAGACAACAAAAATGGCACGCGCCTAGGCCGTGACGATCCGCCCGTCCTCGACCGTCACCGGCCACGGCGACAGCCGCGCCCCGACGCAGGGTCCGCCAACGCAGGCGCCGGTCTCGGGCTCGAACAGCGCCCCGTGCCAGGAGCAGGCGATCAGCCCGCCGTCCTCGGTCAGGTAGCGGTCCAGCACCTGGGCCAGCGGCAGGCCGGCGTGCGGGCAGCGGTCGACATAGCCGAACGCCGCGCCGCCGCGCCGCACGACGAAGCCGTGGAAGCGCTTGTCGCCGATCTGCAGCACGTAGTTGCGGGCGCCGGGGTCGGCGATCTGGTCGAGCGGGCCCAGCTTGACGCCAGCCGGCGTCGTCCAGACCCGTCCGACCGCCACCTCTCCCGGCGCGTCGCTCATCAGGAAGAGGCCACCGTCTGCTCGATGGCGCCGAAGATCGTGTGGCTCCTGGCGTCGCGCATCTCGATGCGGACGGTGTCGCCGGCCTTCAGGAAAGGGGTCTTGGGGTGGCCGGTCTGCAGGGTCTCGACGGTGCGGACCTCGGCCAGGCACGAATAGCCCAGGCCGCCCTCGGCCACCGGCTTGCCCGGGCCGCCATCGGCGTCGCGGTTGCTCACCGTGCCCGAGCCGACGATGGTGCCGGCCGCCAGGGCCCGGGTCTTGGCGGCGTGGGCCACCAGGGTCCCGAAATCGAAGGTCATGTCGGCCCCGGCGTCGGCCCGGCCGAACGCCTTGCCGTTCAGCTCGACCAGCAGCGCGCCCGACAGCTTGCCGCCCTTCCAGGCGTCGCCCAGGGCGTCCACCGAGACGGCGACCGGCGAGAAGGCGCTGGCCGGCTTGGACTGCACGAAGCCGAAGCCCTTGGCCAGCTCGGCCGGGATCAGGGCGCGCAGGGAAACGTCGTTGACCAGCATCACCAGGCGGATCGCCGCCAGGGCCTCGTCGCGGGTCGCGCCCAGCGGCACGTCGCCGGTGATCACCGCCACCTCGCCCTCCAGGTCGCCGCCCCAGGCCGGGTCGGCCAGCGGGATGGCGTCGCGCGGCCCCAGGAACCCGTCGGAGGCGCCCTGGTACATCAGCGGGTCGGTCCAGAAGCTCTCGGGCATCTCGGCCCCGCGGGCCTGGCGCACCAGTTGCACGTGGTTCACATAGGCCGAGCCGTCGACCCACTGATAGGCGCGCGGCAGCGGGCTGGCGGCCTCGCGCTCATGAAACCGTTCCTGCGGCACGCCGCCGTCCTCGAGGCTGGCGGCCAGGGCCCGCAGCATCGGCTCGCAGCGCTCCCAATCGTCGAGAGCGGCTTGCAGGGTGGGGGCGATCGTTCCGGCATCGGTGAACCAGGCCAGGTCGTTGGAGACCACCACCAGCCGGCCGTCGCGGCCGCCCTTCAGAGACGCGAGCTTCATGGGCGCTTCCTCTTTGTTGTCGTTGACCTAAGGCAGCCGGGCTTTCGGGAAGCCCGTCCAGCACGCGTCATAGTCGGCCTGAAGTTCGGAAGTCTCCAGCGCGAACTTCGTCGGGCGGATCACCCAGCGGCTCTCGAACATGAAGGCCAGCGTATTGTCGATCTTGTGCGGCTTCAGCTGCGCCTCCGTGGCGCCCTTGTGGCTGGCGACGTCGGGGCCATGATCGCTCATGGCGTTGTGCAAGGACGCCCCGCCGGGCGAGAAGCCGCCGGCCTTGGCGTCGTAGGCGCCGGTGACCAGCCCCATGAACTCGCTCATCACGTTGCGGTGGAACCACGGCGGCCGGAAGGTGTGCTCGGCCACCATCCAGCGCGGCGGGAAGATCACGAAGTCGACATTGGCCGTGCCCGGAACCTCGCTGGGCGCGGTCAGGACGGTGAAGATCGACGGGTCGGGGTGGTCGAAACTGACCGTATTGATGGTGTTGAACCGGGCCAGGTCGTACTTGTAGGGCGCGAAATTGCCGTGCCAGGCGACCACGTCCAGCGGGCTGTGGTCCCAGGTCCCGGCCCACAGGCCGCCCTGGAACTTCTGGATCACCTGCGTCGGGGCGTCGACGTCCTCGAAGGCGGCGACGGGCGTGAGAAAGTCGCGGCTGTTGGCCAGGCCGTTCGAGCCGATCGGTCCCAGCTCCGGCAGGCGAAAGGCCTGGCCGTAGTTCTCGCAGACATAGCCACGCACCGGGCCGGAGACCTCGACCCGGAACCGCACGCCGCGCGGGATCACCGCGATCTCGCCGGGGGCCACGTCGATCCGGCCCAGCTCGGTGACCAGGCGCAAGCTCCCCTGCTGCGGCACGATCAGCAGCTCGCCGTCGGCGTTCTGGAACACCCGGCCGGTCATCGAGCGGTTGGCCAGGTACAGGTGCGTGGCCATGCCCTGCTGGGTCGCCACGTCACCGTTGCCGGCCAGGGTCACTAGGCCGTCGACGAAATCGACGGGTTCGGCGGGAATCTCCAGCGGGTCCCAGCGCAGGCGGTTGGGGGTCGGGGCGGCGGCGTCGAACGGGCCGCTCTTCAGACGCTCCTGGACGTAGGGCGCATAGGGCCCGTGGCCGGCGCTGGGCCGCAGGCGGTAGAGCCAGCTGCGGCGGTTCTCGTGCCGGGGCGCGGTGAAGGCCGTGCCCGACAGCTGTTCGGCATACAGCCCGAACGGCGGCGTCTGCGGCGAGTTCTGGCCGACCGGCAGGGCGCCGGGCACGGCTTCGGTGGCGAAGCTGTTGCCAAAGCCGGATTGGTAGTGGAGGTCCATGAGCGCTTCCGTGACCCTCTGGCCATTTTATCGTTGTCATCCCGGAAGCCTCGCAGAGGCTGTCCGGGACCCAGGGCGGCCGCACCGCATTGGCCCGGTCCCCTGGGTCCCGGCTCTACGCTACGCTTCGGCCGGGATGACAAGGAAGGGGAATTCGAGAGAGACGGCTACGCCTCGACGGTGATCACGCCGCGGCGGATCTGGTCCAGCTCGATGCTCTCGAACAGCGCCTGGAAGTTGCCGTTGCCGAAGCCTTCGTTACCCTTGCGCTGGATGACCTCGAAGAAGATCGGCCCGAACAGGTTCTCGGTGAAGATCTGCAGCAGCAGGCCTTCCTCGCCGACATTGCCGTCCAGCAGGATGCGGTTCTTGCGCAGCCGCTCGACGTCCTCGCCGTGGCCCGGCACCCGCTTGTCGATCAGCTCGTAATAGGTCTCGATGGTGTCCTGCAGCTTGACGCCGCGGGCCCGCAGCCGCTCGACCGTGTCGTAGATGTCGGGCGTGGTCAGGGCCAGGTGCTGGATGCCCTCGCCGTTGTACTGGCGGATGAACTCCTCGATCTGGCTCTGGTCGTCCTGGCTCTCGTTGAGCGGGATGCGGATAGCCTTGTCGGGCGCGATCATCGCCTGGCTGAACAGGCCAGTGGCCTGGCCCTTGATGTCGAAATACTTCTGCTCCTCGAAGCCGAAGACGTCGCGATAGAAGGTCGACCAGGTGCGCATCTGGCCGCGCTTGACGTTGTGGGTCAGGTGGTCGAGCAGGTCGAGGCCGACATTGTTGGCCGCCTCGGCCTCCGCCGCGCCGGGCACGGGCGTCCAGCTGTCGTAGATCGAGCCTTCGCCGGCCACGAGGTAGAGCATCGAGCCGCCGATGCCTTCCAGCACCTTGGCGCCTTCGCCCAGCACGGTCTTCGACGCGTCGGCCGCCACCGCCCCGCGCTTCAGGGCTTCGGCGAACGCCTGGTCGACGTCCTCGACCCGGAAGGCCATGCCGTTGGCCGACGGGCCGTGGGCGGCGCGGAACTCGGCGACCTGGCCGGTCTGTTCCTCGTTGACCAGCAGGTTGATGCGGCCCTGCTTGTAGCGGGTCACGGCCTTGGTCGGATGGGTGCTGGCGGCCACGAAGCCCAGCTGTTCGAACAGGCCCTTCATGGCGGCCGGATCGGGGCTGGTGAACTCGACGAACTCGAAGCCGTGGAGGCCGAGGGGGTTTTGCACGGTGATGGTCATGACGGGCTCCGAAGTCAGAGAGCGAGGGCGGCGGGCAAGGCGGCGATCAGACGGTCGTTGTCGGCGGGGCGGCCGATGGTGATCCGCACCCAGCCGCCGGGCACCGGCGTGGGGCGTACGATAAGCCCCTCCGACAACAAACGCGTGGCCGTGGCTTCGGCGCCGGCCGGGCTGCGCAGGAAGACGAAATTGGCGGCGCTCTGGGTGCGCGGGGCGCCCATGGCGTCCAGCACCGCCTCGACCCGGCCACGTTCGGCGATGGTCAGGGCGACGGTGCGCTCCAGATGCTCCTGGTCGTCCCAGGCGGCCAGGGCGGCGGCCTGACTGATGGCGGTGACGTTGAAAGGCGGGCGGATGCGGTCCAGGTAGCCGACCAGCTCGACCGACGAGCAGATGCCGTAGCCCACCCGCATGCCGGCCAGGCCATAAGCCTTGGAGAAGGTGCGGCCCGAGACCCAGGTCCCGCCCCAGGCCTTCAGCAGGGCCAGGGTGTCGAAGGCCTCATGGTACTCGCGGTAGGCCTCGTCGACGAACACCACGGTCGAGCGCGGGGTGACGGCCAGGATCTCGCCGATGTCGACGCCGGACAGGGCGTTGCCGGTCGGGTTGTTGGGGGTGCACAGCACCAGCAGCTTGGGGCCCTTGGCCGCCTCGACCTTGAAGGCCTCGACGTCGAGGTCGAAATTGGCCAGGCGCGGCACGTCGACGAGCACGGCCTCGGCGCAGCCGCCGAAGATCCCATAGGCCGGGAAGGTCGGCGAGCTCAGCAGGATGCTGTCGCCCGGGTGCAGCACGGCGCGGAACAGGTAGTCGATCAGGGCTTCGGAGCCCGGGGTCATGACAATCCGGCCCGCATCGATCTCCAGCCGCGCGCCGATCGCGGCGCGCAGGGTCTCGCAATAGGGGTCGGGATAGATTTCCGGGCTGGCCAGGGCGGCCTGGACGGCGTCGGCGACCCTGGGGCTGCAGCCCAGCAGGTTCTCGTTGCTGGCCAGCTTGGACAGGTCGGCGCGGCCCGCCAGGCGGCCGGCCTCGGCCAGGGTCATGCCGGCCTTGTAGGCGCTGACGCCTTCGAGGGCCGGACGCACGGGCGAGATGACGGCCGGCGACAGGGACTTTTGATCGACAACAAGCATGCGCCAACGCTCCGCGAACCAGGGACGCGGCAGGATAGGACGTTCGCGGCGACGGTGTGTGGCGATGATGACCGTGATTTATCCACAAATGGTCATATTATGCCAATTGAACGCCAAGTTATCGACTTGCCGAGACCAATCTTTAGGATTGTCATCCCGGACGTAGCGCAGCGAAGATCCGGAACCGCCGGAAACGCGGCGCTCACGCGTCGGTCCCGGATCGGCACGCTACGCGCTTGTCCGGGATGACAGGCTGAGGTGATTTCACGGCTGGGGACATGCGCATGCGCATGTCCCCGATCCTTGCCCGGAACCGCTCAGGAAAGGCGGTCGCGGAAGTCCGTGTAGTCGAACTGTCGAACCAGCCTCAGGGCGTCGGTCTGGCTGTTCCACAGCGCGATGGCCGGCAACGGCACGCCGTTGAAGGTGTTGGTCTTGACCATCGAATAGTGCGCCTGGTCCAGGAAGGCGATGCGCTGGCCCGGGGCCGGCGGGGCCTGGAAGACGTAGTCGCCGATGATGTCGCCGGCCAGGCAGGAGGGGCCGCCGATCCTGACCACGACGCCCGCTTCGGCCTCATCCAGCATCGCCGGCCGGTAGGGCGCCTCGATGACGTCGGGCATGTGGCAGGTCGCCGAGATGTCGGTGATGGCGACGGCCAGCGCGTTGTCGAAGGTGTCGAGGATCTCGCCGACCAGGATGCCGGCGTCCAGGGCGATCGCCTCGCCGGGTTCGAGATAGACCTCGAGCCCGTGGCGCTCGGAGATCCGGGCCAGGAAGGCTATCAGGTCCTCGCGCTGGTAGTCGGCGCGGGTGACGTGATGGCCGCCGCCCAGATTGAGCCATTTCACCTGGGCCAGCATCCCCCCGAGCTTCGGTTCCAGCGACGCCCAGATGCGCTGGAGCGGCTCGAACCCCTGCTCGCACAGGGCGTGGATGTGCAGGCCGTCGACGCCCTCCAGATGCTCCGGGCGCAGCTGGGACACCGGAAAGCCCAGCCGCGAACCCATCTGGCACGGGTCGTACTTGGCCACCTCGGCCTCGCTGTGCTCGGGGTTCAGGCGCAGCCCGATCTCGAACACCTCGCCTTGACCACGCGCCGCCGCGATCAGGTCGGCGAACCGGGCGATCTGGTCGGGCGAATTGAAGATCACCGTGTCGGACAGCCGCAGGATCTCGGGCAGGTCTTCGCGCCGGTAGGCGGGCGAATAGGTCGTCAGCTCGCCGCGATAGTGCTCGCGCGCCAGCCGCGCCTCCCACAGCCCGGACGCGCAGACGCCGTCGAGATACTCGCCGACCAGGTCGGCCAGCGACCACATCGAGAAGGCCTTGAGCGCCAGCAGGACCTTGGCGCCCGCCCGGTCGCCCACGTCCTTGAGGATGGCCAGGTTGCGCCGCACCGCAGCCTCGTCGACCACGAAACAGGGCGACGGGACGCGGTTCAGGTCAAATCGTGCGAATGCGCCGGGGCCGGCCGCCTTGGTTTCCATGTCCCGGACCGATCAGAAGGCGAGCGGAGCCGCCAGGTCGCGGACCTGCCAGGGCAGCCCGTGCCGGTTCAGCATGTCCATGAACGGATCGGGGTCCAGCTGCTCCATGTTGAAGACCCCCGCGCCCTTCCATTGGCCGGTCAGCATCAGCGCCGCGCCGATCATCGCCGGGACGCCCGTCGTGTAGCTGACGGCCTGGTTGCCGGTCTCGGCATAGGCTTCCTCGTGATCGCAGACGTTGTTGACGTAGACCGTCCTGGGCTGGCCGTTCTTCTCGCCGGTGGCGATGGTGCCGATGTTGGTCTTGCCCTTGGTGATCGGACCCAGCGAGGCCGGCTCGGGCAGCAGGGCCTTGAGGAATTCGATCGGAATGATCTCGCGCCCCTGGAACATCACCGGGTCGATCCGGGTCATGCCCACGTTCTGCAGCACGTCGAGATGCTTGAGGTAGGAGTCGCCGAACGTCATCCAGAAGCGGATGCGCTTGATCTCCGGGTAGAACTTGGCCAGGGACTCAAGTTCCTCGTGGTACATCAGGTACATGTTCTTCGGGCCGACCTGGTCGAAGTCGAACACCTGCTTGTGCGACAGCGCCGGCCCCTCGATCCATTGGCCGTTTTCCCAGTGCCGCGACGGCGCGGTCACTTCGCGGATGTTGATTTCCGGATTGAAGTTGGTGGCGAACGGCAGGCCGGTGTCGCCGCCGTTGCAGTCCAGGATGTCGAGCGTGTCGATCCGGTCCAGCAGGTGCTTCTTGGTGTAGGTGGCGTACACCGAGGTCACGCCCGGGTCGAAGCCGCTGCCGAGCAGGGCCATCAGGCCGGCGTCCTTGAAGCGGTCCTGGTAGGCCCACTGCCAGCTATATTCGAACTTGGCCTCCTCGCGCGTCTCGTAGTTGGCGGTGTCGAGATAGTTCACGCCGGCCGCCAGGCAGGCGTCCATGATCGCCAGATCCTGATAGGGCAGCGCTAGATTGACCACGACACCGGGCTTGACGGCCCGGATCAGCGCCGTGGTCGCCGCGACGTCGTCGGCGTCCAGCTGCGCCGTATCGATGGTCACGCCGGTGCGCTGCTTCACCGATTCCGCGATGGCGTCGCACTTGGATTTCCGGCGACTCGCCAGCGTGATGTGCGAGAAAACGTCGTTGTTCATCGCCATCTTGTGGACCGCGACCGAACCGACGCCGCCCGCGCCGATAACCAGAACCCTGCTCATTTGGGCTTCTCCTAACGCCTGACAGCCTCGTGCAGCATAGCCGCCTTCACGAGGGGCGGGGGTCTTATCACGAGGACTACAGGTTCGCTAACCGCCCTTGATGAACGTTCCAATCGTCTGGCCCGCTCCGCCCCCTATTCCAGGTAGTCCAGCGGCAGGGCCGTCGCGTCCTTGATGGTCTCCAGGACGAAGCTGGAGCGGATGTCCTTGACCGCCGGCATCTTCAGCAGGCGCTTCATGGTGAAGTCGGCATAGGCGTCGAGATTGGGGGCCACCACCCGCAGCAGGTAGTCGTAGCCGCCGGTCATGGCGTGGCAGCCGACCACCAGGGGCTCGCGCAGCACCGCCTCCTTGAAGCCCTCGGCGGCGGTCTCGCTGTGGCGGTCGACCTGCACCTCGACATAGGCCAGCAGGTCCAGCTTGGCCTTGCGGCGGTCAAGCAGCGCCACATAGCCGCTGATCAGCCCCGAGGCCTCCAGCTGCTTGACCCGCCGCAGGCAGGGGCTGGGCGACAGCCCTACCCGCTCGGCCAGCTCGACATTGGTGACCCCGCTGTCCTGTTGCAGGATCTCGAGGATCTTTCGATCGGCGCGGGTGAGCTTCATCGTGACCGTTTTTCCGGATCGCTTGGCAGGATGTGACGAGGATAGCGGGAACGCCCGGCCGGGAACACACCCTTCAGGCCGGTATCCGCCGCCCGCCGGAGCCTAAATCCACTCCTGGGCGTTGAGACCGTGAGGCCCGATCGCCTCCACGACACCAAGCGCCAAACCGAGCCTTGGACACCGCCGGGCCGACCAACGTCCCGCCACCCACGGAGAAAACCCCATGCGCCTTGCTCTGATGATCACCGCTTCGCTTGCCGGCCTGTCGCTGATGGCCTGCTCGCAGAAGACCGAGGAACACGCCACCACCGCCGCCGACCAGGCCGCCACCGCGGCCGCCTCGGCCGCCCAGGACACCGCCGCCAACGTCAACGCGGCCGCCGACAAGACCGCGGCGGCGACGGACAAGGCGATGGACAAGACCGCCGCCGCCGCGGACCAGGTCGCCGAAAAGACCACCGCGGCCGCGGACAAGGCCGTCGACAGCGCCACCGACGCGGCGGCCGCCGCG
>NZ_AKKF01000060.1 GCF_000281955.1 Caulobacter sp. AP07 | reverse complement strand
CAGCCGGCCGCCACGGCCCGCTCCAGCGCCGCCGCCGACAGGTCGAACGCGCTGACGTGATGCTGGGCCTTGGCCTGGTTGGCGGCCATGCCGCCGCCCATGTTGCCCAGGCCGATGAAGGCGATGCGGGTCATTGGAGCGTCTCCTCGCTGTGCGCGACCGTTCAATCGGCCGGCTTTATGTCCAGATGTAGGTGGTCGTCGTGCCGGGCGGCGCGGCAGCCCTGGAAGCGGACCATGTCCACGCCTGGCGCCCAACGCTGCTTCAGATGAGGTTCGATCAGGATCTTGCGCACGCCCAACTCACGGCCATCGGTCGTCAACCATCGCAGCATCGCCGCCATGCGCTCGGGATCGGCTCGGCGTGTGACCCGCGACTGGAGCCCGGCGAAATCCCAGCGCAGGTTCAGCCGAGAAGGATTCGCGCAGGGCCGAAGCTCGCCAGGGCGCGGCGCCTCGTAGGCCCAGTAGCCAATCGGGCTGGCGGCGCCATCGAGCACCGTCCGGCCGTCATGCTCACGATAGAAATAGGCCAGGTCGATCTTCAGACCGTCGCGGTGCGACAGGTGCGGCATCAGTGGAAAGCCGTCGAGGAACGGAAACCCCGCATCGAGGTAGCGGGTCGTGGTTCCAGGAAACTCCAACGCCATCCGATCGGCCAAGGCGGAGACCACCGCCTTGGCCCGAGGGCGGGCGTAGGTCCGATTGAGTGCGCACAGCAGAGGATTGATCGCGCCATACGGCTGGTCGCGCCGCGCGAAGCACGGCAACCGCTCGCGCCCAAGCGCCTTGGCCGCCGGGGGGACGATCAAGGTCGTCGTCGCCGCATAGGCCAACAGGAAGACAATCGTTGCGATCCCGAACGACCAGCGCCGCGCCCTGCCGATGCCCGCGACGGCCAGCAGCACGATCCCGCCCACCTGGGTCAGGATCGTCAGCAGAACCGCGCCCCCTAGCAGCGCGACGAACTTGGCGCCGCGCCGCCAGGGGTTTGGCATTTACCGCCCGCCCGCCGGCTTGCGGAACTTGTAGATGAACTGGTCGGTCTTGCCGCGGATCGACGGGTCGAAGACGCTGAGATTGCGCTTGTCGCCGCTGTCACGCAGCACGCGGCTTTCTCCCTCGAAGATGAAGCCGGCGGCGGTGACTTCCGCCTTCACCGCGGCGGGGTCGATGCGGTGCAAGGTCTCGGTGTCGCGAAGGCCCGAGCCGGCCTCGGCCGCGTGGTCGAGCACCAGATAGACGCCGCCCGGCTTCAGCGCCTTGAACACCTGGCGGTTGACCACCGACAGGTCGGCCGGCCCCATGAACTTGTCGTGCATGTCGTGATAGTTCTGGGCCGTGAACACCAGGTCCAGCTTCTCCGGCGTGGCGAAGTTCGGCAAGGTGTTGAGGATCACCGACACGTTGCGATAGTTCGGATCGGCGGCGATCGCCTTCACCGCCGGCTCGCGCTTGGCCAGCTTGGTCAGTTCGTCGGGCACATAGGCGTAGACATGGCCGCGGGGCCCGACGGCCTTGGACAGGATACGGGTGAAGTAGCCGCCGCCGGGGATCAGGTCGGCGACCTTGGCACCCGGCTTGACGCCGGCGAAGGCCAGGACCTGGCCGGGCAGGCGCAGTTCGTCGCGCACCATGTCGGCGGCCGGGCGGGCCGGATCGGACAGCGCCGCAGTGATGTTGGCGGGAACCGCGGCGGGCGCGTCGGCCGGCGGCGGCGGCGGCGCCATGGGGCCCATCGGAGTCGTGGCGCAGGCGGTCAGGGTGAGCGCGGCGACGAGGCTGAGTAGCGGCTTACGCATGGTATTCCTTCCGACGAACATCTTCTTCTTGCCGACAAGCTAGCGCAGCGGAGACGCTACGTCAGCGGCGTCCATTCCTGATCGCTCGGCAGAGGCGCGAAAATCTCGTCGAGCATCGCGTCGCTAACGTCTTCAAGCTTGGCTGGATCCCAGCGCGGGGCGTTATCCTTGTCGATGATCACCGCGCGCACGCCCTCGATGAAGTCGTGCCTCTGAACCACGCGGGCCCCGATGCGGTATTCCATGACCATGTTGTCGGCGAAATCGGTCAGGGCCGCGCCCGTCTCGAGCTGGCGGAAGGCCACCTTCAGGGTCTGGGGCGACTTGGTCTTCAGCACCGCCAGCTGGGCCTTGCCCCAGTCGCTGCTGTCGGCCTCCAGGAACTCGAAGATCTGCTCGACGCTGTCGCCGACGAACAGGCGGTTGAGGTCCAGCTCGGTGCTGACCAGCGGGGCCTTGCCGGCGTCGGCGCGGTACTTCTTCAGGGTGTCGTCGATGCGGCGCGGGTCGGCGACGATCGCCTTCTTCAGGCCCTCGACGGCCCCGAACTCGACGAAGTGGGTGGCGATGCCCAGGCGCAGGCAGTCGGCGCCCTTGATCCGCGCCCCGGTCAGGGCCAGCCACAGCCCGGCCTTGCCCGGCAGGCGCGGCAGGTACCAGCCGCCGCCGACGTCGGGGAACAGGCCGATGCCGGTCTCGGGCATGGCGTAGGTCGTGCGCTCGGTGGCGATCCGGTAGTGGGCCGGCATCGAGATCCCGACCCCGCCGCCCATCACCACCCCGTCCATCACCGCCACCACCGGGGTCTCATAGGTGAACAGCAGGTGGTTCAGCTGGTACTCGGTGTGGAAGAAGGCCCGGGCCTCCTTGCCGTCGCCCGCCCCGCTGTGGGCCAGCATGCGGATGTCGCCGCCGGCGCAGAAGCCGCGCTCGCCGGCATGGTCGATGATGACCATGTAGATCTCGGGATCTTCCTGCCAGTCCAGCAGGGCGCCGATCATGATCTCGCACATGGTCTGGGTCAGGGCGTGCAGCGCCTGAGGCCGGTTCAGGGTCAGGCGGCCGACGTTCTTCTGAACACGGACGAGGACTTCGGGCTGGTCGTTCATGCGAGGTCCTTGACGGGTTCGAGGTCTTCGACCGGTTCGCAGGCGAAGCGGTCGAGCTGGCCGGCGCTCAGCCGGTAGAGGGCGTCCTGTGGCACGTCCAGTTCCAGGATGGCCTCGCGCGGCAGACCCGCATAGGCGCCGCGCAGCAGCCGGCCCGCGATGCCATGGCTAACGACGATCAGCCGCCGCTCGGGCTCTGGCGCCTGCTCGGACAGCCAACCAGCCACCCGCGCCATCACCTGGTCGTAGGTCTCGCCACCCGGCGCCGCGAAAAACCAGGTCTTGTCGCGGAAAAGCTCCGGATCCTCGCGGGCCAGGTCGGCGCGCAGCCGGCCCTCCCATTCGCCGACGGTCAGCTCCATCAGCCGGTCGTCGAATTCGACGGGCAGGCCCAGCCTGGCGCCGATGATCCCGGCCGTGTCCCTCGCCCGTCGCAGCGGGCTGGCGACGATGCGCCAGGGCGCCGGCGGATCCCTGACGATCAGGTCGTGCAGCAGGTCGCCCATCGCCGCCGCCTGCCGTCGGCCCAGCGGCGTCAGGTCGGACTCCATCTGCCCCTGCAGGCGATGCTCGCGATTGAACGCGGTCTGGCCGTGGCGGCAGAGATAGATCACGAGGCGTTTCCCCAAGCTCCGAAGGCGCTCGACATAGTCCGGAACGCCGTCGATGTCGCCTCGTCTCGACGCCCTACGACCGCAGCGGGACACCTGTCCGTGCATTTTTGCTGGCCATGACGCCGCATGGCCGGTAACGGCGCGGTATGATCGAACCCCACTCCTCCGGCGGCTACATCCTGGAAGAACTCGCCGTCGGGATGGTCGCCGAAAAGCACGTCGCCATCACCGAAGAGCGCATCCAGAAGTTCGCCGAGGCCTCGGACGACTTCAATCCCGTGCACATGGACGAGGCCTTCGCGTCCAAGACCGCCTATCGCGGCCGGATCGCCCACGGCCTGTTGTCGGCCTCGTTCGGGTCCGCCCTGGTCGGCACCATCCTGCCGGGCGCGGGTGCGATCTATCTGGCCCAGACCCTGGCGTTCCACAGGCCCGTGCGCATTGGCGACGTCGTGGTCTCCCGCGTCACCATCGCCGCGATCGACGAGGTGAGCGCGCGGGTGACGCTGCGCTGCGAAGGCTTTGTCGGCGACGACCTGATAATGGACGGCGAAGCCACCGTCCGCGTTCCGCGTCGCCGCCGCGCCAAGACCTGACACCCGGCGCTACTGCCGGAACATCTCGCGGGCGATGATCACCCGCATGATCTCGTTGGTGCCTTCCAGGATCTGGTGCACCCGCAGGTCACGGACGATGCGCTCCAGCGGATAGTCCTGCAGGTAGCCGT
>NZ_AKKF01000059.1 GCF_000281955.1 Caulobacter sp. AP07 | reverse complement strand
TCCGCCGGTCCAGCGGGCGAAGGTGGGCGCGTTCACCGCTCGTCTCCTTGTTGGTGTTGTCCCTGCTGAGCGGTGTCGATAGCGTCCGCAGCAGCCCGAAGGCACGCAGCCGCACCGAGGCTTCGAACGTGCCAAAACGTGGCCAAGGGCGGATGTTGGTTGACCCTGACGGCGTAGTTGTGGGGCTCATCGTCTGGCGGGATCGGGATGCTGATATTCTGAATCCAGAGAGCCATCACTTCCCTCCCTGCCGGACTTCCGCTGCGGGAATATTGGCGCGCACGATCTCTCGCAGCGTCATCATCCGACCGGCGACGAAGTCACGGCTGTAGTGGACGATGTCGAAGCGGTCTGGGCCGCGAGACTCCAGGGCGTAGCGTTCACCCATCCCGTCCTCCCTGCTGGTTCAGAGCCGCGCGTCCGGCGGGGGTGATTACCTCCGCCGGGTGAAAGCGGCTCTCGTCGTCGCCATCGTCCTCGTCAGCGATCAGGCCAGCCTTGCGGAGTGCGGCCATGTCGTCCCAGTTGAGGTCGTTCCAGTAGGGGGCGAAGTCCTTCCGGGGCGACAGCCATGCGCAATCCCCGTCCGGGGCATGGACGATGCGCGCGCCGGCCGCCAGTTGCTCCAGCAGATCGCGCCGCCCTTTGGTCAGCCTACCCATTCTCACTCTCCTCCGGCTTCGATTCGGTAGCGGCGCGGGCGGCCACCTTAGACCGCCTCAAGCGCTCGACTTTGTCAGGATGCCAGCCCCAGACGAAGCCGGTGCGACCGCGACGCCCGGTACGCGGATCGTGTCCGCCGCTGCGAAAAGCTCCGAGCTTCACCCAGCCATCGAAACGGTAGAGGTCGCCTGAGTGCAGGTGCGCGTCCTGATAACTCACAGCCCATTCATGGCCCCTAGCATCGCGGATCGACGGAAGGGCGAACTCGCGCCACATGCGGAGCGCGACACGGCAGAGGTCAGGCCTGATTGCGCATACCCTGGATAGCTCGGTGGTTGTATCGCGCGGCAGGTAGTTCATGCCGGCGCAGTTTTCTCGGATCAGTGTGGACCATGATGTCACCGCCACCAATTCGCCATTGTGGCGAAGGCCATGCGCCCCGCCGCCGTACTGGAGCGGCCGGTTCAGCGGCCCCATCTGGTGACCCCACTCGACCAAGCATCGGTTTAGGTCAGCCTCGCCGATCAGGTCAAAGCTGACGAGCGGGTCGATGAGCAACGCGCGCCCCATCTACCCCTCCCCCGAGCTATCGATGGCCCCGGCCTGGGCGATGAGGTCTTCGATTTCCTGGAAGGCCGTGCGCCGCGCTCGTCCACCGTCCGTGTCGTAGCAACGCGGCTTGAACTCGGCGATGTAGGCCTGGACCCGCTGAAGGCAGGACACGTCCAGAGCGGCGCCTTTGGCTTCAGACTCGGCATTGCCGTAATCTTCGCGGGCCATCTCGAGTTCGCTTTCCAGCCGTTCGATTTCGGCCAGCGCTTCCGTCAGACCAGCCTTGGCCGTGTTGGCGACCATTTCGTTGGCGTCACCGATATGGTTGGCGGGAGGGGCCAGAAAGTCCGCGAGCCGACCCTCGTATATCAGCCGAGCAACCTCGCGGATCTTGGCCGCTTCCTTGGCGTTGTACTCGTCCATCTGATCCCAGCGGATCAAGTAGCCCGGTCCTGTTGGGCGGCCATCAAGGTCAGTCTCCTGATCACCGCACGGGTTGGTGTTGTAGATCGCGGCGGCCAGGGCCTCGACTGCGTCCGGCTTCCTGTTGGGTTTCAGGAAGTCCATCACGGCTTTCGCCGCGTCTCTGGACGTCCAATCTGGCCCAAGGCTGTCATCGATGACGGCGGCAAGGTCGTCCTCAGACCACGCCACCGGCTCTCCCGTCTCCCTGTCGGGAGGAGTGGGAGCGGCGGCGATCCCTGTAATGGGCCAGCCCACACAGGTTGGGCAATCGCGCGTCTGCTCGGGCGTGGTTGTTCCTGCGATGACGGCGATTCTCTTCGTACCGCCGCAAGTTTGGCACGGCGTCTGATTAGGATATTTATCGCCCGGCCAAGTGTCATTGAGGCCGCATTGTGCCTCTTCATTGGTCGCCGGATGGGTATAAGCGGCTGGATCAGAACTTCCGAAGCCATGGCGCGCTACCACATCGAGGAAGTCCTGATAGCTCTCGCAGGTCTCCTCAATGTCGTAGCCCCACTCGCTGGCCAGATCCTCGATCAGCTTGCGAGACGGCTCGCGCGGAACCGTCACCCATTCTCCCGTCGCCTTAGTGGAGGCTTGGTCGCGGAGGGCGATGATGGCGTCGGCAACGATCGCAAGTCCGCCCTGATCCGCGCCGCCGAGTTCATCAATGCGATGATCGCAAGTCACGTCATCGCAGTCGCCGACAAGAAAGGCCTTCGCGATGATCCGCGCGATTTGCTGTTGCTCGTTCTCAGGCTTGGCCATCAGGGGACTCCTTGGGTGGCGTCGGGATCGACCAAGCCGAGGACGACGTATCCGGACTCAATGCCGAGCTGTCCGCCGGTCAGCACGTAAGAGATGCGCTTGGTGATCGACCGCCCCGTCAGCGCGAGCGCCGCGATAATGGCCGGGTCGTACTCGACCAGATGCAGCAGGTCGCCCTTCTGGAACCCGCGATCGTCACGACGGACTTCGAAGGTCTTTTCGCCGGACTGGATGGCGCGGAAGTAGGTCGGCGACGGCTTGAGCCGGTGGGTCTGGCTCGCCATTAGCGTTCCCCTTCCAGAGCAGTGCGGGCGACGGCTTGAGCCCAAGACGCCATATCCGCAGCCGATCCGCTGTTGGTGTTGCGCGGCGTGGCCGCTTCGATGCGCCTCAGCGTTTCTCGAAGCCGTTCGACCTCTTCGGTGAGGGCGGAGATCCGATTGCCCTGGAGCCTGATCGTATCATCGCGACATTCGATGCCGTCCGGAATCGAACCCGGCGGAACGGCGATCCTTCCGCCGTGGACGTCGAACATGTGGTTGTTTTCGAGACGCTCGTTCAGCCGTTCGATCTCTTCAGCCTGGACGGCGATCTGGTGGTCTAGGTCCTTAAACGCCTGATCGGTTTCGGCATCGAACAGTGCGTGTTCGTCGGCCGATTCCTTGAGGACTGTGTTCTCGGACTGAAGATCGACGTGTGAGGCGAGGAGGGTTTCGATGTCGTCGGCGTAGCTGCCGCCGTAGAGGAGTCCCTTCTTCATGCCCGGAAGAATGCCGAGCAACGTGGTGCGCGCCGCGTCTACCCTCTTTTGTTGGTCGGTCATTGCCCCAATTCCTCAGCCAGCATCGCCATGATGCATTCCGAGGCGTCGTCTTCGCCCTCGATACCGGTCTGAGTGCCATTCAGCCGGATGTTGTCTTGGATGATCGTGGTCAGTTGCGCGCGGAGGCGCATACACGACCAACCGGCCCGCGTTCTGGCCGCGCTCTACCAAGCCGGTGGCCGCATCCTGTCGCGCGACTATCTTCTGGACGAAGTCTTGCCTCGCGGCTCAGCCGATGCCTGTAGCAGCAAGCATCTCGACGTCGTGATCTGCAAAATCCGCAGGGCCGCCGGGTTCGATGCGATCCAGACCCACCCCGGCCTTGGGTATTCGATTACCGATCTGGGCCGCCTGGTCTGCGACGAGGCTCTGGAAGCCCAGGCGAGGGCGGCATGAGCAACGGCAAATCCTACGTGGTCGCCAAGACCTTCACCAATGCCGCCGGTGAGCAGCGGGTCGTCCTGCGCGGCTTCTCCGGAACGTTCGGATGGTCCGGAGAGCCTCTGAACGAAGGCGACCGCATCCACCTGACCGAGGACGGCAGGATCGTGAGGTCACCGCGATGACCTCCACTCCAGAACCCCACTATACCCAGGGCAGCGAGACAGGCGCGACCATCCCTCCCAGCGCGCTTCGCATCGTGGAAGAGGTTGCGGCCAAGCATGGCCAGACGGCCGAGGCCATGTTGTCCAAGAGCCAGACCCCCGACCTTACCGCCGCCCGCCGCGAGGTCTATGCGCGCCTGATGCGGCGGCACTCCTCCCAATCGATCGGCGCATGGATGAATCGTCACCACCACAACGTGATCAAGGGCGCGAAGGCCTATCGGGACCTGATGGCTATTCCCGACGCTAAGGCGCGGCACCAGTCCTTCGCGGCGCCAAAGACGGCCCTGTCCCTGTGGCGCGGCGTTGTGACTGTTCCGCAGCCCCGCCGGCCCATGAAGGACATCGCTGAGGAAGTCGCTTTCGCCCATGGTGTAACGGTCGCCGATCTGGTCGGCCCGAGTCAATTGCGGATCCATGCTCATTCCCGCCAGCACGCGATGTATGTCATGGCGCAACAGACCCACCTCTCCAACGGGATGATCGGCAAGTTCCTGGGCGGCCGAGACCAATCGACGGTCCATCACGGCATCCGCGCACACGCCGCCAGGATCGCCGCTGAATGGTCGGGGAGGGCGGCTGCGTGAGCGCCGGCAAGCCCTGGCTCAAGTTCTACCCTCGCGACTGGCGCGGAGATCAGGCCCTGCGCCACGTCTCCCTTCCGGCGCGTGGTCTGTGGATCGACATGATCTGCATCATGTACGAGGCTACCCCGTACGGACACCTCACGATCGGCGGCCAGCCCGTCAGTGAAGTCGCCCTCGCCAAGCACGCCGGCACGAGCGTTGAGGAGGTCCAAGCTCTGCTTGTCGAACTTCTCGCCGCTGAGGTTTGCCGTCGCACTCGGACAGGCGTCCTTTACTCGAAGCGCATGCTCGCCGATCACAAGCGGTCCGTTGAAGGCAAGAAAGCCAAGACTTTGGCCCTTGCGCAAGCTGCTGAAAACAATCACGAAAAGTCTCCACCTTCAAGGGTACCTACAAGACCCCCTTACACTCAGAAGCCAGAAGCCAGAGCTAAGGTAGAAGGGCCTAAAGCCCCTTCTACCCTTAGCGACGCAAAGAACGATTTCATCGGACCAGACGAAGTCAGGATCGCGTTCCTGTCGGCCAAGGGTGAGGAATGGGTCAGGTCGTACATCGACCGCTGCGGATGGCAGGATTTGCCATGCCGAGCCCTTCTCGCCGCCAACAGCATCGCGCTCAGCGAGATCAACCAAGCCCTTCGCGCCCTGGCCCGCGACAAAAACCCCGTCACCACCGGCCTCACCGTCATTCCGAAGGAGCGAGCGGCATGATCACGAAGGAGCAACACGAGCGCAACATGGCGGCATTCCGGGAGCGGATGGCGGTCAAGCCGATCGGCCGCGCCGCCGCTCCGATCGTCACGCCGACCGCCGGCCCTAGGGTCGTCAACGCCTATAACAAGGCTCTGAGTGGCCAAATCCTGAATCCGAAACAGCGCGGCGACTTCACTGCCCAGGCCAACACTCTATACGGTGCTCAGAAGGGCCGCTTCGATGGGATCGCGCAAGAATATCGAGGCTATGCCAGTGACTACGGTGTCGACCCGGAGCGGGTCGTGACCGCCGCTAAAGCCGCCTCCGCGCCTCCACCGCCGATGAAGCCTCCAGTAGCCGGCGCCAAGCGTGGCAAGGATGGCTGGTACGTCGAGGATCCGAACCGCAAGGGCAGCTTTCCCCGAATTGATCAAGGCCCTGACGGCAAGTGGCGTATCAAGTCGTCCAACGGCCAACTGCTGGAGTGGCAATAATGCCCTGGGCTCCTTCGAAGGATGCACCCGCGGCCGCCACTAAGACTGGCTGGGGCCCGGTGG
>NZ_AKKF01000058.1 GCF_000281955.1 Caulobacter sp. AP07 | reverse complement strand
GGCGGCCAGCGGCTGGCGGCAAAGGCGGGCGGCGGCGGCGCGGACAGACTTGGCCTTCACCTCCAGCCGCTTGGCCAGGCGCAACAGGTCGCCGACCATGGCCTCGTTGGAGCCCAGGCCCAGGTCGTGGCGAAGGTGAGCGGGATCGGCCGGCTTGCCGAGAAAGCCCAGCATGGCGGCGAAGCAGATCAGCGACGGCGCGCTGGACGGAAGCCCATCGTCCTCACCGCCCGCGCCCACCGGGACCTCGCCGTCAGCGCCCATGACGCACCGCGGGTCCCATCAAAGGCCGAACGCGACCAGGCGTCACGACGCAAACCTTGGCGCGTGATCGCACCCAATCGATACGCACTGAAACAAACCCTCGAGTTCCCGACACCTCTGTTGCGGACGGGAAACGTCACCGCAACTACAATCTGGCAGTGATCGACAATAAGTTTCATGGTTCGCGCGTGAGGCGAACAGGTGCGCTATCAACTGAGCTCACGTGCGTGGACGCGGGTCATCGTCGCCGTCGTCCAGACTGCGGCCGATTGGCTCGCTCAAGGGAAACCTTCCCTTCCTACCGTGCGGTTTCAAGACCAGTCGGGAGATCCCGACCAGCCGCACCCTGGACGATTGTCTTCACTTAAATTGTAACTCCAGATTGACCACCGTCTCGACTTGAGCGTTACTCTCAAGCTTGGGGCGGCATCGCAGGGACTCGACGGCTTTGATCGCCACCTAAGACGCTTTTTTGGGGGGAAGCGGCGATGGGACGAGTGTGGAACGTGTTGGCGGCCTGCGGGCTGCTCGTCCTGACCGCTGGCTGCAGCAGTTCGGTCTTTCATCAACGCAATCTCGACAGTGGCCAGACTCAGGTCTTCACGGTCGACGCCAAGCAGCGCAGCATCCTGACCTCGCTCGTCCCGGTGACCGATCCCCCGGGCGGCGCGACCAGCGCCTCGCGCCGCCGCTTCTGCGCCGAGCCCAGTCCCGACGTGTTCTCGGTCGTGGCCCAGGCGCTGAGCGCCGGCGGCAGCTTCAGCAAGAGCGCCGATCCCGCCTCGATCCAGGCCGCGTTGAACGCCGCCTTCAGCTCTTCGGAACAGGGCTCGACCATTCCCCGCACCCAGACGATCAACATGCTGCGCGAGCTCATGTACCGCACCTGCGAACGCTACCTCAGCGGCGGCTATGACGAACTGGAGCTTTCGGTCCAAGCCATTCGCGATCAGCGGCTGATGGTGTCGATCCTGGCGATCGAGCAGCTCACCGGAGCGGTCACGCCCAAGCCGGTCGTCATCGCGGCGACGGGTTCGGGCGGCGCGGGGGCGTCGGGCGAGGCGATCGTCCTGTTGGACGCGGCGCGCAAGGCCCGCGACAAGGCCGCCGCCGCGTACGCCACGGCGACCGGAGACTATGAGAAGGTCAATGGCGAGGCGAAGGTCTGCGATGCGATCAAGGACAAGCCCGAGGCCGGGCTGACCGACGAGCAGGAGGCCAAGGTCAAGCCCTGCGCCGACGCCCGCGCCGCGCAGAACAGCGCGCTGGAGGAGCGGACCACGACGGCGGCCGCCTATGAGGAGCTGAGCACCCTGGCGCGATCCGGCGGCGTCACCGTCACCACCGCCACGTCGTCGACCGCCCCCGGCGGCCTCGACACCGTCAGCCCCGAGGCGATCAGCGATGTCGGCGCCAAGGTCGAGACGATCGTACAGGC
This sequence comes from Caulobacter sp. AP07, assembly GCF_000281955.1. Classification (GTDB taxonomy): domain Bacteria; phylum Pseudomonadota; class Alphaproteobacteria; order Caulobacterales; family Caulobacteraceae; genus Caulobacter. The sequence continues at coordinate 3,384 of NZ_AKKF01000058.1, read as the reverse complement.
CAACTTCAACGACAGCACCGAGGTCATGCTGTTTTGCCTGCGAGCGCTGCGCGACAAGTCCATGGCCGGCGCGACGCCGACGCAGGCGGCCGATCTGAAGGCGCTGTGCGTCAGCTATCTGGGCAGCAGCGTGCAGGCCGCCGAACAGCGCCTGGCCGAGGAGATCGGGCGCTCGGTAACCGTCCAGCGCGAGGCCAACGCAGCCAATTTCGCCCGCTTCTGGACCGCCCCGCGCCAGGCCGCGTTCGCCGACGCCAACCAGCGCGCCGCCTTCGTGTCCGCGCTGAGACCGCGCCTGACCGCCCGCGACCAGACGCTGGCCGACTGCTTCGCCGCGGCGACATCGCCGGCGCAGGTCGAGTCCTGTTTCGTCGCGCTGCCGCTTTCGGCGCAGCGCGAGCTCATCCGGTAGACGAGGGAGAAATTGGACATGGCGAAGGATTATCGCGTGGTGGTGGCCGACACCGAGGGCGGCGTCCTCCAGGCCGCGGCGGGCTGGACGGTGCTCAAGCCGGTGCGGGCCTTCTCCGAGATCGACACGCTGGACGACGGCAGTCTCGGGGACCCCGGCCGCCTGTTCGTCAACAGAAGCGGGTTTGTGGCGCTCGCCTACAAGGAGACCGCGCAGGCGGCCGTAGCGCCGGCGGCGGGGAACCCGGCCAGGTAGGCGCCGCCCCCCGGTAGAACCGGGTCTACCAGGGGACGGCAGGTCCAAGCCCGCGCAGGGGGGAATGCGGGGTGGGCTTGGACCGGCTCGTGGCCGACGTGGACGGAGCCGTGTCCTAGACCTTCATGTCCAGGAGGGCGCCCATCATCTCGTCGGCGGTCTTGGCGACTTCGGCATTGGCCTTGAAGTCGGTCTTGGCCGAGATCTGCTCGACGGCCTCGTGGGCCAGGTCGATCTTGGATTCGGCTTGGGTCTGTTCCGCGCCCCAGGCGGCGGTGCGCTGGGCGCTGGCGCTGAGACGGTCGGCGGCGGCGAACATGCCGGCGGCGGCGGTGGCGAGGACCTGCACGGCCGTCTCCTGGGTCGGACGCCGGTCATCCGGCTTTGCCCGGGCAATTTCCTACCGAACGGTTAAGCGGCCTTCACCAAAGACGGTGAAGTTAAGCGGTTAACGCGAAAATCGGGGCCGGCCGCCGAGAACGCCGCCCCTCCACGTTGATTTCACGGCGAAGATTACAAAACGTTCAGGTCACCAAACTCGACAACTGGCCTTCGTCTGGCCAAGGTTCGCGCCTTCGCGGGCTCGCCCCCGCCCTTGAGCTGTTGTTTTGGCGCATTTTCTTCACGCGAACCGGAAGCCACTTCGCTCGAAAATGCTTTAGGAGCCTGCCTTGATGCCGTTCTCCCGTCGCGCCGCCCTCGCCGGCGCCGCCCTGCTGCTGACCGTTCAACCCGTTTTCGCCGCCCAGACCGCGCCCAAGGCCAAGCCCAAACCCGCCGCCGTCGTCGCCGCCAGCTTCACGCCGTCGCCCGCCGCCATCAAGGCGCACATGACCTTCCTGGCCGACGACCTGATGGAGGGCCGCGAGGCCGGGACCCGCGGCTACGACATCGCCGCCAACTATGTGGCCTCGCAATACGCCCAGTTGGGCGTCAAGCCGGCCGGCGACAACGGTTCGTACCTGCAGCAGGTGCCGCTGACGGCCGCGCGCTCGGCCTCGGAGGGCGGGGTTTCCTATACCGGCGCCGACGGCAAGTCGGGCGCCCTGACCTTCGGCGAGGACTATCTGCCCGCCGCCCAGCCCAGCAAGGCCGAGGTCCTGCTGACCGCGCCGCTGGTCTTCGTCGGCTATGGCGTCGTCGCCCCCGAACGCGGCCGCGACGACTATGCGGGCCTCGACGTGAAGGGCAAGATCGTCGTGTTCCTCAGCGGCGCGCCGACCAGCTTCCAGACCGAGGAACGCGCCCACTACGGCAATGCCGGCGTGAAGCGGGCCGAGGCGGCCAAGCACGGCGCGGTCGGCGTGCTGACCATGCCGACCACCAGTTCGGAGAAGCGCCGCCCGTTCGCGCGCGGCGTGGCCGGCTACCAGGAATGGCGGATGAACTGGCGCGACGCCCAGGACGTTCCCTATGTGCGCGGCGGCGACGCCCCCAGCCTGGTCACCCTCAGCCTGAAGGGCGCGGCCAAGCTGTTCACCGGCGCGCCGGCCGCCCTGGAGACCGTGCTGGCGACCGCCGAGACGCCCGACGGCCTGGTCAAGGGCTTCGCCCTGCCGACCCAGGCGACCATCCAGTTGAAGACCGAGATCGAGAAGCGCCAGAGCAGCAACGTGGCCGGACTGATCGAGGGTTCGGACCCGGCGCTCAAGGCCCAGGTCGTCGTGCTCAGCGCCCACCTCGACCACCTGGGGATCACCACCCACGGCAAGGACGCCGACAAGATCAACAACGGCGCGCTGGACAACGCCTCGGGCGTCGCCACCCTGCTGGAGGTGGCGCGCGGCTTCAAGGAGGCCAGGACCAAGCCCAAGCGCTCGATCCTGCTGCTGGCGGTGACGGCCGAGGAGAAGGGCCTGATCGGCTCGGAATATTTCGCCCACAACCCGACCGTGCCGAAGGCCAACCTGGTCGCCGACGTCAATCTGGACATGCCGATCCTGCTGTACGATTTCCAGGACGTGGTGGCGTTCGGGGCCGACCGCTCGTCGATCGGTCCGGCCGTGGCCCGCGCCGCCGGCCGGGTCGGCGTCTCGCTGTCGCCTGACCCGCTGCCGGAGGAAGGCCTGTTCACCCGCTCCGACCACTACCGCTTCGTCGAGCAGGGCGTGCCGTCGGTGTTCCTGATGACCGGTTTCAAGAACGGCGGCGAGAAGGGCTTCAAGGACTTCCTGGCCACCCACTACCACAAGCCCAGCGACGACCTGAGCCAGCCGATCAACTACCAGGCCGCGGCCCGCTTCGCCCTGGTCAATTACGAGATCGCCCGCGAACTGGCCGACGCGCCGGCCCGGCCGCGCTGGAACAAGGGCGACTTCTTCGGGAACTTGTTCGGCGCGAAGTAGGGGCGCGCTCCACGGACGGGGACAGGCGCATGCGCCTGTCCCCGTCGGTTGCCGCCTTCCATCCTTGACCCCGCCCCCGCCCGGCGCGATCTGTACCCGTGGAACATCCGGAGACGGGACGAGTGTTGAGCGTTGGCAGCCTGCTGAGGATCGGCCTGATCGCGCCCGTGGTCATGGTGGCCGACGTCTGGCTGGCCCAGCGGCTGTTTCCAGGATTCAACGCCGGCGCCCAGTTCATCAGCGAACTCGGCGGGCCGGCCGCCCCCAACCCCCTGATCTTCAATGTCGGCATGGTGGCGGCCGGACTGGCGGGCATGGCGGCCGGGGCCGGCTTCGCCCACGCCCTGGAGGACGCCGGCGGCCGCCGGCGGG
>NZ_AKKF01000057.1 GCF_000281955.1 Caulobacter sp. AP07 | reverse complement strand
AGGCCCGGGATGACGACCGGAAATGGGCGCGCTTCATAGGTGATTATCCCCATTTGCATCCGCGCCGACCTCGTCCTTAAAGTGTGCGCCGACCGATCGGCGTTATCGCCGAATCCAAACAGGCTCGAAGGGACTTCCATGCGGATGCTCAAAACGATCGCCCGTCTCGCCCCCGTCGTCGCGCTCGCCGCCCTGCTGGCCGGCTGCGGCGTCAACACCATCCCCACCCAGGACGAGGCGACCAAGACCGCCTGGGCCGAGGTGCAGAACCAGTACCAGCGCCGCGCCGACCTGATCCCCAACCTGGTCAATACGGTGAAGGGCTACGCCGCCCAGGAGAAGGGCGTGCTCGTCGCCGTCACCGAAGCCCGGGCCAGCGCCACCCAGGTCAAGGTCGACGCCTCGACCATCAGCGACCCGGCCCAGTTCCAGCAGTACGCCGCCGCCCAGGACAAGCTGTCGGGCGTGCTGGGCCGGCTGATGATGATCCAGGAGAGCTATCCCGACCTGAAGTCGAACCAGAACTTCCTGGCCCTGCAGAGCCAGCTGGAAGGCACCGAGAACCGCATCTCCATCGCCCGGCGCGACTACAACCAGACCGCCCAGGTCTACAACACCACCCTGCGCACCTTCCCCAGCATCATCTGGGCCAAGACGCTGTACGGCAGCCAGAAGCCGGCCCAGCTGTTCCAGGCCACGGCCGCCGCCCAGTCGGCGCCCAGCGTCGACTTCAGCGCCCCGCCGGCCCCGACCGTGAACACCGCGCCCCAGCCGACTCCGGCCCAGTAGGTTGGGCGCGTCCTCTCTTCTCCTCCCCCGTGAAACGGGGGAGGTGGCGCGGCGCCACCGGCGCCGTGACGGAGGGGGCGTCCCCACCGCTTCCGCCAGACGCCCCCTCCGTCACGACGCGTATTCGCATCGCGCCACCTCCCCCGCTTCGCGGGTGAGGCGTTGGGTGGTCGCCCTGCTGGCGCTGGCAGCGCTCGCTTTGCTCGCCGGACAGGCCCTCGCCGCCCCGACCTTTCCGCCGCTGACCGGCCGGGTGGTCGATAACGCCAACGTCCTGTCGCCCCAGGTCGAGACCGACCTGACCGCCAAGCTGGCCAGCCTCGAACAGACCACCGGCCGGCAACTGGTGGTCGTCACCTTGCCCAGCCTGCAGGGCTACGAGATCGAGGACTACGGCTACCAGCTGGGCCGCGCCTGGGGCATCGGCGAGAAGGGCAAGAACAGCGGCGTCATCCTCCTGGTCGCCCCGACCGAGCGCAAGGTGCGCCTCGAGGTCGGCTACGGCCTGGAGCCCATCCTCACCGACGCCCTGTCCAGCGTCATCATCCAGACCGCCGTGCTGCCGAAGTTCAAGGCCGGCGACCTGGAGGGCGGGATCGTCGCCGGGACCGACGCCGTCATCCAGCAACTGGCCCTGCCCGACGACCAGGCCAAGGCCAAGGCCCAGCAGGCCTTCGACGTCCCGGCCAGCGCCCGTGACGACAGCGGCGGCTCGCCGTTCCCGGTGGTCATCGTGCTGATCGTCGGGGTGCTGATCGTCATGGCCCTGTTCAGCCGGCCGGCCCGGCGCAGCGGCCTGACCGGCGCCCTGCCCTGGATCATCCTCAACGCCCTGCTCAGCGGTGGCGGCGGTGGTCGAGGCGGCGGGGGCGGAGGCTGGGGCGGCGGAAGCGGCGGCGGCGGCGGCGGGTTCTCCGGCGGCGGCGGGTTCTCCGGCGGCGGCGGCTCGTTCGGCGGCGGCGGATCCTCGGGGAGTTGGTGATGCAGACCCTTTCACAGGCCGACCGGGACCGCATCGCCCAGGCGGTGGCCGACGCCGAGAAGACCACGGCCGGCGAGATCTATTGCGTGCTGGCCCCGGAGGTCGGCGACGACCGCCACCTGCCGCTGGTCTGGGCGTTCGGCGCGGCCCTGCTGCTGCCCGCCCTGGCCCTGCTGGCCGGCTTCCGGCCCGAGATGCTGACCCGACTGTTCGGCGGCTGGAGCGTCGGCCACGCCGCCGCCCATGACGGGGCGATCCTGTCGGCCCTGCTGACCTATGTCGGCCTGCAGGCGGCGACCTTCGTGGTCGTGGCCCTGCTGGTGGCGATCCCCGCCGTGCGCCGGTCCCTGGTCCCCGCCCCGCTGAAGAAGGCCCGGGTGCGCCAGGCGGCTCTGGACTATTTCCTGGCCAAGGACCTGCACCTGACCCGCGACCGCACCGGCGTGCTGATCTTCGCCGCCCTGGCCGAGCACCGCGTCGAGGTGATCGCCGACGACGGCATCTACGCCGCCGCGCCCAACACGGTGTGGGACGAGGTGGTCGCCGACCTGACGGCCGGCCTCAAACGCGGGGCGATCGCCGACGGCTTCGTGGCCGCCGTGGCCCGAACCGGCGCCATCCTCGCCGCCCACGTGCCGCCCCGCCCCGGCGACGCCAACGAACTGCCCGATGGGCTGACGGTGCTGCCGCGCTGAGGGATATAGGATCGGGGACAGGCGCATGCGCCTGTCCCCGGCCAAGTGCCCCCCTAGAACGTCTTGCGCACCGTCATGCCGACCACGCGCGGCTGGCCGACCGAGTAGCCGAGGCGGGCCCGGCCGCCGCGTTCGCGGTCGAACGACAGCAGCGGGTTCTCGTCGAAGATGTTGTTGACGTAGGCGATCACGTCGACCCCGTTGTCCAGGTTCAGGCCGGCGCTGAGATTGACCAGCTCGTAGCTGGGCAGCTGCAGATTGACGACCGTGGGGTTGGTCCCGGACGCGCCGCCGAACGGCAGGCCGGAGACGAAGGAGCGCGGATTGTTCTCCTGGTCGCTGGCCTGGGTGAAGCGGTTGCCGACATGCTGGAACGACACGTTGACATAGCCCTCCATCGTGTCGGTGAGCCGGTGGGTGTAGGTGGCGTTGAGCGACACCTGGAACTTGGGCACCGACGGCAGGCGGTTGCCCTCGCGGATGCCGCCGATCACCGCGCCGGTCCCGTCCCGCACCGTGGAATCGAACTCGGCCTCGACCAGGCTGCCCGACAGGCCGACCTGGAAACCCGAAGCGGGCCGCGCGGAGATTTCGAGCTCGACGCCCTTGGTGTGGGCCTTGGGCACGTTGAACACCACGCGCGAGGAGCACGAGCCGGCGTCCAGCGTCGTCTGCAGGTTCTTGATGTCGGTGTAGAAGACGGCGCCGTTGATGGTGACGCCGCCGAACCGCGACTTCACGCCCCCTTCGTAGTTCCACAGGGTCTCGTCGTTATAGGATTGGAACCCGCCGAAGATCGCCGCGTCCTGCGGCGAGCAGAGGGGCAGGTTCAGCGGGTCGTTGACGCCGCCCAGCCGGAAGCCCTTGGATGCCTGGGCGTTGAAGGTCACGGTGTCGGTTGCTTCGTAGCTCAACAGCACGCGGGGCGTGAAGCCGTCCGAGGCGGTCTTGTCGACCTGGTCGTCGCCGTTGGCGAACAGGCCGCCCGAGGTGAAGCGGCGGTTTTCCTTGAAGTCGTAATAGCGGCCGCCGACCGTCGCCGTCAGGCGGTCGAGCTTGTAGCTGGCCTCGCCGAACAGGGCCTTCTGCTTGATGTTGTAGGGCAGGGAGGCGTTGTAGGGCGAGTTGGGCGGGAAGCCGTTGGCCACCGCCGCCGAGGTGCCGGCCCCGAGCGTGGCGTCGGTATAGGCGTCGTAGCCCGGCGTCGGCAGCCGCTGATTATAGACCCGGTCGACCTTGGAATAGAAGCCGCCGAACACCCACTGGAACGGGCCGTCGCCGGCCGAGCTCAGGCGCAGTTCCTGCGAGAACTGCTCCAGGTCGGTGGTGTCCACCAGCTTGGACGGCAGCATCACGGCGGCGGCGGGGAACCCCAGGTCCACCGAGACGCTGCCGGTCAGCGCGCTGGCGTCGCGGTCGAGCGCGATCTTGCGGTCGATGTAGCTGGTGACCGAGGTCAGGTCGACCGAGCCCAGGCCGACCGAGGCGGTGAGGTCCCCCAGGAAGGTCTTGTCCTTGAAGCTCTCGTCGAGCAGCAGGTACTGCTCGCGCTCGCCCAGGGTGATCGCCGGGCGGGTGGTGGTGTAGGGGTTGGCGAACAGGTTGAAGACCTCCTGGCGGTTGAAGCCGCCGGCCTTGATCTCCTGGTAGACGACCCGCGGCGTGATGCTGATGTCCTCCGTCGGCTTGAACAGCAGCGACAGGCGTCCGCCGCTGCGGCTGGCG
>NZ_AKKF01000056.1 GCF_000281955.1 Caulobacter sp. AP07 | reverse complement strand
CAGGCGGATCGAGCCGCCGATGTCGGTGCCCAGGTGCAGCGGGCCGTAGCCGGCGGCGGCGGCCGTCCCCGCTCCGGCGCTCGACCCGCCCGGCGTCTTGCTGACGTCCCAGGGGTTGCGCGACAGCTTGTGGAAGCTCGACAGGCCCGAGGACAGCATGCCGAAGTCGGGCGAGGTGGTCTTGCCGAGAATCACTGCTCCTGCTTCGCGCAGGCGCGCGGCCGGCGGCGCGTCGGCCGGCTCGGGGCGCAGCTCCGTCGCCGCCGAACCCAGCGGCTTGGCCACGCCGCGCGTGGCGATCAGCTCCTTGATGGTCACCGGCACGCCGTCGAGCGGGCCGGCGGGATTGCCCCGGAGCCACCGCGCTTCCGAGGCCCGGGCCTCGGCCATCGCGCCTTCGGGGTCCAGCGCCCAGGTGGCGTTGAGCACCGGTTCCAGGGCCGCGATCCGCGCCAGCACGGCGCCGACCACGTCCACGGGCGAGACCGCCTTGTCACGGTATAGCGTCAGCAGGTCGACGGCGGTCAGATCCGCGAGTTCGGACATGGGGACTCCGGTAAGCAGGACTCGAACATCGCGAGCCTACAGAACGCCGGGCCATCGCGAAGACGGTTTTGCGCGTAACCGGCGCGGGGGTCGGCTAAAAGTCATGGCTCGTCGAGTCTGTAAGGAACGCCAGCCTTGTATCGTCCCGGTCCCCGTAACCTGATCACCGACGTCCCAGGCCTGAGCGTGGGCAACGCCACGGACGAGGCCCTGCGTAGCGGCGTGACGGTGCTGCTGTGCCCGGATGGCTGGAGCGCCGGCGTCGATGTGCGCGGCGGCGGCCCCGGAGTGCGCGAGAGCGAGACCCTGGCGCCGGAGAACGGCTACGCCCGGGCCCACGCCGTGGTGCTGTCCGGCGGCTCGGTGTTCGGCCTCGGCGCCGCCGACGGCGTGGTGGCGGCGCTTTCGCGGGCGGGGGAGGGCTTCAGCGTCCGGCCAGGCGCGCCGACCGTGCCGATCGTGCCGGGGGCGGTGCTCTATGACCTGGCCAACGGCGGCGACAAGGCCTGGGGCGCTGACCCGCCCTATCGGCGCCTGGGCGTCGAAGCGGCGGGCGTGGCCGGCCAGGACTTCGCCCTCGGCGCGGTGGGGGCCGGGCGGGGCGCGATGGCGGGCCTGGTCAAGGGCGGGCTGGGCTCGGCCTCGCTGGACCTCGGCGACGGCCTGGTGGTCGGGGCCCTGGCGGCGGTCAATCCGGTCGGCTCGGTCTATATGCCCGACGGCGAGACCTTCTGGGCCTGGCCGTTCGAGATCGACGGCGAGTTCGGCGGCCGCACGCCCAGGGGGCCGGCCGGCGTGGTCGAGCCGATGCCAGAGGCCTCGCGCCTGGCGGGCCAGGGCCGGCTGACGCCGGGCGCCAACACCACCCTGGCCGTGGTCGCGGTCAACGCCGCCCTGACCTCCGCCGAGTGCAAGCGCGTGGCGATGATGGCCCAGGACGGCCTGTCCCGCGCCGTGCGCCCCGCCCACACGCCGTTCGACGGCGACGTGGTGTTCGCGGTGGCCTCGGGCGAGATCGACCTGGGCCAGGACGAGCGCCTGCGCCGCATCGCGCGCATCGGCTCGGCGGCCGGCGACTGCCTGGCCCGGGCCATCGCGCGCGGGGTTTATCTGGCGCGGGGGTAGGGGGGCGAAATCAATTGAACCCCACCCCACGGTTGTCATCCCGGCCGTAGGACCGCGTAGCGGACCGAAGAGCCGGGACCCAGGGCAACCGCAATGCGCCGGCCCCTGGGTCCCGGCTCTCCGCTTCGCTGCGGCCGGGATGACAACCGTGGGGGATTAATGGAATTCGAACCCTAGGCCCGCGCCGCCAAGGCCCGGTCGAGGTCCGGCGTCGCGGCGATCAGTTGCGCCGTGTACGGATGCTGGGGATTGGCGAAGACCTCGGCCGTCGGGCCTTCCTCGACGATCCGGCCGGCCTTCATCACCAGCACCCGGTCGGTCAGGCCGCGCACCACGCCCATGTCGTGCGAGACGAACAGATAGGCCAGGCCCAACTCGTCCGACAGCCTGGCCAGCAGGTCCAGCACCTCGGCGCGCACGGTGACGTCGAGGGCCGAGACCGCCTCGTCCAGGGCGATGATCGAGGGTTCGACGATCAGGGCGCGGGCGATGGCGATGCGCTGGCGCTGGCCGCCCGAGAACTGGTGGGGATGGCGGTCGGCGGCCTGCGCCGGCAGGCCGACCTTGGCCAGGGCCGCCTCGACCTTGCGGCGGCGGTCGGCGGGCGAAGGCCGGTCGTCCAGCAGGTGAAGGGGCTCGGCGACCAGCCGCTCCACGGTCCAGCGCGGGTCGAAGCTGCCATGCGGGTCCTGGAACACCACCTGGATGTGGCGGCGCAGGGCGCGGGGCGAGGCGGGTGAGAACGGCCGGCCCGACAGCCGCACCTGACCGCCCTGCGGCGTCTCCAGCGCCAGCAGGGTGCGCAGCAGGGTGGACTTGCCGCACCCGGACTCGCCGACCAGGCCGACGATCTCGCCGGGCCGGATCGCCAGGCTGACCTCCGACACCGCGCGGAACGGGAGGGCGGCGCGAAGGAAGCGGCGCGGTCCGGGGTAGTTCCGGACCACACCTTCGGCCTCCAGCACGGGCGGGGCGGAGGACGCGGGGTGGCCCCGCCGGACAGGAACCCGCGTCGCGTCGGCGGCCAGGGCCCGGGTATAGGGGTGCTTCAGTTCCGAGAACAGCGCGCCGGTTTCGCCGGTTTCGACGATCCGGCCATCCTTCATGACGGCCACCTGGTCGGCGATCCCGGCCACCACGGCCAGGTCGTGGCTGACCAGGATCAGGGCCGCGCCGTCCTCCCGCACCAGGCGGCGCAGCAGCTCCAGGATCTGGGCCTGGGTGGTGACGTCCAGGGCGGTGGTCGGCTCGTCGGCGATGATCAGCCGGGGCGACAGGACGATGGCGATGGCGATGGCCACGCGCTGGCGCTGGCCGCCGGACAGCTCGTGCGGATAGCGGCCCAGCGGGAAGCGCTCGGCGGGCAGGCCGACCCGTTCCAGCGCCTGCCGCGCCACTTCCAGGGCCTTGGCCCGCGAACCGCCCTGGTGCAGCCGCACGACCTCGGCCACCTGGTCGCCGATGGTCATCACCGGATTGAGGGCCGTCATCGGCTCCTGGAACACCATGCCGATCTTGGCGCCGCGCACGTCGCAAAGGTCGGTTTCGGACAGGCGCGTCAGGTCCTGGCCGTCGAAGCGGATCGCGCCGCTGGCCCGCGCGCGCTCCGGCAGCAATCCCAGGATCGACAGGGCGGTCATCGACTTGCCCGAGCCGGACTCGCCGACCACGCCCAGCACCTGGCCGGGCTCCAGTGACAGCGACAGGCCGTTCAGGATCGGCGCGCCGCCGATCGTCACCCGCAGGTCGTCGATCTCCAGCAGGGCCATCTCAGCGCTCCCCGTCGAGGCGCGGGTCGAGCCTGTCGCGCAGGCCGTCGCCCAGCAGGTTCAGGCCCAGCACGGTGATGACGATGGCCAGGCCCGGGAAGATCGCCTGCAGCGGCGCGACGCCGATCAGGGTCTGGGCGTCGGCCAGCATCTTGCCCCAGCTGGCGGCCGGCGGCTGCACGCCCAGGCCCACATAGGACAGCCCCGCCTCGGCGATGATCCCCAGCGAGAACTGCAAGGTGGCCTGGACGATCAGGATGCTGGCCAGGCCCGGCAGGATGTGCTCGAGCGAGATCCGCGCCGTGCCCTTGCCCGCTGTCCGCGCCGCCAGCACGTAGTCGCGGGTCCACAGCGACAGGGCCGAGCCGCGGGTCAGGCGGGCGAAGACCGGGATGTTGAACACGCCGATGGCGATCACCGCGTTGATCGCCCCGGGGCCGAGCACCGCGGTGAGCAGGATGGCCAGGATCAGCGACGGGAAGGCGAAGACCACGTCGTTGGACCGCATCACCAGCTCGTCGATCCCGCCGCGCCGCGCCGCCGCCAGCAGGCCCAGCGGCACGCCGACCCCGGCCCCCAGCAGCACCGCCACCAGCGACACCGCCAGGGCGTTGCGCGCCCCGACCAGGATCATCGACAGGGTGTCGCGGCCGAAGTGGTCGGCCCCGAACCAGTGGCCGGCCGACGGTCCTTGCAGCCGATGGGCGATGTCGAAGGCCGCGACGTCGTAGGGCGTCCAGGCCAGCGACCCCAACGCGGCGATCACGAACAGGGCGCTGATCGCGGCCCCCACGATCAGGCTGGCGGAACGGCGGGGGGCGCTCATGAGCCGCGCTTTCCGCGAAGCCGGGGATCGACCAGCACATAGGCGACGTCGATCAGGAAGGTGGTCGCCACCACGGCGAAGACCAGCAGCATGACCACGCCCTGGACGACGATCAGGTCGCGCTGGGTGATGGCCTGCAGCACCAGGCGCCCCAGGCCCGGCAGGAAGAAGACGTTCTCGATGATCACGCTGCCGGCCAGCAGGTAGGGGAACTGCAGGCCCAGGATGGTCAGCAGCGGGATCAGGGCGTTGGGCAGGCCGTGCCGCCACAGGGCTTGGCTTCGCGACAGCCCCTTGGCGCGGGCGGTGCGCATGTAGTCCTCGGCCAGGGTGTCGATCAGGGCCGAGCGGGTGACGCGGGCGATGATCGCCGCCTGCGGCACGGCCAGGGCCAGGGAGGGCAGGGTCAGGGCCTTGAGCGCCGGCCACAGCCCGGCGTCCCAGCCCGGGAAGCCGCCGGCCGTGAACCAGCGCAGGCCCGTCGAGAAGGCCATGACCAGCAGGACCGCGAACCAGAAGTTGGGGATGGCGACGCCCACCTGGGTCAGGCCCATCACCGCGGTGTCGGCCGGCCCGCCGCGCCGCGCCGCCGCCAGGGCCCCGATCGGCGCGCCGATGGCCACCGACAGCACCATGGCCGCCGCCGCCAGCGGCAGGGGG
>NZ_AKKF01000055.1 GCF_000281955.1 Caulobacter sp. AP07 | reverse complement strand
GACGGTGACGGGGCGGGCGCCGCCGCCGCCATGCGCGATGTGGTCGGCTGAGCGCGCCGGAGATGAGCAGCATGAATGGGATGAACAGCATGAACTTGGACCGTCGCCGTTTCCTGTGGACGAGTTCGGCTGTCGCGCTGGCCGGCGCCGGCGGTGCGCCAGGTTTGGCTTGGGGTGGCGCGAGCGCCGCCGGGCTCGAGCGGTCCTATCCCAGGCCGCAGCTCAAGGCGCCCGGCGAGCGGCTGTCGCTGGACCAGGGGTGGCGTTTCCACCTGGGCGACGTGCCGTTTCCGAAGATCCGGGGCCATGGCTGGTCGTACGGCAACGCCAAGGCCGGCAACGCCGGGGGCGCGGCTTCGCCGGAGTACGACGACAGCGACTGGCGCGAACTGGACCTGCCGCACGACTGGGTGGTCGAGGGGCCGTTCGACAAGGACGAGAACCTCTCCCAGGGCTACCGGCCACGCGGCAAGGCCTGGTATCGCCGCGCCCTGCGGCTGGATCCCGCCGATCGCGGCAAGCACCTCTCCATCGAATTCGGGGCCATCGCCACCCACGCGACGGTCTGGTTCAACGGCAGCGTCGTGGCGCACAACTGGAGCGGCTACAACGCCCTGCAGATCGACATCACTCCGTTCGCCCGCTACGGCGACGAGCTCAACAGCATCGCCGTGCGGGTCGACGCCGATCCGATGGAAGGCTGGTGGTACGAGGGCGGCGGCATCTATCGCCACGTCTGGCTGACCAAGCGCGCGGCCGTGCACATCGCCGACGACGGCGTCCACGCCGATCCGCGACGGGATGGGGAGGGGCGCTGGACCCTGCCGGTCGTCGCCACCCTGGGCAATATCGGGCCCAAGGCCGAGGCGGTCGAGGTCGAGGCCCAACTGGTCGATCCCTGGGGCAAGGTGGTGGGCGCGGGACGCGTCGCCGCCGAGGCGCCGTCGCTGGACCAGGCCGAGGCCCGCCTCGTCCTGGACGTCGCCGCCCCGCGCCTGTGGTCGGTCGACGATCCGGCGCTCTACACGGTGCGCACCCGCGTCTGGCAGGCCGGCCGGCTGGTCGACGAGGCGATCACCTCGACCGGTTTCCGCACGCTGCGGTTCGACGCCGCCCAGGGGTTCTTCCTCAACGACCGGCCGCTGAAGATCCAGGGCGTCTGCCTGCACCAGGACCATGCCGGGGTCGGCGTGGCCGTGCCCGACAGCCTGTGGGACTTCCGGCTGCGCCGGGTCAAGGCGATGGGCGCCAACGCCGTCCGCTGCGCCCACAACGCCCCGGCGCCGGAGATGCTGGAGGCGGCTGACCGTCTGGGCGTCCTGATCCTCGACGAGAACCGCAACTTCAATCCCAGCCCCGACTACATGCGGCAACTGGAGTGGCTGATCCGCCGCGACCGCAACCACCCCAGCATCTTCCTGTGGTCGGTGTTCAACGAGGAGCCCATGCAGGGCACCGAGGCGGGCTACCAGATGGTTCGGCGCATGGTCGCCGCCGTCAAGCGCCTGGACGACAGCCGCCCGGTCACCGCCGCGATGAACTTCGGCATGTTCAATCCGATCAACGTCTCGCAGGCCGTCGACGTGGTCGGCTTCAACTACCAGCCCGACAAGTACGACCGGTTTCACGCCGAGCATCCGAACCTGCCGCTGATGAGTTCGGAGGACACCTCCGCGTTCATGACCCGGGGCGAATGGTTCACCGATCGCTCGCGCAACATCCTGGCCGAGAACGACGAGGAGCCTTCGTCCTGGGGCAACACCCATCGCAAGGCCTGGGAGGAGATCGCCAAGCGCCCGTTCGTGGCTGGCGCTTTCCTGTGGTCGGGCTTGGACTATCGCGGTGAACCGACGCCGTTCGAATGGCCCTCGGCCAGCTCGTTCTTCGGGGCCATGGACCTGTGCGGCTTCCCGAAGATGGCGTTCTTCCTGCACCGGGCGCAGTGGATCAAGGACCGCCCGCTGCTGGATCTGGCCCCGCACTGGACCTGGCCAGGCAAGGAGGGGCAACCGATCAAGGTTATGGCGCTGACCAACGCCGAAACGGTCGAGCTGCGCCTCAACGGCCGGCTGGTCTCGCGCCAGGCGGTCGATCCCTTCGTCATGCCGTCCTGGACCGTGCCCTATGCGCCCGGACGCCTGGAGGCGGTCGGCTATGTCGGCGGCCGGCCGGTGTCGAAGGCGATCGTCGAGACCGCTGGTCCGCCGGTCGCCCTGCGCCTGACGCCCGATCGAACCGTCCTGACCGGGGACGGCGAAGACGCCGCGCCGGTCACCGTCGAGGCCCTGGACAAGGCCGGAAGGGCCGTCCCCACGGCCAACCTGCCGGTGACGTTCCAGGTCGACAACGGGCGGATCATCGGCCTGGGCAATGGCGACCCCAACTGCCACGAACCGGAAAAGGGCAATGCCCGCAGCCTGTTCAACGGCCTGGCCCAGGTGATCGTGCAGAGCGAGCGCGGATCCAGCGGCGTCCTGCGCCTGACGGCGTCGGCGCCCGGCCTGCGGAGCGCGCAAACCCAGCTGTCCGTCCAGCCTGGGACACGGCGGGCGGAGCCGCGGACGCCGCCCGTCTCGATCCTGTCCGATTGGAGCATGTCGCCGGTGGCGCGGACTCGCCCCGACCCGTCGACCAAGCCGGCCGACAACGACATGAACTCCTGGGGCTGGGCGAATTCCGGCACGCTGCAGGACGGCGACCCCGTGGGCGGCTTCGTGCTCTATCGCCTGGCGTTCACGCCGCGCGCGACGGTGCGGCGGGCTGGCGGAAAGCTCGTGTTCGGTCGCCTGACCGGTCCCGCCGAGATCTATGTCGATGGCGTCAAGGTCGCGGCCAAGACCGACGCCGCGCCCGGAGCCCTGACCGCGCTGCTGCTGGCGAAGGAGGGGGCGCGGACCGTGGTGGTGCTGATGACCGTCGCCCCCGGCGTTCCGTTCGGCATGGGCGCCGCGGTGATCGTCGAGGAACTCGGATGAACGCGGCCGGACCACTGGAACGCCCGGTCAAGCCCTCACCCATAGCGTCGACCCCGCCGTTCCGCGGCCCATGGAGTTATTTCTGAGCATGTGGACATCGATTTCCGGCGCTCGGTCGCCGCGCATCGCGAGCGGCCTGGCGGCGCTGATCCTGGCCCTCGGCGGTGGTGCGGCGACGGCGGCCGATGCGCCGCCGGCCAACCCCGTTCCTCGCGTCGTGACGCGCGACGGCCGTCACGCCCTGTTCGTCGACGGCGCGCCGTACTTGGTGCTAGGCGCCCAGGTCAACAACAGCAGCAACTATCCGGACGTCCTGCCGGAGGTCTGGCCGACGATCAAACGCATCCACGCCAACACCGTCGAGGTGCCCGTCGCCTGGGAACAGGTCGAGCCTGTCGAGGGGCAGTTCGACTTTTCGTTCGTGGACACGCTGGTGGAGCAGGCGCGCGCCAACAAGGTGCGGCTGGTGTTGCTGTGGTTCGGCACCTGGAAGAACACGGGGCCGGCCTATACGCCGGAGTGGGTCAAGCTCGACGGCCAGCGCTTCCCGCGGATGATCACCGCCAGCGGCCAGCCCCACTACGTCCTGTCGCCGCACAGCCGGACCACCATCGAGGCCGATAAGCGCGCCTTCGTCAAGCTGATGGAGCATATCCGGCGGATCGACCCCCAGAACACGATCATCATGATCCAGCCGGAAAACGAGGTCGGCTCCTACGGCAGCGTGCGGGACTTCTCGCCCACGGCCCAGAAGCTGTTCGACGGGCCGGTTCCCGCCGCGCTCCTCAAGCGCCTGGGCAAGTCGCCGGGAAGCTGGAAGGCCGTGTTCGGGACCGACGCCGACGAATATTTCAACGCCTGGTCCTTCGCCGCCTATGTCGAGGAGATCGCCAAGGCCGGCAAGGCGGTCAAGCCGCTGCCGATGTACATGAACGCCGCCCTGGCCTCGGCCTTCGGCCGGCAGGCGGCCTCGACCTACGCCAGCGGCGGCCCGGTGCACCATGTGATCGACGTCTACAAGGCCGCCGCGCCGTCGATCGACTTCGTCTCGCCCGACATCTACGTCCGCGACCATGCCGCGTATCTGGCCTATCTGGACGCCTACGGCCGGCCCGACAATCTGCTGTTCGTGCCGGAAACCGGCAACGACACCGAGTTCGCGCGCTATTTCTTCGCGACCCTCGGCAAGGGGGGCGTCGGGTTCTCGCCGTTCGGCATGGACGACACCGGCTATTACAACTTCCCGCTCGGCTCCAAGGACCTCGACGAGGCCAAGCTCGAGCTGTTCGCCCGCAACTACACCCTGTTCGAGCCGATGGCGCGCGAGTGGGCGGCCTTGGCCTTCGCGGGCAAGACCTGGGGCGTTTCCGAGCCGACCGACCCCAAGGCCAACCACACCCAGGTCATGGAACTGGGTCCCTACCGCGCCATCGCCACCTTCGGCCAATGGCAATTCGGGACGGACAAGCCGACCGGCAATCCCCAGCCCGTGGGCGGCGCGGCGATCGCGGAGCTTGGACCAGGCGACTACCTGCTGACGGGCTTCAGCACCCGCGTGCGGTTTGAGCCGTCCAAACCCGGAAGCGGCCAGATGCTCCGTGTCGAAGAGGGGCGGTTCGAGAACGGAAAATGGCTCTTCCGGCGCGTCTGGAACGGCGACCAGACCGACTACGGTCTCAATCTGGTCGATCGGCAGCAGGTCCTGCGGATCAAGTTCGGCGCCGCCCAAGGCGCGGCGATCATTCCGGTCGGAAACCCGAACTGACCGTCTGCCCCGAGCGGGGCGCGGAGAGCGAAAAGCGGTGGAGCCATTGCAGGCTTCCACCTGTGAGGGAGGCGGGAACGCACATGAAAACCGGTTGGGCTTCTCTGGCGATGGCCGTTCTATTGGCGACGGCGAGCTCGGACTTGCAGGCGGCCTCGCCTCCGCCTCCCGTGGCGCCGATCGCGGCGGGCGCCAGATCGGTGACCGTCGACCGTATCAAGGTCCGCAGCGCGGCTCTGCAGGGCAATCTCGAAGGCGAGTCGGCCGTTCGGGATGTCGTGGTCTATCTCCCGCCCGGCTACGCCACCGACCAGACGCGCCGCTATCCGGTCGTCTACGCGTTGCATGGATACGGCCTGACCGCCGACGCGTTCGCGGGATTGCTCCAGGCCCCGCAAACCGTCAAGGGGGCCTTTGCGTCGGGGGCGCCGGGCATGATCGTCGTCCTGCCGGACACCCAGACCCTGCACAACGGCTCCATGTATTCGAGTTCCGTGACGACCGGCGACTGGGAAGGTTTCATCACCCGCGACCTGGTCGCCTACATCGACGCCCACTACCGCACCGTCCCAGATCGTTCGGGCCGCGGCCTCGCCGGTCACTCCATGGGCGGTTACGGCGTCGCCCGTATCGGCATGAAGCACCCGGAGACCTTCGGGGCGCTATACATCATGAGCCCGTGCTGCCTTTCGGCGCGCGACGCCCCGCCGCCGGAAGCGGCCGCGGCTGTCGAGGCCGTCAAAACCCGGGAAGAGGCGTCCAGGCTCGACTTCCTGCCGCGCGCGACCTTCGCCGTCGCCGCCGCCTGGTCGCCGAACCCGAAGAAGCCGCCCTTCTATGTCGATCTGCCGACGTCGAACGGCGTCGTCGACCGATCGGTGCTGGCGCGATGGGCGGCCAACGCGCCTCTGAGCATGCTCGATCAGTACGTCTTCAATCTGCGGCGATATCAGGCGATCGCCATCGACGTGGGCGATCGGGACGGGCTGCGCGTTGATGCGGCGGAACTGCACGAACGGATGGACGCCTTCGGCGTTGGGAACACCTTCGAAATCTACAGCGGAGACCACGGGAGCGCCGTCGCCAGCCGTTTCCAGAATAACGTTCTGCCGTTCTTCGGGCGTGTACTTCATTCGGACGCTAAGTAAAATCGGCCGCATCCGGCGTCTGCCGTTCGCGAGTGTAATTGAGAATACTTGGAAATATTTGGGAGTTGAGCATGGTGACGTTGAGCAAGCGGCATTTCCTGGGTGTCCCGGCCCTTGCGGCGCTGGGCCTGGCGGGAGCCGCGCAGGCGAAGGATCAATCCTCCGCGGACGCGTGCGCCAAACTGCCGGCGCCGGACTACCGGCTGCCGGTGGCCAGGGGCCCGTTCGGCTCGGAGCCCGACTCGCTGAAGACGTACCAGGCGCCCGACTGGTTCCGTGACGCCAAGTTCGGGATCTGGTCGCATTGGGGACCGCAGGCCGTGCCGCGCCAGGGCGACTGGTACGCCCGGTACATGTACGTTCAGGGCCACCCGCACTACGAACATCACCTCAAGACCTACGGGCAGCCTTCCAAGTTCGGCTACAAGGACATCATTCCCCTGTGGACGGCGGATAAGTTCGATCCCGAGGGCCTCATGGACAAGTACGCCGCCGCGGGCGCGAAGTACTTCGTCAGCATGGGGGTGCACCACGACAATTTCGACCTGTGGAACTCCAAGCATCACCGGTGGAACGCCGTGGCCATGGGGCCCAAGCGCGACATCGTCGGCGCGTGGAAGGCGGCCGCGCAAAAGCGAAAGCTGCGGTTCGGCGTATCGGAGCACCTCGGCGCCAGTCACAACTGGTGGCACCCCAGCCACCTCTACAACCAGACCTGGCCCGAGAACGGCGTGGCCTATGACGGCGCCGATCCTCGGTACGCCGACCTCTACCACCCGCCGCACAACGAGCCCTATCGCGGCGTCGCCGACACCTGGTACACGCGAGATCCGCGGTTTCATCAGATCTGGTTCGATCGCATGCGCGATCTGCTCGACACCTATGAGCCGGACTTGCTGTATTCGGACGGCGGGCTGCCGTTCGGCGTGGTCGGGCGCAGCCTCGTCGCGCACATGTACAACAGCAGCATCGCGCGCGGCGGCAAGCTCGAGGCCGTGTACAATTGCAAGGATCTGGGCTCGGGCGAGTTCCACAAGGAATGGGCGGTCCAGGATGTCGAGCGCGGGGTCCTGAAGGGCATCAACCCGCTGCCCTGGCAGACTGATACATCCAATGGGGATTGGTTCTACAGCGACGGCTTCAAGTACAAGACCACGTCGGAAGTCATCGCCATGCTGGCCGACATCGTCAGCAAGAACGGCAACCTGTTGCTGAACGTCGTGCAGTATCCGGATGGCAGCCTGCCGCCCGAGTCGCAGCTGCTCCTGGAGGAGCTGGCGCCGTGGATGGCGGTGAACGCCGAAGCCATCCATGGAACGCGGCCGTGGAAGGTGTTCGGCGAAGGGCCTACCGAGACCGCGGTCGGGGCGTTCCAGGAGAGCGCGGCCTATACCGCCCGGGACATCCGCTTCACGACCAAGGGCGACACCCTCTATGCGATCACGCTCGGAGAACCGTCGGGCGTCACCGAGATCGCCGCGCTCGCCGCAGGCAATCCTCTTGAGCGTCGGCGTGTCAGGCGGGTGGAGATGCTGGGTCTTCGCGGGGCGCTCAAGTTCCGCCAGGGCGCCGGCGCGCTGTCGATCGACGTCCCGGCGCGCGCGCCGACGCGGCATGCCAGCGTCTTCAAGATCAGCCTAGCCTGACACGCCCTCGTATCTTCTGAATTCGCGCTCCAAGGGAGGCCTCCGTGCTCAATATCGTCATGGCGCTAGCCGCGTCTCAAATCATCGTGGCTTCGCCGGACAAAAGCGCCGAGATCAGGATCGCGGCCGACGGGGCGAGTTACTCGGTCAGCCGCAAGGGCGAGCTGATCGTCTCTGCTTCTCCGCTGGGCCTGGAACTGGCCGACGCGCCCGATTTCTCGGATCTGGAGGTCGTCGACGTCAAACGGCAAAGCCAGCGGCGCGACATTCCGCTGACGGCGACCAAGGCCAGGACGGCGCGAGACTGGCACAATGGCGCGATCGTCACCTTCCGCGAAAAGACCGGCGCCCACCGTACGCTTTCGGTGGAGGCGAGAGCCGCCAATGACGGGGTCGCGTTCCGCTACCTGCTGCCCAAGGACGCGGCGGTCGTGCTGAAGGGGGAAAAGACGGCGTACCGTCTTCCTGGCGATCCGGCCTGCGAAGTCACCGAATATGGGGGCTCGCATGAGAACACCTGGGCCTTGAAGAAGGTCTCCGAACTGGACCGCGCCAAGCTCTATGATGTTCCGGTGGCCTGTGCGTCGGCCTCCGGCCACACCCATTATGCGATCGTCCAGTCGGGAATAGACGCCTATGCGGGGGCGAGTCTGGCCCCGGTCGACGGCGGGCTGAAGGTCAGGGTGACGCCTCTTCCCGATCGCAAGGATGTCGCCGTCGAATCCGCCGCCGGCCTGACGAGCGCCTGGCGGGTGGTCATGATGGGGGATCGCGCCGGCGACCTGATCGAGTCGCCGTTGATCGGGAACCTGGCGACCCAGGCGAAGGGCGATTTTTCCTGGGTGAAGCCGGGCAAGGCGGCCTGGGACTGGTGGTCGGGACCGACCGTCGGCGAAAAGCCGAGCATGGAGCGCTACCGTCGCTTCATCGATTTCGCCGCGGCCTCGGGTTTCCCGTATTTTCTCATCGACGCCGGCTGGGCGCTCAACGCCGGGCCCTGCTGCGCGGCCGACGAAAAGACCGACATCACGCGCGCGGACCCGGCCATCGATATGCCGGCCCTTGTCCAGTACGCCGAGCAGAGAGGCGTTGGATTGCTGCTCTGGGCGCATTGGCGGCATGTCGAACCGAGAATGGCCGAGGTGCTCGACGTCTATAAGGCTTGGGGGATCAAAGGCGTTAAGGTCGACTTCATGGAGCGGGACGACCAGGAAATGGTCCAGTTCTACGTCCGCCTGGCCGAGGAAACGGCCAAACGCCGTCTGCTCCTGGACATGCACGGCGCCTTTCCCCCGGCCGGCCTGGCGCGCACCTATCCCAACTACATCACCCAGGAGGGCGTGATGGGGGCGGAATACAACAAGTTCGAGTGGGGCAAGGTCACGCCCGGACACAACGTAAAGCTCGCCTATACCCGCATGCTGCTGGGACCCATGGACTACACGCCGGGCGGTTTCCGCAACAGCACGCCCGAAACCTATGTCGCCCGCGATGTATTGCCGATGACCCGCACGACGCGTGGTCAAGCCCTGGCGCAGTATGTGGTGTTCGACAGTCCGCTCCAGATGGTCTCCGACGACCCCGAAGCCTATGTGAACGCGTCGGGCTTCGAGTTTCTCAAGGACGTTCCGACCGCCTGGGACGAGACGCGGTTCATCGACGGCGGACCGGAGAGCCACGTCGTGGTGGCGCGGCGCAAGGGCGAGGCTTGGTACGTTGGCGCCATGACGAATGAACGCGCGCGCACCGTCGGCATACCGCTTGCCTTCCTGGGGGGAGGGACGTTCAAGGCCGACATCTGGCAGGACGGCGCTACGGCCAACGAGGTCGAGCATGTCGTCAAGTCGATCTCGAACCGCGACGTTCTTCAGATCCGCATGAGCGCGGGGGGCGGCGGCGCGATCATCCTCAAGCCCCTTCACTAGTGCTGAATCATGTGCGCCTTGGTCCGGCTGGTGGCCGGAGCGGGCGCACGGCGCCGCGGACATCAACAACGACCATTCGGCGCCATCGGCGCTACCTCGGGGGAGAACACATGACTCAACAGGAGCAGACGCTCGCGACGCTTCAGCCGGACGCGGCCACGTCAACAGACGCGGCCGCGCCCGCGAAAGGTCACTACGTCATCCTCGACGGCTTGCGCGGCGTCGCATCCCTGATGGTGGTCGTTTTCCACCTGTTCGAAACCTACGCCGGGGGGGACCCGCAAAAGCAGATCATCAACCACGGCTACCTCGCGGTGGACTTCTTCTTCCTGCTGTCGGGTTTCGTGATCGCCTATGCCTACGACGATCGCTGGGCGGCGGGCATGGGCCAGTGGGAGTTCTACAAGCGCCGCCTGGTCCGGCTCCAGCCGATGATCATCATGGGCAGCCTGATCGGCGCGGCCCTCGTCGCCTTCCAGCACTCCTCCGTCTTCCCCAAGCTGGAAGCGGCTTCGGCCTGGCAGATCGTGGCGGTGATGCTGCTGGGCTGCCTGATGATCCCGCTGACGCCGTCGGCGGAGATCCGCGGTTGGACCGAGGTCTATCCGCTGAACGGGCCGGCCTGGTCGCTGCTCTACGAGTACGTCGCCAACCTCCTCTACGCGGTGGGGCTGCGGAAGCTGTCGAACCGCGCGCTGGGCGTCCTCACGGCCCTGGCGGCCTTGGCGCTGGTCCATCTGCTGGTGTTCGGCCCCCGGGGCGACGTCATCGGTGGATGGGCGCTCGACGCGGCCGGAATTCGCGTCGGTCTCACGCGCGTCCTCTTCCCGTTCCTCGCGGGGGTGCTGCTGATGCGGCTGGGCAAGCGGGTCAAGGTCGGCGGCGCTTTCGCCGTCTGCAGCCTGCTGCTGGTGGTGGCGCTGGCGCTCCCGCGGTTTGGCGGAACCGAGCGGCTGTGGGTCAATGGGCTCTACGAAGCGTTTTGCGTGATCGTGCTGTTTCCGCTGATCGTCGTCATCGGCGCCGGCGAGAAGAATGCGGATGGCCCGTCGGTGCGGATCGCCCGCTTCTTCGGCGACCTGTCGTATCCGCTCTACATCACCCACTACCCGCTGATCTACATCTACACCGGGTGGGTCGCGGACAAGAAGGTCCCCGCGGGACAGGGCGCTCTGGTCGGGGCGGGCGTGTTCGTGGCCGCCGTCGTGATCGCCTATGCCTGCCTCAAGCTCTACGACGAGCCCGCGCGGCGATGGCTGAGCGGCAAGCTGCTGGCCGGGGCTCGCCTGCGAGCGCCGAACTGACCTCCGCGCTCCATCCGGCTTCGCTTTCGATTTCAAACAGGACCGACCCCCATGGCGATCACCAGGCACCGAATCCTGGCCTGCGTCGCGGCCGCCGCTCTCGGCGCCGTCTTCGCGGTCGGAGCGGAAGCGGGCGCGGGCGCGAAGGGGCGCTTCCATTGGCGTTCATCCGCGCCGCTGATCACGCCGTCCGCCGAGGGCGCTCAGACCTATGCCGGCCTCAAGGATCCTTCGGTCGTCTATTTCAATGGCGCGTATCACGTCTTCATGACCACCGCCGGCCCCGACGGGTGGCACATGGCCTATACCCGCTTCAAAGACTGGTCCGAGGCGCCGAAGGCCAGCGTCGTCAGCTTGAAACAGTCCGGCGTCGGCCCTGGCTATCGCGCGGCGCCGCAGGTCTTCTACTTCGCGCCGCAAAAGCTCTGGTACATGGTCTATCAGAGCGGACCGCCCGTCTATTCGACAACCGCGAACCTTGAAGACCCCATGTCCTGGAGCGCGCCGAAACCCTTCTTTTCGGAAACGCCGGCCATCATCAAAGCCTCTGGCCAGGAGGCGTGGCTCGACTTCTGGGTCATCTGCGACGACGAGAACTGCCATCTCTTCAACACGGGCGACAACGGCAATCTCTATCGGTCGCAGACGCCGATCGGCCAGTTCCCCCATGGCTTCGCGGACACCAAGATCGTCCTGAGCGGCCGTCGCGACGACGTCTTCGAAGCCAGCATGCACTACAGGGTCGCTGGCGCGAACACCTACCTCACCGTGGTCGAGGCGATCGGCCCGCGCGGCCGCTACTTCCGCTCATGGACCAGCGACCGGCTCGACGGCGAGTGGCGGCCGCTCGCC
>NZ_AKKF01000054.1 GCF_000281955.1 Caulobacter sp. AP07 | reverse complement strand
GCTCGCCGCCGCGCGAGGCCGAGATGCTGCGGTCGCTGGGCCTGACCGAACCGCGCGTGGTGCTGCAGCAGGGGCACGGCAATGTCGGCTTCGCGCGCGGCGCCAACATGGGGGCCAGGACGGCGCGCGGCGAGTACATCGTCTTCCTCAATCCCGACGCCAACCTGCAACCCGATTGCGTGGAATTCCTGGCCTCGGCGTTCGAGGGACAGCCGGCGCCCACGGTGGTCGGCGCGCGGGTGATGAACGTCGACGGCAGCGAGCAGCGCGGCGGCCGGCGGGGCGAGGTCACCCCGGTGACCACCCTGCTGAGCTTTGGCCACCTGACCTCGCGTTTCCGCGGCCTGGCGAACTTCGAGATCCACCGCGAGCACGAGCCCCTGCCCGAAGGGCCGATACCGATGCCGACGATCTCGGGCGCCTGCTTCGCCCTGCGCCGTCGTGACTTCGACCTTCTGAACGGTTTCGACGAAGGCTATTTCCTGCACGTCGAGGACATCGACCTGTGCTGGCGCGCCCGCCAGGCTGGCGGCCAGGTGCTGTTCCAGCCGCACGCCCAGGTCATCCACCTGGGCCACACCAGCCTGGAGCATCCGGTGAAGGTGGAGTTCCACAAAGGCGTGGGCCTGTCGCGCTACTTCATCAAGCGCGCCGACACCGTCCAGCGCTACGTGATCGCCGTGCTGCTGGCCCCGGCCATCCTGCTGATGAGTGTGTCGCGGCCGCTGATCTGGAAGCTCACCGGCCGGCCGATCTAGGGTTCCAAGCTTGGCTTTGCACGCCTTGGCGGCTACGGCTGCTGAGCGAGCAATTGGGGGAATGCCTTGTTTCATCGATCGAATGCGGGTGCGGCCGATGGTTGTCGCCTGCTGCTCCGCGCGGCTTGGTGCGCGGTGCTGGGGCTGGTGACGCTGGTCGGTGTCGGGGTGGGCGCGCCCAGTTCCTCCCTCGCAGGACAACCGAGCGGGGTGCAGATTCGCCAGACCGACTATCGCCAGGATCGGGTGACGTTCCAGACCACGCTCCGCCGAAGCGGTCCCGCACCTCAAATGGGCGCCCCGCTCAACGCGCCAGCGGGTGTGACGCAGATCGAGTTCCCGTCTGGCGAGTTGCGCCTGAAGGCCTGGGTCGGCATGCCGGAAGCGGCGGAAGCCAAGCTTCCCGTCGTCATCTTCCTGCACGGGGGCTTCGCCTTCGGTTTGGACGACTTCAAGATGGCGGCGCCTTATCGCGAGGCCGGCTTCGTGGTCGTGACGCCTGTCCTCCGAGGAGAGAACGGTCAGGCCGGAGCCTTTTCGCTGTTCTACGACGAAGTCGATGACGTCCTCGCCGTCGCGAAATTCATGCAGACCCAGCCCTATGTCGATGCGGCCCACATCTATCTGGCTGGCCATAGTGTCGGCGGAACGATGGCCTTGCTCAGCGGCATGGCCGCCTCCGACTTCAAGGCTGTGGCTTCGCTTTCAGGGTCGCCCGATCAGATCGCCTTCACGGCCAATTCCTGGAACCGCAAGCTGCCGCCGTTCGACAAGAAGAATCCCAGGGAATTCGAAATGCGGTCGCCGCTTTCCTACGCGGCGAGCCTGAAATCTCCCACTCGGCTCTACTATGGAACGGAAGAGGATTTCTTCCGCGACAACACCCAGCGCCTAGTTTCGATCGCCAAGGCCGCCGGTCTGCCTGTCGATTATCGAGAGATGCCCGGAAACCATTTCAGCGCCGTACCGGCCGAGATCGCCGACAGCATTCAGTTTTTCCGCGCCCACTGGTAGCGAGCGGTCGAAGGGTTGGTGGCTAGGCCGGGAACCCACCCGCCCGCGCCAGCGAGGACGCCGGGGCCTTGCCCAGCTTCTCGCTGATGTCGCGGCCGATGCCGATCAGGGCGTCCAGGTCGTAGCCGGTCTCGAAGCCGGCCCGTTCCAGCATGTAGACCAGGTCCTCGGTGCCGATGTTGCCGGTGGCGTTGGGCGCGAACGGGCAGCCGCCCAGGCCGCCGACCGAGGCGTCCAGCACGTCGATTCCGGCCTCGACGCTGGCATAGGCGTTGGCCAGGCCGGTGTTGCGGGTGTCGTGGAAGTGCATGCGCAGGCGGGCGTCCGGCGCGGCGGCGCGCACCGCCTCGATCCGTTTGCGGACGGTCCACGGATCGGCGACGCCGATGGTGTCGGCGATGGCGATCTCGGGCACGCCCAGGGCCGCGGCCTCGCGGACGATGGCCACGACCTGGTCTTCCGAGACCTCGCCGTCGAACGGACAGCCGAAGGCCACCGACAGGGTCATGGTGATCGGCGGGCCGCCCTCGACCGCCTGGCGCTCGACGATGGCGGCCAGGGTGTCGACCTGCTGGGCCGCGGTCGCGCCCTGGTTGGCGAGGCCAAAGCCGTCGGTGGCGCAGACCACCACATTGGCCTCGTCGCAGGCGGCCGCCACGCAGCGCTCCCAGCCGCGCAGGTTCAGCACCAGGCCGATCCGCGAACGGTCCGGGTCGGGCCCCAGCGCGGCCATGATCTCCTCGGCTCCCGCCATCTGCGGCACGCGGTTGGGGTTGACGAAGGACACGACCTCGATGCGCCTGGCGCCGGCCGCCTCGAGCCGGCGGATCAGGGCCAGCCTGTCCTCGACCGGCAGCGACAGCTTCTCGTTCTGCAGCCCGTCGCGCGGGCCGACCTCGACGATCTGGATGAAGCGGCTCATGGGCGGTCCTCCGCTGGGGTGTCTCCGGTTTCCGCGTCGTCGTCGGCGTCCGGCTTGGCGGGCGCGCCGCGATAGAGCGTCAGGCGCTCCTTGTCGCCGTCGGAATAGTCAAAGCCCTCGACCGCGCCGGCCGGCCGGGCGGCCTGGCCCAGGGCCGCGAGGGCGGCGCGGAAGGCGGGCTCCTGGCGGCCCTCGACCACGGCCGGGCGTCCCTCCGCCACGGCCTTGGCCGCGCCGGCCGGGTCGGTCAGCTGGGTGGTGGTGCCCAGCAGGAAGATCATGCTGGGCTCGGAATAGCCGGTGACGGCCACGGGCCCGGCCGCGCCGGCCCGGGGCGCCAGGTCGGTGCGTTCCAGGGCCTGGGCCAGGCGCGGCGACAGCAGCAGCGGCTCCAGTCGCGGCACGAGTACGCCGACCAGGGCGGCGTGGGCCAGGATGCAGACCGCTCCGGCCGTGACCAGGGCGATGGCGGCGGTCTTGCGCATCAGCAGCACCGCGCCGATCATCCCGGCGGCCAGGAACAGCAGGGCGGTGACCGCCGTCCAGGCGATGTCCGACGGATCGCCGTACTCGACGTGGAGATAGATCGCCACGGCCGCGAACAGCAGGCCGGCCAGGGCGCTCAGGACGGCGCCGACGCTGCGTGAAATCCGGCCCAGCGGGGCCCGCAGCGTGGCGGCCATCAGCATGGCCAGGGCCGGGACGGCGGGCAGGGTGTAGTGGACCAGCTTGGTCGGCAGCAGTTCGAACACCAGCCAGGTCGGGATCAGCCAGCACAGGGCGAACCTCACGCCGGCCTCCTTGCGGCTGGTCCAGCCCAGCACCAGGCCGGACGGCAGCAGCAGGGTGGCGGGGAACACCAGCAGGAAGGCGAAGAGGGCGTAGGCGCCGAACGGCGCGCCGTGGCTTTCCTGGCCGCTGGCCAGCTTGGGGGCCAGGTCGCCGGTCACGGCGGTGGACCAGAAGGCCCCGTCGGTGGCCACGGTGATCATCGTCGCCCAGGGCAGGACGATGCCCGCCAGCAGGATCAGGCCCCAGCCCCAACCCAGGTCCTTGAGCCAGGGCGCCTTGCGGTCCCAGATCCACAGGGCCGCGATGCTCAGCACCACGACCATCAGCCCGACCGGCCCCTTGATCAGCACGCTCATGGCCAGGCCGATCCAGAAGGCCACCTTCGTCCAACGATGAATCTTCGCGCCGGCGAGATGGGCGGCGTAGATCCGCGCCACGGCGGCCATGGCCAGGGTGGTGAAGCCGCACAGGGCCGCGTCGGTCTTGGCGATGAAGGCCTCGGTCGACAGCAGGATGGTCGCGCCCAGGATCGCCCCCGACAGCAGGCCGGTCTTGGGGCCCAGCAGCGCCGCCGCGCCCCAGGCGCAGGCCGCCGCCGCCAGCATGGCGCCCAGCAGCGAGGGAATGCGATAGGCCCAGATGCCCCGGTCCTCGGGCGCGGAGAAGGCGGTGACGCTGGCGGCCTGCAGCCAGTGGATGCCGACCGGCTTCTTGAAGCGCGGCTGGTCCTGGAACTTGATGACCACCAGGTCGTCGGTTTCCAGCATCTGGGCGGTGGCCTGGGCGAAGCGCGATTCGTCGCGGTCCAGCGGCGGCATGGCGAAGACGCCGGGCAGGCCGGCGATCAGCGCCACCAGGGCGGCGAACAGGGGGCCGCGCCAGCCGCGGCTCCAGTCATCCAGGCGAGATTCGAGCGTCATGACGATGGAATACCACGATCCTTTCTTGTGGCGACTTTTGCGGTATTAGGAGGCGATGACCTCCCAAGCCGCCGCCGCCCCCGATTATTCCATCGTCGTTCCCGTCTTCGACGAGGGCGGCGCGGCGCCGGCCCTGGCCCGCGAGATCGCGACCGCCTTCGCCGGCGAGAACCACGAGATCATCTTCATCGACGACGCCAGCCGCGACGACACCAAGGCCCTGCTGGTGGCGCTGAAGGCCGAGATCCCGCAGCTGCGGGTGCTGTCGCATCGCAAGAACTCCGGCCAGAGCCGGGCCGTGCGCAGCGGCGTGCTGGCGGCCCGCGCCCCGATCGTCGTCACCCTGGACGGCGACGGCCAGAACGATCCCGCCGACGCCCCGCGCCTGGCCCGGGCCCTGAAGGCCGCGCCCGAGGACCTGGCCCTGGTCGGCGGCGAGCGCGTCAAGCGCCAGGACAGTTCGGCCAAGCGCTTCGCCTCCCGGTTCGGCAACGGCGTGCGCAAGCGGCTGCTGAAGGACACCGCCAACGACACCGGCTGCGGGCTGAAGGCTTTCCGCCGCGAGGCCTTCCTGCGCCTGCCCTATTTCGATCACATCCACCGCTACATCCCGGCCCTGATGCTGCGCGAAGGCTATCGGGTCGACTTCCAGCCGGTGAACCATCGCCACCGCGAGAGCGGGGTGTCGAAATACACCAACTTCGGCCGGCTCAAGGCCTCGGTGTCGGACCTGCTGGGCGTGATGTGGCTGCAGACCCGGCTGCGCAACCCGCAGGGCGTGGACGAGGCCTAGAGCCCTTTCCGCTCGCCTTCCGGGCGGTCGCGGCTTCTCCGAACCGGCGAAACCGGTTAACCCTGAAATCGCGCCATCCTGGGGGAGAGCCAATCATGTTCGCCGCGTTTCCGCTGCTGGCCCTGCCGGTGCTGGTCTACAACCTGATCGTCCTGACCTTCGCGGGCGGCTTCGCCTCGAACGCCGCCCAGTACCGGCTGGCCGAGCAGCTGTTCACCATCCACATGACCTCCAAGGCCGACTGGGTGGTCAGCCTGGGCGACCTGCTGCTGGCCGCGTCCCTGGTGGTGCTGTTCGTCGAACTGCTGAAATCGACGACCAGCCGCAAGATCGCGATCATCAACCACTCGCTGTCGATGATCCTGTTCATCGTCTGCCTGGTCGAGTTCCTGCTGGCCCCGGCGTTTGGCACCTCGGTGTTCTTCCTGCTGACGGTGATGGTGCTGCTGGACGTGCTGGCCGGCTTCATCGTCACCATCGTCTCGGCCCGCCGCGACGTGGATTTTGGCGACGCGCACTAGGGGCGGCGACCACGCTCCGACCTGACGCTGGATGGAGCCGTCATTTCCGCCCTCAGAAGAGTTCGTCCATGAGCAGGTGAAAGCGCAGCTTCGGTTCGTCGATGTCTTCGAGGCCGTACTTTTCCAGAAGCCGCGTTTGCAGCCGCCCGCCGAATTCGTCCAGATTGTTCCAGAGGATCGCGATGTCCTGGTAGCGGTCGGCGACGCCCAACCGACCAACGTCGATGCAGCCCGCCACTTCGCCGTCGTTGATGATCAGGTTGTCGAGCGAGAAGTCGCCATGGGTGACCACCCGGTCGTACGCCTGGGGCGGAAGGCGCTGGATTTCCGCCCAGACATCCTCGGCGGTCCAGCCCTCCCGCTCGTCATCGAAGTCGTCGGAGTCGACCAGATTGGCGTCGATGCGCGCCCGCGCCAGCGAGAGCCGCAGGCCGTGATCGCTGTTGAAGGGACACGTTTCCACGGGAATGCCGTGCAGGCGCCGCATGAAGCTGGCGAGGGCGTCTATCACCGCTTCGCCGGCGCCATCCCGCAGCATCTGATAGGCCGTGCGTCCCGGGACGGCGGTCATGAGCAGCCAGGCTTCACCTTGGGCGCGGGTGAAATGCACGACCTCCGGCGCGGGAAGATAGGACTTCAGCCAAACCAGGCGGGCCATCTCGTCGGTGATCTCGTCGGCGACGGCGCCTTCGCCCCGCTTCAGGAACAGGGCTCGCGCCCTGGGATGGCCGTGCAGGCGATAGACTTCGCCGCCGGACTCCCCAACCTTGTCCCGCGCCCAAAGGTATCCCCTTACATCACGCGCCATCGATGCGGGCGCCGCGACGGGAGCGCATGACTCCTCCCTCTGCTCGTCCGCCATTCGTCCTCCTGCTCATGCTCGGTGCGTGCGACATCTCGTGGAGGTGAAGCTTGACTTCAAGGCGGGCGGCTCGGATCGCCGCCGCGAAATTCGACAAGACCCTTGTGGCCAAGCCTTGTCATGCTGACATTCTAGCTTTCCGCGAGGATCACGATCATGGCGTCCAAACCCGACATCTGGCTGGCGGCCGGCCTTCGCACCCCCTTCGCCAAGGTCGACGGGCCGCTGAAGGACCATGACGCCATCGCCCTGTCCGTGCCGGTGGTCCAGGCCATGCTCGCCCAACTCTCCCAGAAAGAAGGAGGGGCGCGTCCGGACTTCGCGATCTGGGGCACGGTGATCCCCAACCTGACCTGGAGCAACATCGCCCGCGAGGTGCTGCTGGACGCCGGGGCCGACCCGACCATCCCGGCCTTTTCGACGATCATGGCCTGCTCGACCAGCATGATCGGCGTCATCGAGGCCCACGGCATGATCGACGGTCGCGGCCGCGACCTGGCCCTGGTCGGCGGGGTCGAGAGCATGAGCAAGGTCCAGGTCGGGATGAGCATCGCCTTCTCCGACTGGCTGAAGGGCTTCCAGGCCGCCAGGACCGCCGGCCAGAAGCTGGCGCACCTGGCCAAGCTCAAGCCCCGCGACCTGAAACTGTGGATCCCCAAGGTCGCCAACCGCACCACCGGCCTGTCGATGGGCGAGCACACCGAAATCACCGCCAAGGAATGGAAGCTGGCCCGCGCCGACCAGGACCAGATCGCCTTCGAGAGCCACCAGCACGCGGTGGCCGCCTGGGAGGCCGGGTTCTTCGACGACCTGGTCATCCCGATCGGCGAGGTGAAGCGCGACACCATTCCCCGCAAGGACTCGACGCTGGAGAAGCTGGCCAAGCTGGGTCCGGCCTTCGACAAGACCAGCGGCCAGGGCACCCTGACGGCCGGCAATTCCTCGCCCCTGACCGACGGGGCGGCGGCGATCTGGGTGGCCTCCAAGGCCGGCCTGGCGCGCCTGCCGGCCAAGACGCCCCGGGTGAAGGTGGTCGACTACGAGGTCACCTCGATCGACCTGCGAAACGAGGGCCTGCTGATGGCCCCGGCCTACGGCGTGCCGCGCCTGCTGGCCCGCAACGGCCTGAACTACGCGGACGTCGGCCTGTGGGAGATCCACGAGGCCTTCGCCGCCCAGGTGCTGTCGCACATCGCCGCCTGGGAGGACGAGCGGTTCCGCAGGACCAAGGCCGGGGTGGAGGTCGACCTGGGCCCGTTCCCGCGCGACCGGATGAACCCCACCGGCGGCAGCCTGGCGGTTGGCCACCCGTTCGGCGCGACCGGCGCGCGGATCCTCAGCCAGGCGGTCAAGGAACTGGCCACGCGGGGCAAGGGCGAGAAGGCGATCGTCAGCATCTGCGCCGACGGCGGGCAGGGGACGATGATGCTGCTGGAGTGCGCTTAGGGGCCGCCGACGGGGACGGGCGCATGCGCCCGTCCCCAATCGCGCTTCACGTCAGCGCCGTGAAGATCAGCGTCACGACGGCGATGTCGAAGAAGCGGGTGACGGCGCTGAGCAGCATGGTGGGTCTCGTCGGCGGAACTTACCTCCGATCAAGCAAGACTGGCGCCAACCGGGCCGGCCGGGTTAGCGTTCGCCCATGGCGCTGTTCTTCGATCAGGCTTGGTACGACGCGCGGCTGGCCGAGCGTGGCCTGACGCGGGCCGTGCTGGCCGCCGTGGCGGGGATGACCGCCGACGAACTGGCCCTGGCCTTCAAGGACCAGCGCGAGCTGACGGCGGCGCAAGTGGCCGCTTTCGCCGAACTTCTGGGGGTTTCCCTGGCCGAGGCCGCTCGCCGGGCGGGGGTCGGGGCGCACGCGGCCGCGCCGGTTCCGCCGCCGGAAGAGAGCGTGTCGCTGGACCGGAGGGTGGCGGATCTGGAGGCGCGGGTCGCGGTCCTGGAGGCCGAGCTGACCCGCCTGAAGGCCTAGATCTCGGTCTTCTTGATCAGGCCCGCCTTGGGGCGGCGGTCGGCCTGGCCGGAATATTCCGTGCCGAGATAGGTCGAACGCGCCGCGTCGAGCACTTCCTGCCCACCGCGCAGGCCGCGCTTCTGGCCGCTCTGGCCCATGATGTGGGCGGCGAAGGTCGCGAAGGCGCTTCTGCGGGGCGGCGGCGGGGCCGGCTGCTCGTCGCGCACGAAGGTCACGTCCTCGCCGTCCGCCGCCCCGTCAGCTTCTGGGCGGTCGGTTTCGCGAGGCGCGGGCAGCGCCCGGCGCGCGGCGCCGGCGCGCCGGATGGGATCGATCGGGCCGTTCATGGTGAAGAATAAGCGCCCCGATCGTTAAGAACGGATGGGTTGGCGTGGTTAAGGGGCGTTAGCGCGCAACCCAGCTGGGGACACGCGCATGCGCGTGTCCCCAATCGTAGGCGCGGCTTCAAGCGACTACGGCTTCGTCGCCAGCTTCTCGATCTGCGCCTGCATGGCTTCCAGCTGGCGCTTGAGGTCGGCCAGGGAGTCCTCGCTGGGCGCCGGGGCGGGCGGGGCGGGTTCGGCGGGGGCCGCGGTCGGCGCGTCCTCGGGCCGGGCATAGGCGAACGGCGAGAACATCTTCATGGCCCGGTCGAACAGCGCCATGTTCTGGCGAATCTGGTCCTCGTAGACCCCCATCCCCGTCAGGCCCTTGGTCGCGCCGCCCAGGCCCGGCGTCAGGCCGGCGAACTGAGTGCGCATCCGTTCCTGCTGCTTGGTGAAGCTTTCCAGCGACATTTCCAGGTAGCTGGGCAGGAAGGCCTGCATGGAATTGCCGTAGAAACCGATCAGTTGGCGGAGGAACTG
Organism: Caulobacter sp. AP07; assembly: GCF_000281955.1. GTDB lineage: Bacteria > Pseudomonadota > Alphaproteobacteria > Caulobacterales > Caulobacteraceae > Caulobacter. The sequence continues at coordinate 9,698 of NZ_AKKF01000054.1, read as the reverse complement.
AATCGGCAGCAGGTTCTGGCCGCCGCCGCGATTTTCCTCTTCGAAGATGATCTGGGTCAGCACCGAACGGGTGATGTCGTCATTGGTCTTGGCGTCGTAGACCACGAAGTCCACGCCTTCCTTCACCATGTCCGACAGGTGTTCCAGGGTGACATAGGAACTGGACGCTGTGTTGTAGAGGCGACGGTTGGCGTATTTCTTGATGACGACCTTCTGGCCGGCGCCCTTTTCACCGGGCGCACGCGCCGATGGCGTTTCGCCGTTTTCGTTGTTCTCGGACATTTCGTTCCCTAGGACAGCGTTGTCTCCGCCTTTTCGCATCGCACTATCGCGGATGCAAAGGCAGGGCGCCAGTGCCGCCGAAGCTTGGAACGCGCAACATCCCGTGAAAAGGTGACGGTGACGAACCCTGCAGGTTTGTGCAAGGTGGCGCCGCATCGCAAAAACATGGGCGCCGCACCTGCGAGAAGCGCCCGGAACTACGTCACGGGAGCTTCTTCGCCATGAGCGACATCGTCATCGTCTCCGCCGCCCGCACGCCGGTCGGTTCGTTCCTCGGCGCCCTGTCCAGCCTGCCGGCTCACGAGCTGGGCAAGATCGCCATCCAGGCCGCCGTCGAGCGGGCGGGCATCAGCGCCGCCGACGTCGACGAGGTGATCCTGGGCCAGGTGCTGCAGGCCGCCGCCGGCCAGGGCCCGGCCCGCCAGGCCTCGGTCAACGCCGGCATCCCGGTCGAGAGCCCGGCCTGGAGCCTGAACCAGCTGTGCGGCTCGGGCCTGCGCGCCGTCGCCCTGGGCGCCCAGCAGATCGCCGCCGGCGACGCCAGCATCGTGGTGGTGGGCGGTCAGGAGAGCATGAGCCAGGCGCCCCACGCCCAGGCCCTGCGCAACGGCCAGAAGATGGGCGACCTGTCGTTCGTCGACACCATGATCAAGGACGGCCTGTGGGACGCCTTCCACGGCTACCACATGGGCCAGACCGCCGAGAACATCGCCGCCCGCTGGCAGATCACCCGCGAGGCCCAGGACCGCTTCGCCGTCGCCAGCCAGAACAAGGCCGAGGCCGCCCAGAAGGCCGGCCGGTTCGAAGGCGAGATCGCCCCGGTGACCATCAAGGGCCGCAAGGGCGACACGGTGGTCAAGGACGACGAGTTCATCCGCCACGGCGTCACCTACGAAGGCATTTCGGGCCTGAAGCCGGCCTTCACCAAGGAAGGCACGGTCACCGCCGCCAACGCCTCGGGCCTCAATGACGGCGCCGCCGCCCTGGTGCTGATGAGCGCCGACGAGGCCAAGAAGCGCGGCCTGACCCCGCTGGCCCGCATCGCCTCGTGGGCCAATGCCGGCGTCGCGCCCGAGATCATGGGCACCGGCCCGATTCCGGCCAGCAAGAAGGCCCTGGAGAAGGCCGGCTGGAAGGTCTCCGACCTCGACCTGGTCGAGAGCAACGAGGCCTTCGCCGCCCAGTCGCTGTGCGTGGTCGGCGAGCTGGGCCTCGACCCGGCCAAGGTCAATGTCAACGGCGGGGCCATCGCCATCGGCCACCCGATCGGCGCTTCGGGCGCGCGCATCCTCACCACTCTGGTCCACGAGATGAAGCGGTCCGGAGCCAAGAAGGGCCTGGCGACGTTGTGCATCGGCGGCGGCATGGGCGTGGCCATGTGCGTCGAGGCGATCTGAGGCGAGAACGCTTGTTGGCTAAATCTTCGTGACGGTCACCGACGGGGGCTTGTCCTCCGTCGGCGGACGCATGCAACCATAAGAAACTTCATCGGGAGAGAAAAATGGCGAGAGTTGCGTTCGTGACCGGCGGCACCCGGGGCATCGGTCGAGCGATCTGCGAACGGCTGGTGGCCGACGGGATGAAGGTGGCGGCCGGCTATTCCGGCAACGAGACGGCCGCCGAGGCCTGCGCCAAGGAGCTGGGCGTGATGGTGGTGAAGGGCAATGTCGGCTCGTTCGACGACTGCGCCGCGGCCGTCAAGAAGGTCGAGACCGAGCTTGGCCCCATCGAAGTGCTGGTCAACAACGCCGGCATCACCCGCGACGGCATGCTGCACAAGATGACCTACGAGCAGTGGTCGGAAGTCATCCGCGTCAACATGGACAGCGCCTTCAACATGACCCGGCCGGTGATCGAGGGCATGCGCGAAAAGGGCTGGGGCCGGATCATCAACATCAGCTCGATCAACGGCCAGAAGGGCCAGATGGGCCAGACCAACTACTCGGCCGCCAAGGCCGGGCTGATCGGCTTCACCAAGGCCCTGGCCCTGGAGAACGCCAAGAAGGGCGTGACCGTCAACGTCATCTGCCCCGGCTATATCGACACCGAGATGGTCGCCGCCGTGCCCGAGAACGTCCTGGCCCAGATCATCGCCGGCATCCCGGTCGGCCGCCTGGGCAAGGGCGAGGAGATCGCCGACATGGTCGCCTTCCTGGCGGGCGAGCGGGCGGGCTTCGTGACCGGCGCGACGCTCACCCTGAACGGCGGCCAGTACATGGCGGCCTAGGGGCCGCCGATCCGGGATGACAACGGTTGGGTGGCGCGTCAATTGGACTCAGGTCCAGCCGACCTCCCAAGCGTCGCTATCCACTTGACGGCGACGCTCCCGCCGGTTCGACTAGCGGACTGACGGGAGTGTTGCCGACAAGCGACACTGGAGCGTCCTGGGTGAGGCGTGGCGGGAACAAGGTCTTTGGCGTCCAAGATTCGCCCCAGTCGGCGATCATGACCGTAGGCATGAAAAGTCTATCGGCGGCGACGACCGGGCCAGGGGGCTGCGCGATCCTGCTGGCGTTCGCCCTGGGGGCCAGCGCCGGCGACGCGAACGCGCAGCAATCGAGCCTTCGTGACCTTTTCGGCGCCCGGGGCGGGTCGGAATCCCGCAAGGCGCCCGCGCCGCCCGTCGCCCGCTACGTGTCGGAAACCGGCAGCGCCTTCGTCCTCGACCGGGCCTCGCCCCAGCCGCTGATGAAGTTCGAGAACAGCTCCGAGGTCTGGGTGCTGTCGCCGCAGCCGGCCCCGCGCGGCGACACGATCTACAAGAACGAGATGGGCGAGCCGGTGCTGCGGGCCACCAAGCTGGGCGGCATGACGCTGTTCACCAGCGAACGGCCAGCCGGCGACGCCGCCGCCCTGATCGGCAAGGCGTCCTCGATCCAGCCGCCGAGCTTCATCTCGGTCAACGCCCTGTTCCAGCGCCTGGTCCAGGCCAGCGCCCGCGCCAGCCGGGCGGCCCAGCATCGGGTCGCGTTCGAGACCGTCGACGACGCCACCCCCGCCACCTCGGTGCTGGTGGCCGACACCGCCACGGTCACCGCCGAAGCCTTCGAGAAGATGGCCCGCAACGGCGACCGCAACCTGCTCAACCGCGTGGCCCGGGTGCTGCTGGCCGAGGGCCACAAGCCGGGCGCCAGCCTGAAGGGCGGCGACCTGACGGTGACCTACGCGCCCGACAAGGGCCTGTCCGGCCGGCCGTCCTCGAAGCGGATCATCAAGGTCGTCAACAAGTAGGGGGCCGGAGCTCGCCTCCTCCTCCGTTTCATTGGGGCAATCCGCATATGGATTGGCCGCGAATTAAAGCTGTCATCCCGGACAAGCCCGGCGAAGCCGGGCGCAGATCCGGGACCGCCCGAAGCGCTGCGTTCACGCGTCGGTCCCGGATCTTCGCGCTGCGCGCTCGTCCGGGATGACAACCGTTTTGGATCATATGCAATAGCCCTGCCCGTTTCACAGGGGAGGAGCGGCCGTCTACCCCAGCCGCTGGCGCACCTGGATGAACAGGTAGGGCTCGAACGGCAGCGAACGGTACTCGACGCGGTCGACGATGTTGTCGGCGCGCGAGCCCTTGTAGATCACCCGCTCGCGCGTGACGTTGCGCGAGGTCCAGTTGGACAGCGTGGTGCGCACCGTCAGGTCGGCGCTGGGCTTCCACTCGACGAAGCCCTCGAAATACTGGTCGAAGCGCTGGGTGCGGACCTCGCCCAGGCGGAAGCGGCTGTACTCGTTGGGACAGTTGGTCGAGGCCCCCCAGCTCCACCTGCCGCCGGGCATGTCGCGCGTGAAGCTCAGGTTGCAGACGAACGGCGTGGCGTTGGTGATGCGGCGCTTGTCGAAGGTGACCGGGTCGGTGACCTCGCTGTCGAACCAGCTGAAGCGGGCCTTCACCTGGCCGCCGGAGATCCCCAGCTTCTGGGTCGGCAGGGTCAGGGCGATCACGAACTGGTCGGACCGACCCGAGCCGATGTTGCTGGGCGCGTCGCCGCCGCCTTTCAGGGGCCTGTAGTCGACGGCGTCGGAAATCTCGGCATGGGTCAGGGTGGTCGAGATCGAGCCCGCACCCCAGAACCGCCGCTCCCAGGCGACCTCGCCGACCCACGAGCGCTGGGGCTGCAGATTGGCGTCGGCGCCGTCCTGGCTGCCGGCCGTCAGGTCGGCCGAGGCGATGAAGTCGCCGAAGTCCAGCTGCCCGACCTCGCGCTCGACCCGCACGCGCAGCTGGTCGACGCTGTTGGGGCTCCAGGTCGCCAGCACCCGGGGCTTGGGGTAGAAGAAGCTGCGCTCGACGTCGATGCCACCGCTCTGGGTGATGCGCGAGACCTCCATCCGTGCGCCGGCCTCGACCGTCAGTTTCGGGCTGGCCCGCCAGACGGCCTTGCCGGCCGCCTCGCCCCGCAATTCCTCGACCTTCACGTGCGGCGGGCCGATGTCGACCGGGGCGCCGTTGACGCCGTAGCGGATGTCGCCGTCCAGAACGTTGTAGGCGCCCTCGAGGCTGCCCTCCAGCGACAGGGCCTGCGAGCGGCGGTGCTTGAGCTCGCCGCGCAGGATGCTTTCGCCGGTCTTGTCGCGCTCGCGATAGACCTCGGCGCGCCCGGGCAGGGCGAGGGTCGAGCCATAGGTATCGTCGCCCAGGTTCTGCAGGAACACCAGCTGCAGGTCGGTGCGCGGACCCAGTCTGGCGTCGTAGCGGGCGCCGAACTCGCCGGTCCACTCCTGGCGGGTCTCGCCGCTGTCCTGGCGGCCCGGGCTCGGCTGGTACCGGGTGTAGACGACGTCGCGATCGAACGAGAAGTACGCGATCTTGCCGTTGACCCGGATCCTGCCGCCCGGCGCCGCGCGCTGGATCGCGCCGCGCGCCTCGTAGATCTGGATCTGGTCGTAGCCCTTGACGGCTTCCCGGACCGTCGGACGGCCGTCGGGGAAGCTGGTCACCCGCGACCCGCCGTCGAAGGTCTGGTCGGTGCGGTCGACCGAGGCCTTCAGCGAGCCCTCGATCTCGTTGATCCCGTTACGGCGCGAGGCCTGGAGCTCCAGCAGCGGGCCGAACAGGCCGTCGGGATAGAGGTAGGTCTGGATGTTGGCGACCGTCTCGACCTGCACCGTCGACTTGATCACCACATTGGCCAGGATCGTCTGGCCCTGCATGTCGATCCCGGGGGCGCCGCCGCGGATCAGCTCCACGCGCTCGACGGCCGAGGCCGAGATGCGCTTGAGGATGTCCTCGAGGTTCTCGCTCTTGGTGGTGGGGCGCTCGCCGTTGACCAGCACGTTGCCGGCCGTGCCGGCGAAGCCTCGGGCGCTGTCGCCGCGGTCCAGCCGGAAGCCGGGCAGGCGGGTGATCATGTCGAAGGCGGTGCTGGGGCGCTGCTCGGCGAAGAAGTCGGGCGGATAGCTGGTGATCCCGCGCTGGGCCTCGGTCGCCATCGCCGTAGGAACGGGCGTTTCGGGTGTGATCGCCGGAGCGGTGGCCTGGGCCTCGGGCGACGCCAGGCCCAGGGCGAAGATAAGCGAAGTCAGACTCATACCGCGGTCCCCCAAAGCCCCCGCTTTGTTGGCGGGGAACCTGAGGTTCCGGATGCACCAGAACCAGTTACAAAACCGCAAGGTAGATTACATTTGTGAAATGTTTTCGCCGATCACCTGAACGGTCTGTGGTTTCGGCAAGGTTTTCAGGGCGTTACGGGAAACGCCCTTGATCTGGCTTTCACCTCCCACGCTCTCGCCCCACCGTCATCCCGGGCCTTGTGCCCGGGATGACGGCTGAAAGGGGATGGATGAGAAGGGTAGGCTGCAGCCCTAGACCGCCGTGCCGCCCACCGTCAGGCCGGTGATCTTCAGCGACGGCTGGCCGACGCCCACCGGCACGCCCTGGCCCGACTTGCCGCAGACGCCGATGCCGGGGTCGAAGTCGAAGTCGTTGCCGATCATCGTCACCCGGGTCAGGGCGTTGGGCCCGTCGCCGATCAGGGTGGCGCCCTTGACCGGGGCGGTGATCTTGCCGTCCTCGACCAGATAGGCCTCGGTGCACTGGAAGACGAACTTGCCGTTGGTGATGTCGACCTGGCCGCCGCCGAAATTGGCGCAGTAGAGACCGCGCTTCATCGAGGCGATCATCTCGGCCGGGTCGTCGTTCCCCGCCAGCATGCCGGTGTTGGTCATGCGCGGCATGGGCATGTGGGCGTAGGACTGGCGGCGGCCGTTGCCGGTGGCGGCCATGCCCATCAGCCGGGCGCTCATCCGGTCGTGCATGTAGCCCACCAGGATCCCGTCCTCGATCAGGATCGTGCGCTCGGTCGGGGTGCCCTCATCGTCGATGGTCAGCGAACCGCGGCGGCCGGCCAGCGAACCGTCGTCGAACACCGTCACGCCCTTGGCCGCCACGCGTTCGCCGATGCGGCCGGAAAAGGCGCTGATGCCCTTGCGGTTGAAGTCGCCCTCCAGGCCGTGACCGACGGCTTCGTGCAGCAGCACGCCGTTCCAGCCGGGGCCGAGCACCACGTCCATCTCGCCGGCCGGGCAGGCCACGGCGTCGAGATTGACCAGCGCCATGCGCAGGGCCTCGTCGACCTGGTCCTGCCACTTGTCGGGGCTGATCCAGGCGGCGAAGCCGGCGCGGCCGCCGGCTCCGGACGAGCCGGCCTCGCGCTTGCCGTCCTTCTCGACCGTGACCTGGACGTTGACGCGGACCAGCGGCCGCACGTCGCGCAGCAGACGGCCGTCGGCCCGCAGGATCTCGACCACCCGGCGCTCGCCGGCCATCGAGGCCATCACCTGGACGACGCGCGGGTCGCGGGCCCGGGCGAAGGCGTCGATCTCCTGCAGCAGGGCGACCTTGTCGGAGAAGGCGGGGGACGAGACCGGGTCGTCCTCGCCATAGAGCTTTTCGTTGGTGGCGCGCGGCGCCTCGGCGCTGACCCCGGCATAGCCGCGGCGGGCCAGCTTGGCCGAATCGGCGGCCCGGCCGATGGCGGCCTCGGAAATCTCGGCGGAGTGGGCGTAGCCGGCGGTCTCGCCGGCCACCACGCGCAGGCCGAAACCCTCGCCCGAATCATAGGAGGCGCTCTTCAGGCGGCCATCGTCGAACACGAAGGCCTCGCTCTCGGAGCGTTCGACGAACAGCTCGCCGTCGTCGGCGCCGGCCAGGGCCTCGCCGAGAAGGGCGCGGGCGCGTTCGGGATCGACGCCGGCGGCGGCCAGCAGGGACGGGGCGGTCATGGGAGCGGTCATGGCGTACAGGTAAGGGTTTCCTTGGCCCGCGTCATCACCCGGCGACGATTCGTCATCCCCGCCGGGTTCCGCGCGCCTCACCAGCTTTCGTGCACTTCGCCGGATCCGGCGACGTTGGTGACCAGGCTGGTCGGCTTGGTGGTGACGCTGACCTCGCCGCTGCCGGCCACCTCGACCTCGGCCGCGCCGTGCGGGGCGATCCGCGCCGAGCCGCTGCCGGCCACGGCGACCTTGGCGTCGCCGGTGTCGAGCTGGGTCAGGTCGGCGTCGCCGGAGCCGGAAACCCGAAGCTCGATCTTCGCCGCCTTGCCTTCGGCCTCGATCTCGCCGCTGCCGTTCAGCTCCAGGGTCGCGGTGGGCTGGTCGTAGGCCCGCACCCTCAGGTCGCCGCTGCCGTTCAGGGTGAAGCTGCGCACGGCCGGGGCGGTGACCTCGATGGTCAGCTGGTCATGGCCCCGGCCGATGTGGAGGCCGTGGCTGTTGAGGTTGATCGTCGAGGCGTCGTCGTCGCCCTTGAGGCGGATCTGGCCGCCATCGACCACCACCCGGTCCACCAGGCCCTTGGGGCCGTTGACCTTGATCGAGGCGCCGGCGCCGGGGGCGCTCTGGGTGAAGGTGACGTCGGCGGGCACGTCGATCTGCAGCGCGTCGGACCCCGCCCAGGCGATCTGGCGTTCGATCGTCTCGTCGCTGGCCAGGCGGTCGGGCGTGATGCTGACGTGGTCGTCGTCGTCGTTGATCTCGACGTGCCAGTCGGCGGGGAAGTTCCAGCCGTTCTTGAGGATGTCCCGCCCGCCGAGGGCGGCGGCGCCGGCAAAGCAGCCCAGCGCCAGGACGAAGCTGGCGACGGCGACGATGGTCAGGTTGCGGATCATGATGGCCCCCTCAGACCTGGGTTTCGATGGCCGGCTTCAGCAGCCGGTAGTGAAGACGCCCGAACCAGACCAGGCCGTTGACCAGCCAGATGCTGAGCAGGGTGGTGACGGCGGCCAGGGCGGTGGCGGTGGCCATCAGGCCGATGCCCAGCAGGAAGGCGACGGCCGGGCCGCCGGGCTGTCCGGCGAACGGCCCCACCGCGGTGACCACGCCACCGGCCACGAAGATGCCGATGGCGGCCATGAAGCAGGCGAACAGCGTGCCCAGCACGCCCATCAGCAGGGGCAGCAGGAACAGGATGTCGATCGCCCCCAGGCCGACGATGGCGAAGATCGCCCCGGCGGCGGCGGACGGGTTCTTGGCCTCCTCCCAGCGCTTGACGCCCTGTTCGGCGCGCTGTTCGCGGGCCAGGCGCTCGGGTTCGCCGAGCGCGGCGGCCACGTCGGCCTCGGTGCGTCCGGCCGCCAGGCCGTCGGCGAAGTGGGCCTCATAGTCGGCGACGATGTCGGTGATCGCGGAGGCCGGCATGCCGGCCAGGCCGCGCTTGAGGCGGGTGAGGAATTCGGCGCGCGTCATGCGGCGGCTCCCAGGATGTGTTCGACGGCGGCGGTGAACGCCGCCCATTCGGCCTTCTGGGCCGCGAAGCTGTCGCGGCCGGCGTCGGTCAGGCGGTAATATTTGCGCGGCGGGCCGCTCTGGGACTCGACCAGATAGGTCTCGACCAGGCCGTCCGACTGCATGCGGCGCATGAGCGGATAAATTGTCCCTTCCCCCATATCGATGTCCTTGGCCAGCTGGCTGGCGATCTCGTAGGCGTAGCTGTCGGCCCGCGACAGCAGGGCCAGAACGCAGAGCGCCAGCACGCCTTTCTTCAGTTGTATCTCGATGGCTTCCGTCACGGCGGCTGTTTCCCGTTGATGGCTCTCTTGTGACGCAAGGTAGTGCCTAATGCAAGGTAGCTGTCATTACATGTTAGTAATGCTACCTAGGTCGCGAAACGCCCCCTGTTGAGAGCCATTCTCAGCTGACCTGCCTGGGTGTTGAACACGGTGTTCGGGGAACGCCTCTGGCGCTTGGCAACAGGGATTGGAGCGCGTATGCACGCCAGCGACCGGCCAGAGACGGTGGGGCGGACAGTCGATTCACGTTGCAAGACGGAAGTCGATTGCCAGGCCCCTTGTCGCTGGTCGTATTGTGCATGTCGGCGCGGCGTGGGTTCGATGGACGCCAAATCGCCGCCGAAACGGGCCGTGAGGGATATGAAGGCAATTCAGGGGATGCGGCGGATGTTGGCGGGCGTAGCCGCCGTCGCC
>NZ_AKKF01000053.1 GCF_000281955.1 Caulobacter sp. AP07 | reverse complement strand
GGCGGGCCCGCCAGTGCGACACGCCGAGCCTGCGCGCCGACCTTCTGTCCATGGCCGAGACCTGGCGCTATGTCGCCCGGCAGGCCCTGTGGCAGGACGCTCTGATCGAGAACGCCGACCACGACATCGGTCCGGGATAGGCGTACAGCTGGACCAGCGACGCCTCTCCGTCGTCACCCGCGAACGTCGTCGCGCACCCGATCGGACGATAACCCACCCATGACGCGCGCGATCCCCGGCATCGAAGACGCCCAGACGCTGGCCCAGGCGATCGTCGACACCATCCACGAACCGTTGCTGGTGCTCGACTCCGACCTGCGCGTGCTGGCCGCCAGCCGCTCGTTCTACGAGACGTTCAAGGTCGACCCCGAACAGACCATGAGCTGTCTGCTCTACGACCTGGGCGACGGCCAGTGGGACATCCCGGCCCTGCGCCTGCTGCTCGAGACGATCATCCCCGAGCGCGTGGCCATGAACGGCTTCGAGGTCAGTCATGACTTCCCGGGTCTGGGCCAGCGGATCATGCTGCTCAACGCCCGCAAGGTGCTCTACGCGACCAGCTCCAATTCAACGATCCTGCTGGCCTTCACCGACATCACCGCTCGCCGGGCGATCGAGCGCGAGAAGGAAAGCCTGCTGGACCGGACCCGCGACCTGTTGAACCAGAAACAGGTGCTGCTGCAGGAGATGCAACACCGGGTCGCCAACAGCCTGCAGATCATCGCCAGCATCCTGATGCTCAAGGCGCGGGCCGTCACCTCGGAGGAGACCCGCTTCCACCTGAAGGACGCGCATCAGCGGGTGATCTCGGTGGCTGAGGTGCAGTCGCACCTGCACGCCTCGGGCGGCGTCGACCAGATCGAGGTTGGACCCTACCTGTCGAAGCTGTGCGGCAGCCTGGCCGGCTCGATGATCGGCGAGAGCCAGCCGATCGCCCTGACGGTCCTCGCCGGCCAGGGCGTGATCGGCTCGGACAAGGCCGTCAGCATCGGCCTGATCGTCACCGAACTGGTGATCAACGCGGTCAAGTACGCCTTCCCGACCGCCAGGGACGACGCCGGGATCACCGTCACCTTCGACAGCCAGGCCGACGGCTGGACCCTGATCGTCTCGGACAACGGGGTCGGCAAGGCCGAGACCGAGGCCGTCGCCACCGCCACGCACGGCGGCCTCGGCACGGTGATCGTCGACGCCCTGGTCAAGCAGCTCGACGGCCACATGACCGTGACGACCACCACCGGCGTGACCGTGACGATCCGGCACAAGGACGCCCCGGCCCTGGCGCCCCTCGCCGCTTAAACGATCGTTTGACCCACCCCCGCCCGGCAGGCGATGCTGCGCGACGGCGCGGCGCCAGACCGCGCGTGGGAGGCCAGAGATGCGGTTGAACGAGCCCCGGGTCCGTCCGGTGAACATGGACGCCCTCACCCCGGACCAGGCCGAGGTTCTCGCGCCGCTGGGGGCCGGCGGCGTCATCCCGGCCGGGCGGGTGCTCAACATCTTCCGCACCCTGGCCCACGCCCCCAAGGCCCTGAAGGCCTTCCTGACCTGGGGCAACTACATCCTCTCCAAGAAGAACGACCTGCCGGCCCGAGAGCGCGAAATCGTCATCCTGCGCACCGGTTGGCTGTGCCGCTCGGGCTATGAGTGGACGCAGCACGTCGAGATCGGCCTGCGCTGCGGCCTGACCCCGGACGAGATCCCCAGGCTGAAGGCCGGACCGGACGCCGGCTGGAGTCCCGCCGACGCGGCCCTGGTCCGCGCCGCCGACGAACTGCACGCCGACCAGTTCGTCTCGACCCCGACCTGGGCCGCCCTGCTCGCCCATTTCGGCGAGAAACAGGCCATGGACGTGGTGTTCACCGCCGGCCAGTACACCCAGGTCTGCATGATGCTGAACAGCTTCGGCGTGCAGTTGGACGACGGCCAGACCCTCGACCCCGACTTCGCGAAGGCCTGACCCATGGCCGGACGGCTGGCGGGCAAGCGCGCGGTGATCGTCGGGGCCGGCCAGACGCCGGGCGAGACGCTGGGCAACGGCCGGGCCATGGCCCTGCTGTTCGCCCGCCAAGGCGCGGCGGTGCTGTGCGTCGACCGCGTCCAGGACCGGGCCGAGCAGACGGCGGCGATGATCGCTTCCGAGGGCGGGCGCTCATTCGCCCTGGCCGCCGACATCCGCGACACGAGCGCCGCCCAGGCCATCGTCGACGCCGCCCAGGCCCGGCTCGGCGGGCTGGACATCCTGGTCAACAATGTCGGGATCGGCGGCCGCGGCGACGGCCCGGCCCACCACCTGACCGAGGACGCCTTCGACCTGATCCTCGACGTCAATCTGAAGGGCCTGTGGCGGGTGACCAAGGCCGCCCTGCCCGTCCTGCGCGCCCAGGGTCACGGGGCGATCGTCAACATCTCGTCCCTGGCCGGCATGGCCGGCGGCAACCAGCTGGCCTACGAGGTCTCCAAGGCCGCCGTGAACCGCCTGACCACCAGCGTGGCCCAGGCCAACGCCGGCAAGGGCGTGCGCTGCAACGCCGTCGCGCCCGGCCTGATGGACACCCCGATGGCCGTGGCCGGCATCGCCGAGGCCAAGGGCCAGGACCTCGAAACCGTCCGCGCCGCCCGCAACGCCCGCGTGCCGCTGAACGGCGTCATGGGCACGGCCTGGGACACCGCCCACGCCGCCCTGTTCCTGGCCTCCGACGAGGCGGGTTTCATCACCGGCGTGGTGCTGCCGGTGGACGGCGGGATGTCGAGCCGGATCGGCTAGGTCGCCCCGGCGGCCACATTTGTACGACCTTTCTTTCTGAGAACGACTTGCAACTGCACGCGCACCGCCCTAAGCAGCGCGATAAGAATAGTTCTCATTAGCACCTGAGGTCGTCGTGAAGCCCCAAGCCCTGCTGCTCGCCCTGCTGGCGACCGCCGCCCCCCTGTATGCCATGGCGGCGGACGTGACGGCCGACGACGACAAGAGCGCGGTGGACGGCGTCGTCGTCACCGCTCGCGCCCACGACACCGTCGGCTCGACCGGCAGCAAGCTGGCCACCGCCCTGGTCGATACGCCCTACACGGTTTCGATCATCACCTCGGACCGGATCGACCAGTTGGGCCTGCAATCCCTGAACCAGGCCCTGCGCTACACCGCCGGCGTCACGCCCGAAACGCGCGGCGGCGTGGTCACCCGCTACGACCAGTTCAAGCTGCGCGGCTTCGACGTCAACGCCACCTTCCTGGACGGCCTGAGCAACCTCTATCCGGGCTGGTACGCCGACGCCCAGGTCGACGCCGCGACGGTGGACCGCATCGAGATCCTCAAGGGCCCGGCCTCGGTGCTCTACGGCAACTCGCCCCCCGGCGGCCTGATCAACTATGTCAGCAAGACCCCCAGGGAAGTCGCCGGCGGCGAGATCGAGGTCCGGGCGGGAACCAACAAGCTGATCGAGGGCTCGATCGACACCACCGGCCCGATCGCCGGCGACAGCCGCTACACCTACCGCCTGGTGGCCCTGGCGCGTCAGGGCGACGGCCAGGCCGTGACCACAAAATACCAGCGCTACGTGGTGGCCCCCTCGTTCACCTGGCGTCCGGACGACGCCACCACCGTGACGATCCTGGGCCGCTACCAGCACGATCCCAAGGCCGCCAGCTACGGCGGCGCGCCCTCGCAGGGCTCGGCGCTGAGCAACCCGCTCGGCGCCCTCTCGCCCGACTTCTACGACGGCGATCCGAACTTCGAGGCCTATAACCGCACCCAGGCCACGGTCGGCTACCTGGCCGAGCACCGGTTCAACGACGTCTTCGCCGTCCACCAGAACCTTCGCTATTCGCGTGTCGAGAGCAATTACGAGTCGGTCTATGCGACCGGCCTGGCCGCCGACAACCGCACCCTGCTGCGCGGCACGGCCGCCTCGCGGGAAAGCGTCGACGGCTTCGTGGTCGACAACCAGGTCAGCGCTCACTTCGACACTGGCCCGCTGACCCACGACGTGCTTGTGGGCCTGGACTACCAGCACGCCATGGCCAAGGTGCAGACCGGCTTCGGCGCGGCGCCCACCCTGGATGTGTTCGCGCCCGTCCATGGCCAGCCCATCGTCAACCCGCTCTACGACGCGTCGGCCTATCGGTCGGACATGCGCATCAAGCAGGAGCAGACGGGGCTCTACCTCCAGGACCAGATCAAGCTGGACAAGCTGGTGGTGCTGCTGGGTCTGCGCCGCGACGCGCTGAAGCAGGACACCACCTATCTGGGCGCGTCCGGCTCGACCGCCAGGATCGATCAGGACAAGACCAGCGGCCGGGTCGGCGTGCTCTACCACTTCGAAAGCGGCCTGGCGCCCTATGTCAGCTGGTCGCAGTCGTTCGAGCCCCAGGGCGCCTATGGAACCCGGGTGTTCCAGCCGATCACCGGCGAACAGATCGAGGCGGGCGTGAAGTACGAGTCGCCCGACAAGAAGGTCTTCGCCACCGTCGCCGCCTTCGAGATCAAGCGTCAGAACGTGCTGTCGCCCGACCCGGTCAACACCAACGAGAGCATCCAGGGCGGCGAGGTCCGCTCGCGCGGCGTCGAGTTCGAAGGGCGCGCCAAGCTGACCGACCGTCTGGCCTTGTCCGGCGCGGCCACCGTGCTCAGCATCAAGAACACCAAGGACATGCTGGCCACGTCCGACTACGTCAACTACTTCAACCTCAACGGCCTGGCCCCGGTCGGGGTGGCCAAGAAGACCGCCTCGGCCTTCGCCGACTATGACTTCGGCGGCCCGCTGGACGGCCTGCGCGGCGGCCTGGGCGTGCGCTATGTCGGCCCCAGCTACGGCAACCTGGCCAACACCTTCAAGGCCCCGGCCTACACCCTGGTCGACCTGAGCCTGGGCTACGAGCTCGAGAAGATGAGCCTCGGCATGAAGGGCTGGAAGCTGAACGCCAGCGCCACCAACCTGTTCGACAAGCGCTACGTCTCGTCCTGCTATTCCGACGCCTGGTGCTGGTTCGGCGCCGAACGCTCGGTGCAGGTCGGCCTGAAGCGCAGCTGGTAGGCATGAGCCCGGCGATCCCCCTCCTGTTGGCTTCGACGGCGACCCTCGCGGTCGCCGTCGGCGTCTGGCTGCTGTGGCGGGCCTGGAAGCGCCATCCCCAGCCGCGCGGCGGACGGGTCGCCGGCGGGTGGGCGCTGCTGCTGCTGGCCGCCGTGCTGCTGGCCCCGTGGGCGGGCGGCGATCGCGGCGTGGCCATCGAAACCCTGCTGGCGGCCGTCGCCGCCACGGTGTTCGTCGTCGCCAGCGGGCGCTGGACCTCGCCCAAGGGCAAGAAGGCCCGACCGATCCGCGCCACGGCGGCCATGATCTCGGGGGGCGCCGATCCCGCCATCGGCCCCGCCACCACGCCGTTGCGCACCGTGGCCGCCGTGCTGCTGGCCCTGCCCGTCTCGCTGGCGGCGTCGATCGCCGTCGGCCTGGTCCTGGCGATCTGGGTTCCGGGCTCGCCGGCCGACAGGCTGGGGGG
>NZ_AKKF01000052.1 GCF_000281955.1 Caulobacter sp. AP07 | reverse complement strand
CCCCCTGGCCACCCGCCGCTTCCCGGCCGGCCAGTTCATCCGCAAGCCGCATGAACTGGACTATTTGGAGGAACCGGACGTCTTCCACGACGTGTTCGGCCACGTGCCGATGCTGACCGACCCGGTGTTCGCCGACTACATGCAGGCCTATGGCCAGGGCGGCCAGCGGGCGCTGAGCCTGGGCCATCTGGCCAACCTGGCGCGCCTCTACTGGTACACGGTCGAGTTCGGCCTGATGGAGACGAAGGCGGGCCTGCGCATCTACGGGGCGGGCATCGTCTCGTCGCGCACCGAGTCGATCTTCGCCCTCGACGATCCCTCCCCCAACCGCCTGGGGTTCGACCTGGAACGGGTGATGCGCACCCCCTACCGGATCGACGACTTCCAGCAGGTCTATTTCGTCATTCCGTCGATCCAGACCCTGCAGGACGTCACGCTGCGCGACTTCGGCCCGCTGTACGACCGCCTGACCGGCGCCGACGACCTCGGCATCGCCGAGATCACCGCCGCCGACCGGGTGATCACCGCCGGGACGCAGGCCTATGCGAAGGCCGGCGGGCGGCTGGCCACGGCCGCGGACTGACCTTTCAGGCCAAACAGCAGCCGCACGCCGGGGATGCGTCGCACGATCTCGTAGGTCGCGAAGCAGCCGGCGAAGGTGAAGACGATCAGGATCGCCGCCTCCAGCCCTTGCGGCAACCCCAGCTTGGCCAGGTGGTGGGCCGCGACCACGATCAGGGTCTGATGGACGATGTAGAACGGGAACACGCCGAGCGTCAGGTAGCGCAAGGCCGGCGAGCTTCGGTTGAGGTGCAGGGCGCCGAAGCCCAGGATCGCCGCGATCGCGCACCATTGGTCCAGCGAATAGACCACGCGCATGATCAGGCGCAGCGCCTGCGCGGGCACGGCGTCGTCACGATAGATCCAGGCATAGGTCGCCCAGCCGGCATAGGCGGCCAGGGCCAGGATCAGGGATGGCCAGCGCGCCGCGATCAGGCGCTGGCGCAGCACGTCGGACTTGGCCAGGCCGAACCCCAGCAGGAAGGCGGCCAGCGAGACGGCGTGGTTGTACCAGTCGTCGACCAGGGCGTGCGTGACGTCGAAGCGCGGGAACAGGAACATCCGGGTCGCGGCCAGGAAGGCCACCGGCCAGAGGATCAGGCCGGCCCCGCTCAGCGCCCGCTCGGCGCCGGCCTGCAGACGATCGCCCAGGCGGCGGAACATCGCCAGCAGCCCGGCCAGCACCAGGGTGTAGACCAGCAGATAGGCTACGAACCACATGTGGTTCCAGGTCGGGGTGATCAGGCAGCCGTCCGGCGTGCACCAACGCCCCGAGGCCGTGGCGTACCTCAGCCAGAAGCCGTCGACGGTTCCCGGCCAGCCGGGATGGGCGGCCGCGTACTCCACCACCTGGTAGTAGGACTGCGGCGGCACGATCACGAACATGGCGAACAGCAGCGGCGGCAGCAGGCGCGCCACTCGCGCGGCGGTCAGATGACCCACCGTGACCTTGTCGGCCATGAACCGCGTCGCCGCGCCCGAGACCAGGAACAGCAAGGTCAGCCGCCAGGGATTGGTCAGCATCATCACCGGCTCTAGCGCCGGAACCGGATGAGGCGACTTCACATGCCAATCCCACGGCACGTAGAACATGCCGACGTGGTAGAGAATCAACAGGAAGAACGCGCCGACCCGGATCCAGTCGAGGTCGTGGCGGCGGTCTGGGTTTGAGACGGTCGAGGTCATGAGAAGGCGTCCCACTTGAAAAAGGATGCGAAGGTCGTGACCCGCGCCACCACCACAGGCCAAGCGCCGGGGGATCAACGGGCGCCGACAGGGACGAGCGGAAAAGCACCGGGGATGAGCGGCGCGCTTTTCGGGATGAGCGGCGAAGAGCGGCAGGGCCTCTGGCGCGCCTGGCTGCTCGGCGTCAGCCTGATTGCCTGCATCTGCATCGTCAACGTCCTGACCATCCGGCATGACGCCCCCCGCCTGGGCACCCTGCCCCCCGCGATCTGGGAGGCCAGCAGCGCCCTGGTGACGATGGTGATCTTCGCCATTCCGGCGGCCGTGGCGCTATGGACGACCCGCACGTCTCCGCGCTGGTGGAAGGCCGCGCCGGTCCACATGGTCGCGGTCGTCACCTATTCGGTGCTTCACGTGACGGGCTTCGTGGCGTTGCGAAAACTCGCCTACCTCGCGCTGCTGCACGAGCCCTACCAGTTTGGGCCGCTGTCCACCGAGTTCCCGTACGAGTTCCGCAAGGACCTGATGGCCTACGGCCTGGCCTCGATCATCTATTATCTGTCTCTGCGGCAAAGCGGCCGGCAGGCGGCCGAGCTCGCCCGGTCCGCCTCCGCCATGGTCCACTTCGACATCCGGGACGGCGCGCGTCTGGTCCGCGTCCCGGTCAGCGAAATTCTCGCGGTGCGCTCGGCCGGCAACTACGCCGAATTCCTGTTGGAGGACGGCCGCCGTCCCCTGATGCGCTCGTCGCTGGGCGCGCTCGAGACGCGGCTGAACGAGCACGGTTTCGTGCGGACCCACCGCTCATGGCTGGTCAACCCCGTCCGCGTGACCGGCCTGCGGCCGGAGGGCTCCGGCGACTATGCGGTCGAACTGGGCGAGGTCCAGGCGCCGCTGTCGCGACGGTTCCCCCAGGCGCTGACAGCGTTGCGCGGCTAGTCGAGCAACATCCCCATGACGATGTCGTCCTCCAGGCGTCCGTCCGGATGGCGGCCGCGTCCAGGCATCCGGCCCTCGATCCGAAACCCCAGACGCTCGTAAAGCCGTTGCGCGCCGAGATTGTCGGCGCCCGTCCACAGTTCGATCCGGCCAACGGGCGGCGTCGCCTGGCGGGCCGCGGCGATCAGGGCGCGGAACAGGGCCGAACCGACGCCGCGCCCCTGCCAGTCCGGATCCACGGCGACGGTCAGGTCGGTCAGCACATGGGCGAACAGGGCCAGCTTCATGCGCTCGACATGGATCTCGCCGCACAGCGCCCCGTCCGAAGCGACCGCCACGAGGTTGAGGCCGCCGTCCGCGGCCGCCGCCATCGCGTGGGCGACATAGTCGGCCGTGATCTCCTCGGGCCGCCGGGCCAGGCCGCCCGGCGTCTCGGCCACCCGGCGGTGCAACGCCAGGATCGCCGCCGCGTCATGCGCCGTGGCCGGACGGACGACGAAATCGCCCATGGCTCAGGCGGCCCTTTGGAACGGATAGAAGTCGCCGCCCAGATCGAGGATGGCCGTCAGTTCGTCCAGGGCCTCGCGACCTTCGCGGATCAGGGCCGGATCGGCCAGGTCGGCGGGCGCCAGGCGGTCGCGATAGCGGTGCTCGGCCCAGGCGTTCAGCCGCGCGTGCAGGGCTGCGTCGAGACGTTGCCCCGGATTGGTCGTGGCCAGCTCGGCGTCGGTCAGCACCACCCGCAGGCGCAGGCAGGCCGGGCCGCCGCCGTTGCGCATGCTCTGGCGCACATCGACATACTCCACGCGCCCGATCGGGCCGTTGGAACCGGCCAGGGCTTGGGCGGCCGCATGGGCGCGCGGGTTGTCGCGGGTCTCGCCGGGGGCCAGCAGCACCAGGCGGTCCTCGCCCGGCAGGACGAGGAGCTGGGAGTTGAAGAGGTAGCTCTTCACCAGGTCGTCCAGCGGCAGGTCGGCCTCGCTGATCTCGACGAAGGCCGGTTCGAACAGGCCGGCGGCGGCGCGGCGGACATCGGCCTCCATCGCCACGCGATCCTCGAAGGCCTGTTCGTGGAACAGCAGGCATTCGCGTGTGCCGACGCAGACCACGTCGTTGTGGAACGCCCCGCCGTTGATCGCCGCCATGCCCTGGCGGGCGAAGACGCCGCGCGCCGCGCCGTGTCGACGCTCGACGGCCTCGAAGGCCTCGCGGGTCTGGCGGGCCGGATAGCGACCCTCCCAGCGCTCCCAGGCCTCGCGACCCCAGACGAACAGATTGACCCCCGCCTCGCCATGATCGGCGCAAAGGCGCACGTGGTTGGCCGCGCCCTCGTCGGCGAAATGCGGCTGAGCCGGCAGCGGATCGTGAACCGCGAACCGGGCGCGGTCGGGAAACAGCCGACGCAGCGACCGGGCCGTCTGCGGCCCTTCCAGGCTGCGGTGCAGGTTGGTCAGCAGGTTGGCGGGCGTGAAGTGGACACGGCCGTCGGCGGTGTCGGCGCTGGGCGTCACGGTGGCGGCGTTGGCGGCCCACATCGGCGAGGCCGAGCACGACGCGGCGGCCAGGGCGGGAGCGTCCTTCCACGCCTTTTCAAGCACCTGGGCGTCGGAACCTGAGAAGCCGATCGACCGCAGCAAGGCCAGGTCCGGCCGCTCGTGCGGCGGCAGCACGAACTGCGGCACGCCCCAGTCGGCCAGCTTGCGCATCTTGGTCAGCCCCTCCAGCACCGCGGCGCGGGGATTGGAGACCTCGCCGGCGTTGGTCTGGCTGGCGATGTTGCCGGGCGACAGGCCGACATAGGAGTGGGTCGGGCCGACCAGGCCGTCGCAATTGGCCTCGACCGCGCGCGAGCTCATTCGCGCAACCCCTTGATATCGCCCAGGGTATTGGTCACGCTCGCCGCCTCGAAACTGGCGACCGGATAGGCGCAATAGTCCGCCGCGTAATAGGCGCTGGGACGGTGGTTGCCCGAACTGCCCAGGCCGCCGAACGGCATGGTTCCGGCGGCGCCGGTGGTCGGCCGGTTCCAGTTGACGACACCGGCCCGGATGCGCTTGAGGAAATGATCCCAATGCGCTGTTTCGTTGGAGATAAGTCCGGCCGACAGACCATAGCGCGTGGCGTTGGCGGCGGCGATCGCCGCATCGAACGACCCCACCCGGCGCACCTGCAACAGCGGCGCGAACAACTCCTCGTCGGGGATCGTCTCGCCGGTCACGTCGACCAGGCCGGGCGAGACGAAGGCGCCGCTCAGACCCTCGACCGACACCATGGCGCGCACGGTCTTGCCGGCCATCGCCTGGGCGCCGGCCAGGGCCGTGGCGGCGGCGCGATCGGAGATCAACGGACCCATGAAGGGCTCCCGCCCGCCGTTCCACGGCCCGATGACCAGGCGCTCGGACAGCGCCGCCACGGCGTCGATCACCGCCTGGCCGCTGGCGTCGTCGCGGACGATCAGGCGACGGGCGCAGGAGCAGCGCTGGCCGGTGGTGATGAAGGCCGACTGCACGACCAGGGCCGCGACGGCCTCGGCGTCGCCGGCGTCCCAGACCACCAGCGGGTTGTTGCCCCCCAGCTCCAGGGCCAGGATCACGTCCGGCCGGTCGGCGAAGTAGCGGCGGAAGAAGGCGCCGGCCTGGGCCGAGCCGGTGAACAGCAGGCCGTCGATCTCCTGATCGAGCAGCGCCTGGCCGGTCTCCCGCCCGCCTTGCACCAGGTTGACGACGCCCGCGGGCACGCCGGCCGCTTCCAGGGCCTCGACCAGCAATTGGCCGGCCAGGGGCGTTTCCTCCGACGGCTTGAACACCACGGTGTCGCCGGCCAGCAAGGCCGGCACGATGTGGCCGTTGGGCAGGTGGCCCGGGAAGTTGAACGGCCCCAGCACCACCATCACGCCATGCGGCCGGTGGCGCAGCACCGCGCGGCCGAACGCCATGGCGTTCTCATGCTCGCCGGTCCGTTCCTCATAGGCCTTGATCGAAGCCTCGACCTTGCCGGCCATCGAGCCCAGTTCGGCCGTGGTCTCCCACAGCGCCTTGCCGGTCTCGCGGCTCAGGGCCTGCGCATAGTCGGCCGTGCGAGCGACCAGCACGTCCTTGTAGCGGCGCAGGACGGCGATCCGCTCGTCGCGTGACCGGTCGGCCCAGGCCGGGAAGGCCTTGCGCGCGGCGGCGACCGCCGCGACCACGTCCGAAACGCCGGCCGTCGCCTGACGCCAGATCACCTCGCCGGTGGTCGGATCGATCGAAACCACCTCGGCCCCGGCGCCCGCGCGCCAGACGCCATCGATAAACACGCCGCCGCTCATGCCTTCACCCGCACCATTTCGCCTTCGCTCACACCCAGCGCCTGGGCCGCTTCACGACCGATGATCGCTGTCTCGCCGTCGATCAGCACCGGCGCGCGCACCGCCCGGAAGCGGGCGACGGCGCCGGAGGAGATCAGGGCCTCCTCGCCATAGGCGTCCTCGCCCAGCCTCACCCGCAACCGCCGGCCTTCGCGCACGGTCTTGATGTCGTCGCGCCGCGCCGCCACGGTCGGGCCGGCGTCGAAGATGTCGACCAACCCCGAGAACCGGAACCCTTCGGTCTCCAGCATGGCTCGCGCCGCCTCGCCCTCGCGATGCACGCGGCCGATGGTCTCCGAGGCGGCCTGCGGCAGCAGCTCGGCGTAGATCGGATGGCGGGGCGCCAGGTCGAGGATGAACTGGCCGTCGGTCGAGGCGCTCATCCGGTCGGCCTCGTCGAACTCCAGCCGGAAGAACTTGCTGGCCACGTGATCCCAGAACGGACAGCTGCCGTCCTCGGCGAACCAGCCGCGCAACTCGGCCAGCACCATCTCGGCGAAGCGCTGAGGCTCCAGGCCGATCAGCATGTAGCGTGACTGAGCCAGCAGGCGCCCCGCCCCGCCCTTGCGGCGCTCGGGCTTGAGGAACAGCGACCCCACCTCCGACCAGCCGGCGCATTCGTTGACCAGCACCAGGGCCCGGTGGTCGAAGCGCTTGTCGAGCGTGGGAGAAGATTGCGCCAAGGTCACGACGCGAAACGAGAAATGCGGTCGTTTCAAACCCACGCCGGCCTTGACCCCGGCCACGCCGATCACGTCGCCGGCCTCGATGTCCTCGAGCATCAGGGTGTACCAGGCCTCGGGCGCGGCGACCTCGGAATGGAAGCTGGCCAGGGAAAGTTCCAGGCGCTGGCGCAGGGTCTGCTCGTCTGCCGGCAAGCTGGTGAAGCCGCGGCCCGACAGGACGGCCAGCTCCATCAGGCTGTCGAAATCGACGGGCATGGCGGGACGGACGACGAGCATTCTAGACGGTCTCCACGAGGTCGGTCATGGCGGCGCGCAGGGCGGGACCGTCGATCTCGCCGCTCGCCAGTTTCATCAGGATCAGGGCCGACAGCTGGGCGCGCTCGACGAAGCTGTCGGGCCAGGCGTGCTCGGCCTCGCTGTGGATGTCGCCGCCGCGCACGCCCAGGGTGTCGACATTGGGCAGGCCCGAGGCGAACAGGTTGTTGCCCTCGCAGACCCCGCCGGAGGGCTTCCAGGCGATCTCCTGGCCGAGCAGGGCGCCCACCGCCTTCACGGCCCCGAACAGGCCTTGCTGGGCGGCGTTGAAGGGCTTGGCGCCCCGGGTGATGCGGCCATGCAGGTGGGCGTGCAGCCCCTCCCCGGTCACCGAGGCGACGATCCTGTCGACTTGGCCTTCGAACCAGGCCGCGTCTTCCGCGGCGGGGAAGCGGACATTGAAGCGGACCACCGCCACGTCGGGCACCATGTTGAGCGGCGAACCGCCGTCGATCTTGGCGATGTTGCAGGTGACGCCGTCGCGCTGGCCGTTGAGGGCGTGCAGCGCCTGGGCGATCCGCGCGGCCTCCATCACCGCGTTGCGGCCGGCGGCGAAGTCGCGGCCGGCATGGGCGGCGCGGCCGTGGACGACGATGTGGAAATTGCCCGAGCCCTTGCGGGCGCTGGCCAGGGCGCCGTCGGCCAGGGCCGGTTCGTAGGTCAGGCCCACATGGCCCAGGCGCGCGAACGCCGCCAGGATCGGGGCCGAGGCCACCGAGCCGATCTCCTCGTCCGGCGACAGCAGCACGCGATAGCCGACGCGGTGGGCCAGCGGGTGGCGCTCGAACGCCTCCAGCGCCGCCAGCATCACCGAGATGCCGCCCTTCATGTCGGCGATGCCGGGACCGTGCAGGGCGCCGTCGGGACGGGTGCTGACGGTCTGGAAGCCGCTGGTCTCCGGATAGACGGTGTCGTAGTGGCCGGTCAGCACGACCTGGACCGGAGCCTCGGGCCGCACGACGACGGCGATGGCCGACGGGTGCGCCTGCTCGCCGACCTTGCCGTCGGCGCCCACCTCGGGCGAGGCCGCCAGCGGGATGTCGGTCGGAGCGGCGGGCAGGCGCGAAAAGGCGTCGAGCAGAATTTGCCGCTGGCGCTCGAGCCCCGCCAGGTGGCGGCTTCCGGAGTTGATGGCGCACCAGGCGACCGCCCGATCGATGATCAGGGCGCCCTGCGCGGCCAGATGATCCAGAACGGCGCGATCCTCGTCGTTGAGTCGCATGAAATCGTTGTCTCCCTCAGTTCAACCTAAACCAAGGGCCGCGGACAATTCGTGCTTCCTGGATCGAGGAAACCGGGCGTCCGCGCAACAGCCTTGCTCCGGATAGGCTCCATTCCCTGGCGAGCGCCGAGGGTCGGGATCCGGATCTGTTACTGCTTGCTTCGCGAGGCCAAGCCACGTGGGACTCGGCGGAAGCGGGTCAGTTGTAGTCCTTTCTCCAGCGCACCGAAAGCTGGGTGGCCCCCTGGCTGCCGATTTTGGAGACCAGGGAGAGGGCCTTGCGAACCCGCCATTCGACCTGGGCGGCGGGGCCCTCGCGGCCGCCGCCGATGATTTCCAGATAGACGTCGTCGGTGACGTACTTGCCGCCGGAGACCGTCATGCCCGTGGCCCCCTCGGCGAAGGACAGCCGGTCCAGACCCGCCAGGCTGCGCAGGTTGCCGATCACGTCGAAGCCGCCGCCGCCGGCCAGGGCCGCCAGGGCCGAGGCCAGCTGCGCGGCCTCGATCGGGGTCAGGTTGGCGGCCGAGGATCCGAACAGCACCTGCGACAGCACCTCGTCGCTGGGCAGTTCGGGCTTGGAGGTCAGGGTGATCTCGGGCTTGGCGGCGGTGCCCTGAACCCGCACCACGGCGGTCAGGGCGGGATCCTCGCGCGTCGCCGTCAGGTCCAGGCGGACGCGGTCCAGCTGGGTGGCCAGGCGCACCGTGCCGTCGTCGTCGAACTCGAAGCGCTTGCCGGCGAAGTCGTACTCGCCGCGCACGACCCGGGCCTGGCCGCTCAGGGTCGGGCTGTTGGTCGAGCCGCCGACGTGGGCGTCCAGCGAAAGCTCGACGTCCAGGCCGCGGCCCCTCACGAAGATCCGGCGGGGCGCCTTGAGCGTGACGTCGAGGGCCATGCCGCTGCCGGGCGTGACCTTGCGGGCCTCGATGCCCTGGTCCATCTCGTCCGGACGATTGCGCTCGATGACGTCCATCGTCACCACGCCGGCCGGGGCCTTGGTCTGGGCCGAAACGTCGGCGCGGTCGATGGTCAGGGCCCCGACCAGCTTGATCTTGCCGTCCGCGCCCCGGTTGATCGTCGTCTGGCCGGTGGCGCTGGCCGAGGCCAGATCGTTGTCGATGACCCGGAAGCCCTTGAGGTCCAGCTTGAAGCTGCCCAGCCCGTCGCGGGCCAGGCTGATCCGGCCGGAACCGGAGACCGAACCGCCCTGCCCGTCGCCGCCCGACGCCTGGCTGACGTCGATGGCGTTGTCGGCCAGGGCCACGTGGACGATGACGTCGCGCAGGCTGAGGCCCGTCTGGCCGTCATCGACCCGTCCGCCTTCCAGGCTGGCGCGGCCGGTCAGGCGCGGATCAGCCAGGGTGCCGGCCAGCGTGCCCTCGGCGTCGATCTTGCCCGACACGCTGCGTTCGGAGCTGCCCAGCAGGTCCCACAGCGGCTTGATCTCGCCCTGGGCCACGAACCGGCCCTCCACGGGGCGGGTGCGGTTGATCGCCAGGTGGAACGGCTTGGCCGAGGCCTCGGTGGGCAGGGTCACGTCGGCCTCGGCCCGCAGGCCCAGGCTATTGGAGCTGGTGGCGTTGATCGTCATCAGGTTGTCGCGCAGCACGCCGCGGATCTGGGCGTTCAGCGAGCGGTCCGCCCTGGACCCGCGTTCCCGGGCGCCCGTCAGGTTGGCGTCGAAATCGCCCGTCAGCACGGGTCCCGAACCGCTGAGCGCGACCCGCGCGTCGATCTTGCCGGCCACGTCCGGATTGAGGGCGGTCAGGCTGACCCCGGTCAGTTCGGCCCGCAGGGTGGCTAGGTCGCCGCCGACATCGGCGTCGAGATCGGCCTGGCCGTCGCCCACCGACAGACGCAGGCGGGCGCTGTTGCGGGGGCCGCCAAAGCGGATCTGGGCGGTTTCGCGGGTCTTGATCTCGGTGCGGGCCATGGTCCCAGCCGCGTCGAGGGTCAGCAGGTACTCCTCGCCCGCCTCGCTGAGCACGCCCGAGCCGTTCAGTTTCCAGCGGCCGGACGGCGCCTCGCCGCGCGCGTCCACCGTCAGGGGCAAGCGCGCCATCGGACCGTTGGCCTTGATCGCCGCGTGACGCACCTTCCAGGCCCCGCCGACCACGTCGTCGGCGGCCAGGTCGAGCTGGGCCATGGTACCAGCCGTCCCGTCGCTGATCCGCGCCGTGCCCTTGACCGAGCCCTGGGCCAGGAAGGCGCCGGGACCGACCGCCACGACGAGGTCGGCCGTGGCCGGGCGCCCGTTGCGCAGGCTGACCGCGCCCTTGGCCTTGGCCCCGCCGGCGTCGACGTCCAGGTCGGTGAGCTCCAGCCCGCCGGTGGCGAAGTTGAAGGCCGTGCGGCCCCGCGCCGGGCCATACTGGCTGCCGGCCTCGATCGACGCCACGCCGTCGGCGCCGTCGGGCCGCTTGGCGAAGGACAGGACGACATGGGCGTCCTTCAGCGGCAGGCGCGGCACGTCGATGGAATCGAAATCGGCGATCAGGTCGGCCTTGGGGGCCTGCAAGGTCCCGGTGACCGCCCCCGTGCCCTTGGCCTTGCCAGCGATCTCCACCGGGCCGGCGCTGAACGGGCCGTTGGCCGTCCAGTCCAGCTTGAAGCCCAGGGCCGTGCCCGGACCCAGCACGCCGGAGGCCCGCACCGAGGCGGCGGCGCCGTCGAGCTTGGCGTCGGCGACCGACAGCCGGTCGTTGGCCCAGGCGGCGCGGGCGTTCAGGCGCGGCGCCTTGCCCAGCAGCCGGTCCAGCTCCGAAAGGCCCGAAACGAAATTGGCGCCGCGCGCATCGACCGTCAGCATCCACGGCCTGTTCGCCGCCTGGCTGGCCGACCACTTGGCCGTCGCCTGCCCGGCCATGCCGGCGCGCACCGGCTTCAGGGAGGCGACCTTGGCTTCGCCCTTGAACGACAGGCCGCCCAGAATGCCGCGCTCGCCCTCCGCGACCACGGTCAGGTTGGGAGCCGTCACCTTGGCCGAGCGGATCAGGAAGCGGCCGTCCTTCAGCCGCGCGCCCTCGAACCGCGCCGTGGGCGAACGCCCCAGGATGGCCAGCACGCCCTCGCCCGCGCCGCCCTCGGTCGTGGCGTCGCCCTTGATCGTCAGTTCGCCGTTCTTCCAGGCGAGGCTGGCGGGACCCTGGACCCGGGCGAGGCGGTAGCCCAGCAGGGACAGGTTGCGCACGTCGGCCCGGCCGTCGATCGCGAAGCCTTGGCCGTCCATGCGGAAGACCCCGTCGACGACGCCCGCGCCCATCTTCGGCAACGGGGTGACCCTGGACAGGTCAGCGACCTTGGCGGTGAAGGTCAGGCCCGCCGGCGCGGTGATCCGCTTGGCCAGGTCCGCCGGACCGTGAGCGACCAGGGAGAGGTTCGGCGCATCGACCTTGAGGTCGAGCATGTTGAACGCCCCGGCCTTGCGGCCGACGATCGAGAACCGGGCGTCGACTCCGAACATCTTCTCCTCGCGATCGGTCAGGGTCGAGGCCGACAGGTCGATGTCGCCGGTCGCCGAGCCGCCCTGCGCGTTCCAGGCGCCGCCGGCCTTCAGCGGCGTGGCGTCGCCTGAGCGGGCCAGCACGGTGAACGCGCCCTGGCTGGTGGTGCCGGTGGCCTTGGCGTTCAGGTCGAACGGACGGTCGGGTGACAGCCCCAGCGCCCCGGCCAGGGCGCCGCCGTCGGCTTCGCGGGCCTGGGCGTCGAGCAGCAGCGTCTTGTCGCGCCCCAGATCGAAGCGCAGCTTCAGGTGGTCGCCGGCGTGCATGCGGCTGAGCACCGTCAGATTGCCCTTCTGGCCGCCCGAGCGCTCCGACTCGTAGTCGCCGCTCATGTCGAAATCGCCGGCCTGGCGACTGAACTCCGGTCGGGTGGTCAGCCGCAGGGCGACATGGTCGATGTCGACCGACAGCGGCGCGGCGCTGGACTTGCCCTTCGGCGTCAAGGTCGGACGGCGCAGCACCAGGACCTGGCGCGCCGAGATGTCGTCGGCGTGGAAGCGGCGGCCGAACAGTTCGGCGGGCCGCCAG
>NZ_AKKF01000051.1 GCF_000281955.1 Caulobacter sp. AP07 | reverse complement strand
GCGGGGGATGACGAGCGTGGGGTGGGTTCGAAATTCAGCCGAAGGACGGTGGTGGCCGGCGCCCTCGCCCTGTCCGCCTGCGGGCCCAAGGCCCAGGGCCAGCCAATCCCCGCCGACCTGCCGCCGCTCAAGGCCGTCGCCCCGGTCCGGGTCGGGGCCTGCGTCCAGGCCCTGCATCTGGACGACCCCGCCCTGGCGGCCCTGCTGGCCCGCGAGGTCAGCCAGCTGACCCCCGAGTGGGAGATGAAGATGGAATATGTCGTCCAGCCGGACGGCACGTTCCGCTTCGACGCCCCCGACCGCATCGCCGCCTTCGCCCGCGCCCACGGCATGGCCCTGCTGGGCCACACCCTGGTCTGGTACGCCCAGGCCCCCGACGCCTTCGCCAGGCTGGACGAGGGGCGCATCAGCTTCGTCGACGCCTACCGCAACTACATCCTGGCCGTGGCCGGGCGCTACCAGGGCCAGGTGGTCGGCTGGGACGTGGTCAACGAGGCGGTGGCCGAGGACGGCGACGGCTGGCGCGACAGCCTGTGGTCGCAGCGCCTGGGGGCCTTCGAGCACATCGCCCTGGCCTATCGCACGGCCGGCGAGGCCGACCCGCACGCGGCCCTGCTGCTCAACGACTACAATCTCGAATACTACCCGAAGAAGCGGGCCACCTTCCTGAAGCTGGCCGAGCGGCTGCTGGCCTCGGGCGCGCCGCTGACCGGCCTGGGCACCCAGATGCACGTGGCCGCCGATATCGCGCCGGGCGAGATCACCCGGATGATCCGCGAGCTGGCCAGCCTGGGCCTGCCCGTCCACGTCTCGGAGCTCGACGTCTCGCTGACCCGGTCGGAAAACAAGTTCCTGTCCCGCGCCGAACTTCAGCGCCGCCAGGCCGCCGTCTATGCCGAGGCCGCCGAGGCGTTCATGGACCTGCCGTCCAGCCAGCGCTTCGCCTTCACCCTGTGGGGCCTGCGCGACCGGGACTCCTGGCTGAAGAAGGAAAACGCCGCCGACGCCCCGGCCCCGTTCGACGACGCCGGCCGCCCCAAGGCCGGGGCGGCGGCGCTGGTCGAGGCGTTCCGGGGGTAGAGTTCGAGCCCCCACCCGCTCGTCATCCCCCGCTTCATGCGGGGGATGACGGAGCAAGCCGCCCCCCTAGGGGAACATCGGCGTTCCGTCGAAGAGGTTGCGCGGCCGGATGTCGACGCCGCCCCACATCAGCAGCGCCACGCCCTTCCACAACGGGCCCTCGAAATGGCCGTCCTCGTCGCGCGGGTCGTGGTGCAGCGGGCTGATGTGCCAGACGACGAGGTCGCCGTTGGTCACCGACTCGCCGTTGGCCAGGGCGGGCAGATCGTAGAGCAGCTCGGAGCCGTGATAACGGGTCACCCAGAAGTCGTGGTGGGCGAACGGCTCCTCGTGGCGGGGCGCGCCGAACCGGACGGGGCGGAACTCGTAGCTGATCGGCTTGCCCGCGGCGTTGGTGGAGGCGTCGCGAACATGCACCTCCGTGAACTTCAGGGGGTTGACGTCAATGCCGCCCTCCTTGCCGCCGTTGAAGGGCGCCACGCCGTCGGTGGCCACGACGCTGCCGGTGTTCTCGACATGGGAGTATTCGAAGGCGGAATCGGCCGACGCACCGTTCAGGTCCATGTCGATGCGCCACAGGCCGTTGTGCATGTGGCCCATATATTCGTGGCCCGGCAGGTTGCGCGACGTGGCGCCCAGGCGCAGGGCGATCGTGCCGTCGTCGCGGAAGCCATAGCGCATGATGTAGTTGTAGTTGGCCGAGTCCAGGGTGGCCCACAGGGCCAGTTCCTGGCCGTAGGCGACGGCCTGGTCGTCCTTCCACAGCACGCCGGTCGAGGCCACCTCGTGGATCACCTTGCCGTCGATGATCTTGCCGCACGGGCCGGCGTCCTGGGCGGTGGCGGGCACCAGCGGGAAGTTGAAATTGGTCAGGTCGTAGTAGCGCGGCGTGCCCGGGTGGTAGGGCACGAAGATGTCGGCCAGGCGGGCGTCCCACAGCACCCGCATCCAGGGCGCGTTGGGCGACTTCTTGAACCAGGCCCCCGTGACGTAGAGCCCCTTGCCGGTGGCGTGGGCGAAGCGCACCCGCCAGGCGGTGCGCATCGGACCGCTCGCCGGAAACTGCTGCTCCACGGTGTCGGCCGGCAGGCCGGGCGTGGCGGTGAACGTCGGACAGGGCTGGGCGAGCGCCGACCGGGGGGCCAGCAGCGTCCCGCCGGCCAGCAGGCCGGCCACCGCCAGCGGGGCGAGCAGGCTCGACAGCGCGGCCCTGATCCGGCGCGCCGGGGCGTTGGTCTTAGTCATGTTGGTGAGCCTCCTCGCCGATCTGCACCCGGCTGGTGGTCAGGTCGACATAGACGATCGGACGGGTGAGGTAGTCCCGGTCGACCCGGAACAGCAGGCGCACGACGCGATGCCCGAACCAGGGGTCGCGGTCCTCGCCGACCCGGACGAGCAGGGGCTCGACCGTGACGTTCGGATAACGGCCCAGCGCCTCGCGCACCGGCGGCTGGGCCAGGGCCAGTTCCCGGGCCTGGGCCAGTTCCTCGGCGGTGAGCATGACCGGCAGATGCGGGACTTCGCGCTGGTTCAACACCGCGCCGCGCTCAAGATCGACCACGCTGACGATGGCGGTGTCGTCGACGTAGCGGTAGTGGGTCACCTGATACAGCGGGGGCCCCTCCTCGCCGTTGTCGGCCTTCACCCGCAGCTTTTCCGTGGTGATGTAGATCGTCCGGCCTTCCAGCAGCCGCCGAGGCGCGGCCGCCCGCTCGGTCAGGTCGCGCGCCCTTTGCGACAGCGCCGCGGGGACGTCGTCGGACGCGACCTGCCGCCTGACCTGCAGCGGCGGCCTCGTCGGCTGGATGACCGCCGGCCGCGTCGCCCGCGGCTGGGCGTCGGCGGGCGGACTAGCCAA
>NZ_AKKF01000050.1 GCF_000281955.1 Caulobacter sp. AP07 | reverse complement strand
GGCCGCCAGCCGTTAGCGGCGGAGGCCCCCGCCGCCGTTCAGCGCGCCGGCTTCAGCAGGCCATGCATGCCCAGCCAGCGCGCGTAGGCGTCGAACCACCCGGTGCTGGTGGTTTCCTTCGGGTACATGCCAAAGCCATGCCCGCCCTGTTCGTAAAGGTGGAACTCGACCGGGCGCTTGGCCGACGTCCAGCTGTCGATCAGGCCAAAGCCGCTGTTGGCGAAGAACGGGTCGTCGGCGGCCAGGGCCACGAACATCGGCGGTGCGTCGGCGGGAACCGTCACCGGCGCGAGCGGCCCGTAGATGAGGCCGATGAACGCGGGTTTGGCGTCCTCGCCCGCCAAGGTCGTGGCCAGGGTGAGCATGGCGCCTGCCGAAAAGCCGACCATGCCGACGCGATCGGGGTCGACGCGCCATTCCGCGGCGCGCTTGCGCACCAGGGCGAAGGCCGCTCGCGAGTCGGCGATCTGTGGCGCCAGGCCGGCGATGGCCGCCTGCGGGTTCCGCAGCGGGGGGCGGGCGGCGCCGGTCGAGAACATCTCCTTCATCGAGCGTTCGAAGCCCGGCATGTCCGGCGGTGTCGGGTTGAGGCGATATTTGAGGACGAAGGCGGCGACGCCCTTGTCGGCGAGGGCGCGCGCGACGTCGTAGCCCTCGTTGTCCATCGACAGCGTGCGGAACCCGCCGCCGGGGGCGACGATCACCGCCGCGCCGGTCGCCTTGGCCGGATCCGGCAGGAACGGGGTGAGCGTGGCGACC
Source organism: Caulobacter sp. AP07 (assembly GCF_000281955.1). Classification (GTDB taxonomy): domain Bacteria; phylum Pseudomonadota; class Alphaproteobacteria; order Caulobacterales; family Caulobacteraceae; genus Caulobacter. The sequence goes on along the minus strand of NZ_AKKF01000050.1, from coordinate 7,505 downwards.
GTGACGTTGCGGGCGAACAGGCTTCCATACTGGCTGTGCCAGGACTCTGGAGCCGTCGCGCCCGGCAACGCGCCCGTGCCGAGCACGATGGCGTTCGGCTGAGCCGGAATCGGCACGGGCTGCATCTTGTCGTTCTGCGCATGGACCGGCGCCGCCAGGCCGCAGGCGACCGCCATGCCGATCGCGGCCAAATGCATCCGAACGGGACGAACCCTCCCGGCAAACCTGATGCTTCTCATCCTGGATCTCCCTTTGATTTTCTGACGTCCCATTCGCGCCGCAAAGCCCGGACGGGGAGGCGGCCGCTACTCAGGCAGGCCGACTTCGGCGTTGACCGCGAAATCGGCGGACTGGCTGGCCGTGTCCCCGCCGGGCTGCCCCGAGCCGACGCTGACCCGGTAGCGGCCAGACGCCACCCGGCGCTGACCGTCGGGGTCCACCGAACTGAGGTCACGTGAAGACAGGGCGAACGTGATGGCCCGCGACTCGCCCGGCTTGAGCGTGAGCCGCTGGAAGCCTCTGAGGGCGAGTCGGGGCGCGCCGGGCGCGTCGGGGAAATCGAGATACAGTTGGGCGACCTCATCGCCGGATCTGGTCCCGAGGTTTCGCACGCTCGTCGTCACGCGCAGGCCCTTGCCGGCGCCGCCGGCGGCCGCCTCGACCTTCAGGGGCTCGTAGGCGAACCGCGTATAGCTGAGGCCGTATCCGAATGAGTAGACGGGAGTCCCTTCGAAATAGCGGTAGGTCCGCCCAGCCATGGCGTAGTCACCGAACGGCGGCAGGTCGTCGACCGAACGATAGAAGGTGAGCGGTAGACGCCCGGATGGGTTGGTCTTGCCCGACAGCACGTTGGCGACGGCCAGTCCGCCGGACTGGCCGGGATACCAGGCCTCCAGGATCGCCGAGGCGTTGTCCTTGGCCCAGGAGAGGTTGAGCGGGCTGCCGTTCATCGTCACGACGACCAGGGGTTTGCCGAGCGCCTTGGCCTGCTCCAGCAGGGCCTGCTGGTCGGACGGGATGTCGAGCGTGGTCTTGTCGCCGCCCTTGAAGCCCGGAATCTCGACCGGGGATTCCTCGGCCTCGAGATCGGAGGTCAGGCCGACCACGGCGACCAGGACGTCGGCCTGGGCGGCCGCGGCCTTCAGGTCGCCTGCGGGGTCGTCGGAGATGCGTTTCCAGACGAGATCCACGCCCGACAGCGCATGAGATTCCGAGATGATCTCGACGGCGTACTTTCGGCCCTTTTCCAACCGGATGGTCTTCAGGGTCGGCAGGCTGCCCCAGCCGGCCTTGCGCAGGTCGGCGAACGGCTTGCCATCCAGCTTCATTTCGCCGTTGAAACCGGTCAGGCCCAGCCGATAGGTCCCGCTCTCGGGTGGAACCAGAAAGCCGGTCCAGACCACCCGGTGGTGATCCGAAACGGCGGCCAGGTCCAGGCTACGGGCCGCGACGTCGGGCTCCAGGCGCGTCACGACGGGTTGGTCGGCGAAGCGCATCTTGGCGACGGCGTCGCCGAAGGTCCCGGGCGCGAAGCGCTTGGGTGGCGGCTCGACGGGATTGTAGTAGCGGGCGAGAAGGCCCGACCTGCCGTCAGGGGACCGGAGCGCCGTGGTGGGGACCCGGTCGCCGTCGGTGAACGAGGCGCCGAACGCCGCGTGGACGATCCTGGCCGAGGGCATGGCTCGCCGCAGACCTTCCAGCACGGAGATGGGCGGCGCCGACAGGGCCGAGGAATAGTTGCCGCGCAGCACGCGGGTGGCGTCGCCGAGTGGTCCGATCACCGCGATCCGCGTGTCGGCCTTGAGGGGTAGGACCCCGTCGTTTTTCAGCAGGACGAGGCTCTTTTCGGCGGCCGCCAGCGCCAGGACCGCGTGCTCGGGCGTCATGACGCTGGCCAGCGCCACGGGGGTCTCGGGCTTGCGGACGCCGGGAAGATCGCCGGTTCGCAGACGGGCCGAGAACAGCCGCACCAGCGCCCGATCGACATCCGCGACGCTGATCAGGTCCCGTCGCAGGGCTTCGCGATAGCGGTCGGCCAGGCCGTCGGTGTCGGTGAGGGTCGCGCCGTTGCACTCGTTGTCGACCCCGGCGCGCATGGCCGCGGCCACCGCTGCGGCGGCGTCGGGTGCGTATCTATGGTGATCGCTGATGTCCTTGACCGCGTCGCAGTCGGAAACCACGTAGCCGTCGAAGCGCCAGGCCTGGCGCAGATGGTCCTTCAGCAGCAGGTCGCTGGCGCAGGCCGGCTGGCCGTCGATGCGGTTGTAGGCGCACATCACCGACCCGGCTCGGCCCTCGGTGATCGCGGCGCGGAACGCCGGCAGGTAGGTGTCCTCGAGGTCATGGCGCGAAACGAAGACGTTGGCGCTGTGGCGGGTGGATTCCGGGCCGCTGTGCACCGCGAAGTGCTTTGGCGTGGCGATCACCTGCGGCAGGTCCGGATTGGGCCCCTGGACGCCCTGGACGAAGGCGACGCCCACGCGCGCGGTCAGGAAGGGATCCTCGCCATAGGTCTCCTGGCCTCGCCCCCAGCGCGGATCCCGGAAGATGTTGATGTTAGGCGACCAGGTGTCGAGGCCGCCGCCGATACGTCCCATCCGGCCGGTGCTCCGCGCCAGCGTGTGCAGTCCGCGAACCTCCGATCCGACCGCGCCGGCGACGTCGTGGACCAGCGCGGGGTCGAAGGTCGCGGCCAGGCCGATCGGTTCAGGGAAGTTGGTGGTCGGCAAGGCGCCGAGCGCGCCGTGCAGCGACTCCGTCCACCAGTTGTAGGCGGGGATCCCAAGCCGCGGAATGGCTGGGGCGGTGTTGAGCAGTTGCTCGACCTTTTCGTCCAGCGTCATCTGGCCGACCAACTGGGCGGCCAGATGGTCGGCCTTGGCGCGTTCGGCCGAGACCGCCGGCGCGGGCGGCTCGGCGGGCGCCGCATGCGCCAAGGGCGCGCAGAGCGAAAGCGCCCCGGAGACGGTCGCGACCAAGCCGTGCCGACGCCACTTCGATCTAGACATTATTTGCCACCTTGCGGATTGGTCATGGGGGTTTTCGCGTTCGGCGCGGGGCCTGCGCGCGCGATCACGTTTCGCGCGCCTTCCGGCCAGTCCTGGCCATCGACGGCGATGTTGTCGACGAGACGGTTGTTGGCGTAGTCGGACCAGCTTCCGTTGGCCTTGCCGGCGTTGTGCCAGTTGCCACGCGCGACGTTGTCGGCCGCGGTCCGCCGGGGATGGGCGCCGTCGAGCGCGTTCAGGTTCACCCAGAGGCCCAGGCCGTCGAACACGTTGTCGCGCACGGTCACATGGCGCGAGCCCTCGTCGAGGTAGACGCCGATGCCGCCGGGGACGTCGTAGACGTGGTTCTCGGCGATCAGGGCCCCGGGGTCCGCCGACAGGTGATAGATGGCCCCGCCGTCGGGGAACCAGCGTTTGACGCCGTGGACCCGATTGCCCACGATCACCGCATCACGCAGGATGGTCGGGGTGTCGTAGACAAGGTTGCCGGGCTGGTCGTAGTAGCCGCGGTTCAACGACATATAGGCCGTGTTGCCGCCTGGATCGTTGACGCCCCAGCCCCAACCCACGTCGATGCCGTCGTAGGGTGTCTCGGAAACCTCGTTGCGCAGGATGATCGGCGCCGTCGCATAGGTGACCAGGATCGCCGCCTGTTCGCGATAGACCTGTGAGACCCTGGTGATGGTGTTGTCGCGAATGACGATGTCGCGCACCGCAAGCCCTGGACTGGACGGATGGTGCGCGTCCGGCGTGATGCCGCCGACCATGATCGCGCCGCCCGCCAGATCGACGAAGCGACTACGGACCACCTCGACCGAACGCGCCCGCAGGCCCATGCCGCTGAGATTGGCGTTGGCGTCGTTGCCCACGCCCAGCGCGATCTGCCCCAACTGCGTGAACTCGGTGTTCTCGAAGAGGATCCGGGCCGCGGCCGCCACTTGCACCGCGGCCGGCTGCTGGCGCCAATGGTTGCGCATGGCCTCGAAGGCCCAGCAGCCCCAGCTGCAGTCCCGGATCGGATCGGCCGGATAGTTCGGCGGTTCGTCGGCCAGGAAGGCGCCGCTCTGCTGGCTGGCGTAGCCTTGCGGTCCGGACGGGCCAAGCCAGCTGGTGTGCCGGAAGCTGATCCCCGAGAACTGCAGGTCGTGGATCTGTCGGTCCGGGCCGCCGGCCACCGACACCAGGACTTCCAGCCTGGGCATGATCACCTGGCTCGTCGCCAGCAATTCGCCCGGCCTTGGCTTGTAATAGAGTTTGCCGTGGGCCGGATCGGCCCACCAGTCGCCAGGGGCGCGCACGAAGGCCAGGGCGTTGGCGATGAAGAACCGGGCCCGATCGCCGGAGACGGGCCGGGCGAAGGTGTCGTAGCCGATCAGGTTGTTGCGCCATCCCGGCTGGGCCAGCACGATGCGATCGCCGCGAATGCTCTCCACCCGCGCGCGGCGGTCGGTGAAGAAGCCGGTGTTCTCCACTTCGAGGCGGGTCTGGTCGGGAAGTTCGGCCAGGAAGCGCCAGGCCGGATCGACGATCTGGATGCCCCAGTCATGGAATGCGAACGCCCGCCTCGGCGCCTCGACCTCGGCGCGACGGGTCGGTTGGTCGTTGACCCAGAGCTGGCGCGGATCGGCTCCGCGCGGGATGTCGGCGACCCAGATGTCTCGCCGCGCGTCGGCGCGCCGCCAGTCCAGGATCGCGACGCCGCCCGAAATCACCGGTCGGGCGCCGTCCGCCGCCTCCCAGCGCACCACGTAGCCATTCTGGCCGCCATCGGCTTCGGAGAAACGCAGAGGGGCATCCAGTCGATAGACGCCGTCGGCCAAACGCACAGTCACCGAACGTGTCGCGTTCACGTCGCGAACCGCCGCCTGGGCGCGCGGAAGACTGGCGAAGGGATGCGCCACCGATCCGTCGCCGGCGTCCGACCCGCGTGGCGAGACTTCGAAGACCACGGGAACGGGCGCTGGGCGTTCGTGGATCTCGACCGAACCGAAGGCGTTCTCGGAGTTGGGCGGACCCGCTGGCGCGACGTCCGGAATCGCGAAGGTGGGAAGCGATTGGGCGACGGCGGCCCCCGAGGCAAGCGCGGCCAAACCCAAGGCGGCTGCGATCACGGACACGCGTCGGATCCACCTCGGGGCGCTCGCCGCTTCGGCGCCGGACCGTGAGGCCGGCTTGGTCACGCTGGCGGATGTCATACCGGCTGCAAGCCGTGCTCGACGATCTTGCGGATCAGGTCGCGGTGGCGCGGCAAGTTCGCGCGCAGGCGCTCGGTCTGGACGACGTTCTCGCGCATCGCCCGCTCGGCCATCGCGCGCTCGTCCGCCAGCGCTTCCGGCTCGATCTCCGTCCGGAAGCCCATGCCGTAGAGCACGTACTGGTAGCTGGCGGTCGGGAACACCTCCTCGACCCGGTCGAACTCGTCATGCAGCCAGGGCGGCTGGTGGCGCCAGAGCCGCAGGAGATCGGCCAGACGCTCAGGAACGGTCTCGGGATCTCGGTTGTCACGCCAGAAGGCGGTGTCGGACCGTTTGCTGAGGACGTAGTGCAGCTTGAGGAAATCGATGATCCGGCCCCAGCGATAGTGCGTCGTGGCGTTGAAGCGCGCGGCGACGACGTCCATCACCTCGCGACAGGCCGGCATCTGCATGGCGATCATCTTGGCCGAGAGTTCGATCAGCACGATGGCCGAGGCTTCCAGCGGTTCCAGGAAGCCCGCTGCCAGGCCCACGGCCACGCAATTGCGCTTCCAGAAGGTCTCGCGGTGACCCGAACGGATCCCGATCTTCCTGGCCGGGAGATCGCGCCCCGCCGGACCGATATAGGCCCGCAATTCGCGCTCGGCGTCCTCATCGGAGATGTGGCGGCTCGAATAGACGTGTCCCACGCCGCGGCGCGTGGGGAGGCCGATGTCCCAGACCCATCCGGCCGACTGGGCCGTGGAGATGGTGTGGCTGGCGATCGGGCTGTTCTCGTTTTCATAGGGGACCTGGATGGCCAGCGCGGTGTCGCAGAACAGAACGTCGCCACAGTCGCGGAACGGCACGCCAAGGGTCTCGCCCAACAGCAAGGATCGAAAGCCGGTGCAGTCCACGAACAGATCGCCTTGGATCTCGCCGCACTGTTCGGTGACGACCCCGCGAATGTCGCCGTCCTCGGTCATGGCGACGCTGCGCACATCCGCCAGGACATGGCGCACGCCGAGCTTGTCACAGCAGTGACGCTGGAGGAACGGCGCGAACTTGCCCGCGTCGAGATGATAGGCGTAGTTGGCCACGCCCTGGTAAGGGCCGGCGGTGATGGTCTTGGGCGCCAGTCCGTCGTCGCAGAGCCGCCCCTGGGGCGTGACCGCGTCGCAGAAGCTCTGCGCCCCGTCGCCCGCCAGCCAGTGGGCCGCAAGGTTTACCTGCGAAAAGCCCTGGGGCAGCATCAGGGGATGATAGTAGGCGTCGTCGGCCGCGCCGGTGGTCCAGCGCGCGAACCTGGCGCCCTGCTTGAACGCCGCGTCGCACTCGCGAAAGAAGTCGGTCTCCGACACGCCGATCGTGGCCAATGTGGTGCGCAGGGTCGGCCAGGTGCCTTCGCCCACGCCGATGATCGGCGTGTTCGGCGATTCCACCAGCGTGACGGAAAAGCCGGTCGCGGCGCGCGCGCGGTGCTTGGCGGCGATAATGCCGGCGGTGAGCCAGCCGGCGGTTCCGCCGCCGATGATGACGATGTTCTTGATGGGGCGCGCCATGGCTTCAAAACCCAAAAAAATCGACTGGGAAGATCAAGCGAACGACCTTCCCAGTCGAGGGGAAGTACCTAGAAGCGGAAGCGGGCCCCGGCCGTGTAGCGTCGGCCGTAAGCAAAGACGTCAAGCAACTGGTTGTCGAACCGTCCGTGCGTGCTCTGAGTCTCGTTGGTGAGATTCTGAGCCTCCAGGAACAGATTGATCTGCTTGGTCAGCGCGTAGCTGGTGCTGAAATCGATCTGCAGGTTCGGGTTCTCGAAGGTGGGTTCCGAACCGAAGGCGCCCGTGTTCTGGTTCTGGCCAAAGCCGCGCAGATACTCCTTGCGGTAGTTGATCGCGACCCGCGCCTCGAGGCCGTTCTTGTCGTAGAAGGCCACGAGGTTGGCGGAGTCGGCCAGGCCGGTGATCGCAAAGCCGCTCTGGGAGATGTCGTTGCGGTCATAGGGCTTGTTGGTGCTGACCAGGGTGGTGTTGGCGTTGAAGCCGAAGCCGCTGTCGCCGAACACGTGCTGCCAGGCCAGTTCCACGCCGCGCACGGTCGCGTCGGGGCCGTTCACCTGTTGCGTGACGGCGAAGATCGCCGGCTGGTGGGTCGAGGGATCGATCACGCCATTGATCGTCTGGCGCTGGGTGCCCCCGACGATGAAGTTGCTGACGTCCTTGATGAAGAAGTTGACCGACGCATAGGAGTTGGGCTGGTAGTACCACTCCACCGCCGCGTCGAAGTTGTCCGCCAGGTACGGCTTGAGCGCCGGACTGCCGCC
>NZ_AKKF01000049.1 GCF_000281955.1 Caulobacter sp. AP07 | reverse complement strand
CGGTCGGCGACCGCCAGCCGATCGAGACCTTCGGCATCCCGCCCCTGCCGGTCGCCCAGGCCTATTGCCGGGTCAACGCCACCCTGGCCCCGACCAGCGCCTCGTCGATCAAGGTCGAGGTCTGGCTGCCGGCCGAAGCCGCCTGGAACGGCAAGTTCATGGCCACCGGCAACGGCGGCTACGGCGGCTCGCTGGGCGGACCGCGCCTGTCGATGCGCCCGGCGCTCAAGGCCGGCTACGCGGTGGCCGGCACCGACATGGGCCACACCGAGGACGGGGCCGGCGGCGAGGCCAACTGGGCGCTGAACCAGCCCGAGAAGATCGTCGACTGGGCCCATCGCGCCAACCACGAGACCGCGCTGTTCGCCAAGGCGATGATCGCCGCCCATTACGGCAAGGGGCCGCGCCTGTCCTATTTCTCCGGCTGCTCCGATGGCGGCCGCGAGGCCCTGATGGAAGCCCAGCGCTATCCCAACGATTTCGACGGCATCGTCGCCGGGGCCCCGGCCAACGCCTGGACCCGCCTGATGACCAGCTTCGCCTGGTCATGGAAGGCCGTGCACGAAGCGCCCGAAAGTCGCATCCCCGACGCCAGCCTGGCCTTCGTCCAGAAGGCCGCCCTGGCCCAGTGCGACAAGCTGGACGGCGTCGCCGACGGCGTCGTCGAGGACCCTCGCCTGTGCAGGTTCGACCCCGCGGTTGTGCAGTGCAAGCCGGGCCAGACCGCCGAGTGCCTGACCCCGGCCCAGACCGCCGGCCTGCGCAAGCTCTACGACGGTCCGCGCGATCCGCGCACCGGCAAGTCGCTGTTCCCCGGCTATCCGGCCGGCGGCGAGGCGATCCCCAACGCCTGGCCGCTGTGGATCAGCGGCGAGAAGGCCCAGCACCCGTCCTTCGCTCGCTCGTTCTTCGCCAACTTCGTCTATTCGGATCCGAACTGGCAGCTGGCCAAGCTGAACTTCGCGGCCAATGGCGACTTCAAGACCGCCCACGACCGGCTGGGGGCGCTGGTCGCCTCGGACAATCCCGATCTGTCGGCCTTCAAGGCGCGCGGCGGCAAGCTGATCCTGTTCCACGGCTGGTCCGACGCGGCGATCACCCCCTACGCCACGATCCGCTACTATGACGCCGTCCGGAAGACGATGAGCGTCAAGGGCGCCGACAGCTTCTCGCGGCTGTACATGGTCCCGGGCCTGTCGCACTGCTTCGGCGGCCCCGGCCCCAACAGCTTCGACATGCTGGCGACGCTGGACGGCTGGGTCGACGGCGGCAAGGCGCCGGACGCGGTCATCGCCAGCAAGACCAACAACGACTATGCCGGCCTGCTCGACATGCCGGCCAAGACCCTGCGCACCCGCCCGCTGTGCGCCTATCCCAAGGTGGCGCGCTGGGACGGCAAGGGCTCGACCGACGAGGCGGCCAGCTTCAGCTGCGTCAAGCCGGGGTGACGCCCGCTTCGGCGCCAGGCCCGGCCAGGATTGGCCGGGCCTGGCGTCCGTCCTTCGCGCCGCCGAGGTTTTCGACCAGGTAATCCACGAACGCCCGCACCCGCGCGGGGACCTGGGCGCCGCCGAGGAACACCGCGTGGAAGGTTTCGCGCTCGCCGGGATTATAGGCTTCGAGCAGCGGGATCAGCCGGCCGGCCGCCAGGTCGTCGGCGACGACGAAGGCCCCGACCCGGGCGATCCCCAGGCCGTCGCGGGCCATCTGCACCACGGTGTCGCCGCTGTTGGCCTCGACATTGCCCGACACGGCGAGCTCGAAATCGCGGCCGTCGCGCCGGAACGGCCAGCCCAGGCGGGTGCGGCGCCAATTGAAGCCGATGCAGTTGTGGGCCGCCAGGTCCTCGGGGGCCTGCGGCGTCCCATGGCGGGCCAGGTAGGCCGGCGAGGCCACCACCACCCGGCCGCTGTCGCCCAGCTTGCGGGCCATCAGGCCGCTGTCGGCCAGGTCGCCCACCCGGATGGCGACGTCGGCCTGGCCGCCCGTAAGGTCGACCACGGCGTCGCCGAGGCTGAGATCCAGCAGGATGCCGGGATAGCGCTCCAGAAAGCCGGCCAGCAGCGGCACGACGAACAGCCGGCCGTAGGACAGCGAGGCGGTGACCCGCAGCCGGCCGCGTGGCGCGGCCTGGTCGGTGACCGCCCGCTCGGTCTCGGCCATGTCGTCAAGGATGCGCAGGGCGGCGCGGTGATAGGCCTCGCCCTCCGGCGTCAGGGTCAGGGCGCGGGTGGTGCGGATCAGCAGGCGGACACCGAGCCGCGCCTCCATCCGGGCGACGATCCGGCTGACGGCCGACGGCGTCAGCCCCAGTTCGCGCCCCGCCGCCGAGAAGCTGCCGTGCTCGACGACGCGAACCAGCACCTCCATCTCGCCGGCCCGGTCCGCCCACTCCCGCGCCATCTGTGCGCTCCGATCAACAATGCTTCGCTTCAACCCACTCTAGTACGGCCTTTCGGTCGCGCCATCTTTGTCTCCACGAACAAGGAGCATTCCCATGAAGATCTTCGTCACCGGCGCCAGCGGCTTCATCGGCGGCTCGGTCGCCGCCCGACTGGTCCAGGCTGGCCATGAGGTGCGCGGCCTGATCCGCGACGCCGCCAAGGCCGCCGACCTGCGCGCCCACGGCATCGAACCCGTCGTCGGCACGCTGGACGACCACGACCTCCTGACCCGCGAGGCCAAGGCCGCCGACGCGGTGGTCAACGCCGCCAGCAGCGACAACCGCGGCGCGGCCGACGCGCTGATCGCCGCCCTGGCCGGCAGCGGCAAGGCCCTGATCCACACCAGCGGCTCCAGCATCGTCGGCGACGAGGCCATGGGCGAGCCGTCGGAGCGGGTGTTCGGCGAGGACACCGAATTCACGCCCGAGCCCGACAAGGAAGCCCGCATCGCCCTGGACAACGCCGTCCTGGCGGCGCCGGGCGTGCGCGGGGTGGTGCTGTGCAACACCCTGATCTACGGCGACGCCCTGGGCCCCAAGGCCCAGAGCGTGCAGCTGCCGCGCCTGGTCGCCCAGGCCAGGGCCAGCGGCGTGGCGCCCTATATCGGCCGCGGCCTGAACCGCTGGTCCAACGTCCATATCGCCGACGTCGCCGACCTCTATCTGCTGGCCCTGGACAAGGCCCCGGCCGGAACCTTCGCCTTCGTCGAGAACGGCGAGGCCGCGTTCGGCGAGATGGCCCAGGCGATCGGCGAGGCCCTGGGCCTCGAGACCCGGTCGATGGACCGCGACGCCGCTGAAGCCCTGTGGGGCCGCGAGATGGCGGTGTTCGCTCTGGGCTCCAACAGCCGGGTGCGCGGCCAGCGGGCCCGCGACCTGGGCTGGACGCCCAAGCACGGCTCGGTGGTCGAGTGGATCAAGGCCGGGGTGCGGTAGCGCCACGTCCTTCTCCCCTTGCGGGAGAAGGTGGCGGCGTAGCCGACGGATGAGGGGTCTCTCAAACGACAAACGCCGCGACCGGCCTTTCGGCTTGTCGCGGCATTTTCGTTCTTCAACCCCTCACCCGGCCTCCTTCGGAGGCCACCCTCTCCCGCAAGGGGAGAGGGATTTTGCGCTGGACTGACCCAAGGGCGCCGGCTGCCAGATCGGTTCAAACAACCGTTCTGGAGGAGAACGCCATGCCCGAAGCCCTGATCATCGACGCCTGCCGCACGCCGCGCGGCATCGGCAAGGTCGGCAAGGGAGCCCTGGCCGACTTCCATCCCCAGCACCTGGCCGCCACGGTGCTGAAGGCCCTGGCCGAGCGCAACGGCCTCGCTACCGCCCAGGTCGACGACATCATCTGGGGCACCAGCACCCAGCGCGGCAAGCAGGGCGGCGACCTGGGCCGGATGGCGGCGCTGGACGCCGGCTATGACGTGCGGGCCAGCGGCATGACCCTGGACCGGTTCTGCGGTTCGGGCATCACCACGGTGAACCTGGCGGCGGCCTCGATCATGTCGGGCATGGAAGACCTGGTGATCGCCGGTGGGACCGAGATGATGTCCTACACCGCCGCCACCGCCGACCGCACGTCGGTGGGGCTGCTCGACTCCGGCAACCTGCGCCTGCGAGCCCGCCATCCCCAGACCCACCAGGGCGTCTGCGCCGACGCCATCGCCACCCTGGAAGGCATCGACCGCCGGGCGCTGGACGAGTTGGCGCTGCTCAGCCAGCAGCGCGCCGACCACGCCATCCGCCACGGCCACTTCGACCGCGCCCTGGTCCCGGTGCTGCGCGACGACGGCTCGGTGGCGCTGGACCGCGAGGAGTTCCCCCGTCCCGAGACAACGCTGGAGGGCCTGTCGGCGCTGAAGGCCTCGTTCGAGATGATGGCCGGCGTGCCGATCGACGAGGCGGGCACGACGTTGGGCGGGTTGATCAATCAGGTCTATCCGGACCTGAAGATCCAGCACAGGCACCATGCCGGCAATTCGTCGGGCGTGGTCGACGGCGCGGCCGCCGTGCTGCTGGCCTCACCCGCCTACGCCGCCGCCCATGGCCTCAAGCCCCGGGGCCGCGTGGTGGCCATGGCCAATATGGGCGACAGCCCGACCCTGATGCTCAACGCCCCCGTCCCGGCCGCCCGCAAGGTGCTGGCCAAGGCCGGGCTGACCGTCGACGACATCGACCTGTGGGAGATCAACGAGGCCTTCGCCGTGGTGGCCGAGAAGTTCATCCGCGACCTGGGGCTCGACCGCGACAAGGTCAATGTCAACGGCGGGGCCATGGCCCTGGGCCACCCGATCGGCGCGACGGGCTCGATCCTGATCGGCACGATCCTCGACGAACTGGAGCGCCGCGACCTGAAGCGCGGCCTGGTGACGATGTGCGCGGCGGGCGGCATGGCCCCGGCGATCATCGTGGAGCGGGTTTGAAGTTTTGATCCCTCTCCCCTTGCGGGAGAGGGTGGCCCGCAAAGCGGGTCGGGTGAGGGGTCGCACGGCGTTCAACGTTTGAGAGACCCCTCATCCGTCAGCTTCGCTGACACCTTCTCCCGCAAGGGGAGAAGGAAAGCGCGCAGTCACCGCCGGTAGTACGCCTCGACCAGTGTCCGGTGCGGCGGCAGATGCTTGAGCGCCTCGGTTGCCGCGCCGGCCACCTTGGCGAAGGCCTGCCGGGCCATCGCGCCGTCGGCGTAGCGGCCCTCGACCGGCGCGAAGTCGGTCGCCGCGTTCATGCCGTAGAGGATGTACTGGTAGCTGGCCGGCAGGAAGGTCTCCAGGTCGACCAGGAAGTCGAACCGCGACACCGGCCGGTGCTTCCACTGGGCCATCAGGTCGCGCAGCCCCTGCGGCCACGAGGCCGGATCGGCGTTGTCGCGCCAATAGGGTTCGTCGCGCTTGCTCAGGCAGTAGTGCAGCTTGAGGAACGACACGATCCGCTCGAAGCGGCCGGCCATCAGGCCGTTGAAGGTGCGGGCGGCGCTGTCCATCGCGGCGCGGTCGCGCAGCGGGAAGACCTCGGCGATCATCGTCGCCGCCACCTCGATCAGCATGATGCCGGTGGATTCCAGCGGCTCGAAGAAGCCCGCCGACAGGCCCACCGCCACGCAGTTGCCGATCCATTGGCGCTCGCGGTAGCCGGTCTGGAACTTCAGCAGCCGCACCGGCAGATGGTCGGCCTCGGGACCAACATAGGCGCGCAGCACCTGTTCGGCCCGCGCCTCGTCGGTGTGGCGGCTGGAAAATACGTAGCCGACGCCCCGGCGGCCATCCAGGCCGATGTCCCAGGTCCAGCCGGCCTCGTGGGCGGTGGCCAGGGTGTAGGGGGCGATCGGCGCATCCGGCGCCGGATAGGGGACCTGCACGGCCAGGGCGCGGTCATTGAACAGCACGTCGTCGCAGCGCCTGAACGGCGCGCCCAGCGCTTCGCCGATCAGCAGGGCGCGGAAGCCCGAGCAGTCGATGAACAGGTTGCCCTCGATGACGCCCAGTTCGCCGGCCGTGACCGAGGCGATGTCGCCGGTCTCGGCGTCCAGCTGCACCGTCTCGACCTTGGCAGCCAGGTGGATGACGCCCAGTTCCTTGGCCACGCCGCGCAGGAAGTCGGCGAAGCGCGCGGCGTCGAAATGGTAGGCGTAGTTCATCGGCCCCTGGAAATCGGCGTCCTCCAGCCGCTTGGGGGCCAGGCCGGCCTCGATGATCTTGCCCTGGGTGGTCACCGCGTCGGCGAAGGCCAGGGGCGCGCCGGCCTGGTGGTCCAGCAGCCAATAGGGCGACAGATCGCGGCCCTCGGGCCGGAGCGGCAGGTTGAAGGGGTGAAAGTATTCGGAAGACTTGCCGTCCGCCGAACGCCGTTCCCAATCCACGAAGCGGACGCCCTGCTTGAAGGTCGCCGAGCTCTCGCGCATGAACCGCGCCTCGCTGACCCCCAGGGTCGCCAGGGTGCTGCGGATGGTGGGGAAGGTGCCCTCGCCCACCCCGATGATGCCGATCTCCGGGGACTCGATCAGGGTGATCCGCGCGCCGCCCGGACGGTCGGCGCCCAGTTGCTTGGCCAGGTAGGCGGCCGTCAGCCAACCGGCCGTTCCGCCGCCGACGATGACGATGCGGTTGCCCGCCATGAGCACGGTTCCTTGGACTTCGCCTCCGCGCACAACAGAGGCTCCGATCGGCGAAAGGAAAGAAAAATCCTGGGTGACGGCCAGGGGGACCATCACCCAGGGAGCGCAGTCTGGGAGGAATGCTTACGCTCAAGGATGGCTGGCGCGACGCGCCGAGGGGCGACACGCCGCGCCTGAAGCGAAACCCGCCGGGAGAGGGATTTCGCCTCAAACTCAGAAACGGATCTCGCCGGCCCGGACGTTTCCATCCGGGCCGGCGAGGTTGGACGTCGCCTAGAACTTCGTCCGCAGACGGAAGCCCCAGGTGCGCGGCGGCTGATAGACCGCCGTCCAGACCGGCGTGTAGTTCGGGGCGCCCGCGGCCCCGGCCCCGGTCTTGATGTCCTTGTCCTCGAGGTTCTGGACGAAGACCTCGGCCGACCACGGCCCGTCCGACGGCTGGTAGGTCAGGGTCACGTCGGTGCGGGTGTAGCTGCCCTGCTGGTCGGGGGCGCCCTGGTTGAAGTAGGACAGCCAGCTCTTGGTCTCGAAGTGGGTGGCGATCCGCGGGATCACCTTCGCGCCGCTCGTCAGCTCGAAGGTGTGGTCGTAGGCCACCGTGCCCGAGAAGTGCGGGGCGTGCGGCAGCTCGTTGCCCTTCAGCTGGATGGCGGCGGTGACGTCGCCGTTGATGCGCTGGTCGGGAGCCAGCAGGTCCAGCATCTTGGTGTCGAGCGCCGTGGCCGAAATCTGCAGGCGGTCGTTGGGCGTCAGGTACGCCGTCAGTTCGGCCTCGAGGCCGTAGGCGCGGGCGCCCTTGGCGTTCTTGGTCACGACCTGCGAGCGGTTGGTGGTGCCGTCCGGGTTGAAGATCGTCTCGACCTGGTTGATCTGGTAGCCCTTGAAGTCCTCGTAATAGGCCGCGAGGTTCAGGGTGGCCCGGCCGTCGAGGAAGCGAATCTTCGAACCGACCTCGTAGTTGGTCAGGGTTTCCGGATTGGCCAGGCGGCCACCGTCCAGGATGTTGCCCGACTTGAAGCCGGTGCCGACGCTGGCATAGACCAGGACGTCGTCATTGACGTCCGCGTCGGCGCGCAGCAGCCAGGTCAGCTTGTCCCAGCTGCCCTTCACGTCGTTGCTGCTGATCGCGTAGCCCGGGCCGAGCAGGGCGAACAGTTGCTGGGCGGTGGCGCCGCGGTCCTGGCCGAAGATGCCGGCGCTGCAGTGGGCGGCGGTGTCGACCAGCAGGCACGCGGAATAGCCGTTGAACATCACGTTCCGGCCGCCCTGGTCCTGCTTGCTGTCCTCGGTGTAGCGCAGGCCGCCGGTCAGGCGGATGCGGTCGTTGACGTGCCAGACGGCCTGGCCGAACGCGGCCTTGGATTCCACGGTCCGCTTGGCCTGGATGAAGCTGCCGGCCCAGGTCATCGGACCGTCGCGATAGCCGTCACGCTGGTCGATGTCGAAGCGGATCGAGTTGTCTTCGTGGCTGTAATAGCCGCCGACGATCCAGTCGACGACCTTGTCGCCCGTCGACTTCAGCTGGACTTCCTGGCTCCAGGCGTCGTTGCGCGACCACACCGTGTGGTTCTCGCCGAAGCCGCCCTGGGTGAGCACGCCCCTCTGGGTCACGCCCAGGATGCCGCCGTCGGCGTCGCTGTTGGCGCTGCCGCCCACGCGCTGCCAGCCCGTGATGTAGGTCAGGGCCACGTCGTCGTTGATGGCGTAGTCCATGGTGCTGCGCACGCCGTACGAGAAGCGGTCGCTCTCGGGGGCGGTGTCGATCAGGGCCGACCACTTCTTCTGGCCGGCGCGCGGGGTCTGGGCCAGGGCGATGACCGGCGCGCCGGTGTCCTGGTAGCCCTCGACATTGACGTTCCAGGTGAACTTGTCGTTCGGCTTCCACAGCGCGCTGAGCCGGGCCGAGCGCTGGTCCTGGGCGTAGTACTTCTTGCCCTGGGTGACGAAGGCCGACGGGCTGACGCCGGCGATCTGCGGCGGGCGCTGGAAGTCGACATAGCCGTCGTGGCGCTCGGTGATCGCCGCGATGCGGATCGCGAAGGTGTCCGACAGCGGCATGTTGACCGAGGCGCGCGCCCCGAAGCGGTTGTACGAGCCGGCCACGATTTCGGCGCTGCCGTAGGAGTCGCCCAGCGTCGGCTTGGCGGTGCGCAGGCTGACCGCGCCGACCGTGGCGTTACGGCCAAACAGCGTGCCCTGCGGACCCCGCGCCACTTCGACGGCGTCCATGTCGTACATCAGCACGGCGGCGCCTTGGGCGCGCGGCGAGTAGATGCCGTCGACATAGATGGCGACTTCCGGGTCGGCCACTTCGGTGAAGGCGGTGTCGTTGCCGATGCCGCGCATGGTGATCAGGATCGCGCCTTGGTCGCCCTGCTGGTTGATTGCCATGCTGGGCACGAACTTGGCCAGGTCGGTGACGTCCTTGACGTGCTGCCGGTCAAGGGAGCCCTGGCTGAAGGCGCTGATGGCGATCGGGGTGTCTTGCAGGTTGGTCTCGCGCTTGGTGGCGGTGACCGTGATCTCTTCGATCAGGCTGCTGTCGGCCGGAGCCGGAGCCGCGGTCTGGGCCTGGACGGCGGTGGCGGCGATCAGGGCCGCCACGACCGACGAACCGGCCAATAGGTTTCTGCGGAACTTCATTCGTCATCCCTCCCTGCGCGCGATCCTTTTTTGGTCGCGACTTGCGTGCTGTGAATAGCTACAGTACGACAACGTTGTCAATCATGCTTGTATTTGGCACTTAGTTGAGACACGCACCGCGTGCCGGCGTGAATAGCTTGAACTAAGCAACCATAAACAAGAGTTATTTGAGAATACAGCCCACCAAGGGCAAGATGTACAAGGGAGGAATAAAAATGAAGCGACAGCAGATGCACGGCCTGGCCATGGCCTTGATGCTGACCACGGCGCTGCCTGCCGCCGCCGCTCACGCCCAGGCCGCGACCGCGACCTCGGCGAAACCTTGGATGAACCCCAAGCTGAACGCCGATCAACGCGCCGACCTGATCGTTGCCCAAATGACGCAGGACGAGAAATTGACCCTGGTGTTCGGCTATTTCGGCTCGAACCAGGAAAAACCGAAGTTCACGCCGTCGCCCGAGGCCCGCATGGGTTCGGCCGGCTACATCCCCGGAATCCCCCGCCTGGGCGTGCCGCCGCAGTGGGAAACCGACGCCGGCGTCGGCGTCGCCACCCAGCGCGAGTCGAGCGATCCGTACCTGGAACGCACCTCCCTGCCCTCGGGCATCGCCACCGCCGCCACCTGGAACCCCGAACTGGCCTACAAGGGCGGCGCGATGATCGGCTCGGAGGCCCGCGATTCGGGCTTCAACGTCATGCTGGCCGGCGGCGTGAACCTGGCCCGCGAGCCGCGCAACGGCCGCAACTTCGAATATGGCGGCGAGGATCCGCTGCTGGCCGGACGGATGGTCGGGGCCCAGATCCGCGGCATCCAGTCCAACAACACCATCTCGACCATCAAGCACTGGGCCCTGAACGGCCAGGAGACCGGCCGCATGACGGTCAGTTCCAACATCGGCGACGCCGCCGCCCGCCAGTCCGACTTCCTGGCCTTCGAGTTCGCCATCGAGAACGCCAGCCCCGGTTCGGTGATGTGCGCCTACAACCGCATCAATTCGACCTATGCCTGCGAGAACGACTATCTGCTCAATGAGGTCCTGAAGAAGGACTGGGCCTATACGGGCTATGTGATGTCCGACTGGGGCGGCACGCACTCGACGGCCAAGGCCGCCAATGCGGGGCTGGACCAGGAGTCGGCCTATACCTTCGACAAGCAGCCCTATTTCGGCGCGCCGCTGAAGGCCGCCCTGGCCGACGGTTCGGTGTCGCAGGCGCGGCTCGACGACATGGCCCGCCGCATCACCCGCTCGATGTTCGCCCACGGCCTGTTCGACCACCCGGTCAGCAAGAAGCCGATCGATTTTACCGCCCACGCCAAGGTCACCCAGGCCGACGCCGAGGAGGCCATCGTCCTGCTGAAGAACGACGGCGGCGTGTTGCCCCTCACCAGGACCGCCAGGACTATCGCCGTCATCGGCTCGCACGCCGACGTCGGCGTGCTGTCGGGCGGTGGCTCCTCGCAGGTGTTCCCGATCGGCGGCATGGCGGTGAAGGGCCTGGGGCCCAAGGGCTTCCCCGGCCCGATCGTCTATCACCCCAACTCGCCGCTGAAGGCCCTCCAGGCCCGCAACCCGGGCGCCCGGATCACCTATAGCGACGGGAGCGATCCGGCCGCCGCCGCCAAGCTGGCCGCCGACAGCGACGTCGTCATCGTCTTCGCCCACCAGTGGGCGGCCGAATCCCAGGACTATTCCTTGACCCTGGCCGACAACCAGGACGCCCTGATCGACGCGGTCGGCGCGGCCAACCCCAGGACCGTGGTGGTGCTGCAGACCGGCGGCCCGGTGCTGATGCCGTGGCTGTCCAAGGTCGGGGCCGTGGTCGAGGCCTGGTTTTCCGGCACCAACGGCGGCGAGGCGATCGCCCGCGTGCTGACCGGCGAGGTCAATCCCTCGGGCCGTCTGCCGATCACCTTCCCGGCCAGCGCCGACCAGCTGCCGCGCCGGACGATCGACTGCGACCCGGCCAAGCCGGATGACTTCTGCGACGTCGATTACGACATCGAGGGCGCGGCCGTCGGCTACAAGTGGTTCGACCAGAAGGGCCACGCCCCGCTGTTCGCCTTCGGCCACGGCCTGTCCTACTCGACCTTCGGCTACAGCGACCTGAAGACCTCGGTGGCCGGCGGCGCCCTGACCGTCAGCTTCAAGGTCACCAACACCGGCAAGGTCGCCGGCAAGGACGTGCCCCAGGTCTATGTCGGCCCCAAGGCCAATGCTGGCTGGGAAGCCCCGCGCCGCCTGGCCGGCTTCAAGAAGGTCGACCTGGCCCCGGGCGCGAGCACCACGGTCAGCCTCACGGTCGACCCGCGCCTGCTGGCCACCTTCGACTCCAAGGCCAAGACCTGGAACATCGCCGGCGGGGCCTACGAGGTGTCGCTGGGGGCCTCGTCGCGGGACCTGGGCGCGAAGGCCGAGGTGACGGTGGCGGCGGCCAAGCTGCCGGTGTCGTACGACGCGCCGAAGTAGGGATCTACGACTGGGGACATGCACATGTGCATGTCCCCAACCCCGCTAAAATCGCTGTCATCCCGGACAAGGCCCGCAGGGCCGCCGATCCGGGATGACAACCGTTTTGGCGCTATTTCGGCGCCGGCCCCGTCGACGCCCGGACCATCAGCTCGAACGGCAACAGCTGGCTCCCCGCCGTCAGTTTCTCGCCCGAGGCGCTGGCGGTGATCAGCATGTCGGCGGCCTTTTCGGCCATCTGCGCCACCGGCTGGGGCACCGCC
>NZ_AKKF01000048.1 GCF_000281955.1 Caulobacter sp. AP07 | reverse complement strand
GAAAGCAAAACCCCGTGTCAACCGACTGTTTTCTTCTCTGTCGATGCTCTGGCCGAAGCCGCTGCGAAAGACAAAGACGAGGCGACGAAGCCCTTGAAGACAGGGCCTTCGCAAATCCGTCACCGAGTCGGTTGAGGCCGCGGAACTTAGCGATCCACCTTTCCAAATGCAAGGCCCGAAGGCCTTGGATCCGTCCGGCGGGCGTTGGCCCCGAAGCGAGGGCGGTGTGTAGCCAGCGCCCCGGAGAGTCGCAACCGCAAAAGCGACCGGATCAATCGCACCCCGGCCTTATCCTGTGCGCGGATCTGTGCATGAATCCGGGGGCGCGCCGCTCACGGGCCGCTTGCGCCATCCCCTCCCCTGCCTCCATAGACCTTCATTGTAAAGAGAGGCCCCGTATCCATGCTGTCCCAGAAAGCCCGTTACGCCCTGCGCGCCATGATCGAACTGGCCCGCGAGAGCGGCCAGGTCACGGCCGGCGAACTGGCCGTGCGGGCCGACGCGCCCCGCAAGTTCCTGGAGGCCATTCTTCTGGCATTGGCCCGCCAGGGCCTGGTGGCCAGCCGGCGCGGCAAGTTCGGCGGCTACTTGCTGGGACGGGACGCCCGGGAGATCAGCTTCGCGGAGATCATCCGCCTGGTCGACGGCCCCCTGGCCCTGACCCCCTGCGTCAGCCGCACGGCCTTCCGGCGCTGCGAGGACTGCCGCGACCTGGCGACCTGCGCGCTGCGTGAAGCCCTGCTGCGGGCCCGCGACGCCACCGCCGCGGTTCTGGAGGGCTACAGCCTGGCCGACGCGGTCAATGGTTCGGGCGCCGAGCTGCTGGGCGAACCCGTGCGCTGACGCACTCTATATAGGGCGCCCTATATAGAGTGTGGCGCGGGCCTTCCCGCCCCCGCCCACGGCGGCCGGTCAGCCCGCCGCGATATAGGCCTTGAGGCCGTCGGCCTCGGCCTGGGTCTCGCGGATCTTGTACTTCACCAGATCGCCGATCGAGATGATGCCGGCCAGGCGCTTGCCCTTGCAGACCGGCAGGTGGCGGACCCGGCGGTCGGTCATCCGCTCGAGCAGGGCGTCGACCGTCTCCTCGGGCTGGGCGAAGAGCACGTCGCGGGTCATGCAGGTCGAGATCGGCTTGGTCAGGGCCGCGGCCCCCTCCTTGGCGATCACCCGCACGATGTCGCGTTCCGAAAGAATGCCGGCGATCGTCTCGTCATCCTCGAGCACGACCATCGCGCCCACCTTACGGGTGTGCAGCAGGGCCGCCGCCGCCTCCACGGTCTCGTTCGGCGAGGCGGTGAACACGAGATCACCTTTGTCTTTCAGGATCTGAGAAACCAGCAAAGCCTAATCCTCCCTGACAAATTCGTTTTCACGAGGGTCTCGCAAAGCGCGCCTCGGATCAATGGGCTGCATTGGTGTCGCAGTTCGACCCCAGGTCACCGCCCGGTGATTCACCTTAACCAAATCGCGAGACCTTTGGGGTTACACCGAACGCTGTCCGATTTTGGCACGAGGGTTGCTTAACCCTCTCGTGTCGGCGTTCGCGGAGGTTGAGATGGTCAATCAGAAGAAGAAACTGCCGGGTGGCGACCTATCGCTGGCCCTTTGCTCGGCCGTTCTGACCCTGTCCGTCGCCGGCGTCGCCCACGCCCAGTCGATGGAAACCAATTCCGCGTCGTTCAACGCCGGCTATGGCCGCGTCGCCGGTTCGGAAAACCACGTCGTCCAGTATTCGACCCGCGACGCCAACGGCAACCGGGTGATCGTCGACGGCGTGATGCTGACCGGCGCCGACCAGAGCGTCTATTCGTCCAGCCACTCGTCGGGTTCGCTGGACAGCTATTCCGGGGTCGGCGGCTACGGCAGCTACGGCGGCTCCACCGCGATCGGCAACAACCTGACGGTCATCACCCAGGGCAACAACAACACGGTGATCGTCAATTCCACCCAGACCAACAACGGCAATGTCAGCGCCGGAACCAACGTCAACAACGGAACCTCGGGCAATGGCCGCTAAGCGCCTCTCCCTCCTGCTGGCGAGCGCCTGCCTGGCGCTGAGCGCCTGCGGAAGCGTGCCCACCCCGATGGGCAATGGCAACTACGCCACGCCGATCGGCTCGGCGCCGGTCACCGCCAACCCCACGCCCTATACGGCGGGCCTGGTCTGCCTGGCCCAGTACGCGCGCAGCAACCGCGTCGTGGCCCCGCGCGTCGCCATCGGCCGCATCGCCGACTACACCGGCAAGGAAGAGTCCGACGGCTCGGGCCGCAAGGTGACGCAAGGCGCCTCGCTGCTGGCCATGACCGCCTTCGCCAAGGCCGGCATGCCGATGGTCGAGCGCTTCGACACCTCGGTGTCGGAGTACGAGCTGAAATACGCCAACAACAAGCTGATCTCCGACAACCCCAAGCCCGGCGCCGACGTGCCGGCCGAGTATCGCAAGATCCTGGCGGGCCAGGTGCCCGGCTCGGACTTCTATGTGGCCGGGGGCATCACCGAGCTGAACTACAACATCCGCTCGGCGGGGGTCGACGCCTATGTCGGCGACAAGGACACCGACGGGCTGAAGGGCAATTTCCGCCGCCGGGTGTTCATCATGAACATCGCCCTGGACCTGCGGCTGATCAACACCCGCACGCTGGAGGTGGTCGACGTGATCTCCTACCAGAAGCAGGTGGTCGGCCGCGAGATCAGCGCCGGGGTGTTCGATTTCCTCAACGGCAACATCTTTGACATTTCGGCCGGCCGCGGGGCCCTGGAGCCCATGCAGCTGGCCGTGCGCTCGCTGATCGAGCGGGCGGCGATCGAGATGAGCGCCAACCTCTACGGCATGCCCGGCCCGCAAAGCTGCCTGCAGTACGACCCCTACGCCGCCAACACGGTCGGGGCGACCGGGGCTTTCGTCCCCGCCTACAACAACCTGGGAACCAACAATGCGCAAACCCGCGAAGACCCGTCTCGCTGGAATGATCGCAGCGATCCCAATGTGCGTGATGCTGGCCGGGGTCGCTACTAGCCAGACCGTCCCCAGCCAGGGTTCGAACGACCAGCTGAACCTCGGCGACATCAACGCCGAGCAGACGCTGAACGTCGTCACCGCCGAGGACGTCTCCGCCCCCACCACGGCGGGCGGCAACACGTTCGGCATGACCGTCTACGGCGCCGACGGCGGCCTGACCTCCAACCAGGACAACCGGGGCGGCGTCCTGGCCCATGGCGTGGTCAATGTCAGCGACTCGATGGGCGTCGCCACCGTCACCTCGACGGCGGTCGGCAACAGCGGCACGGCCACGGCGGCCGCCGGCACCCTGACCGGCTTCATGGTCCAGACCAACACCGGCGCGGTCACCGCCCGCAGCCAGATCGAGGGCGAGACCGCCCAGGCCGGCGACGTGGTCGAAAGCAGCCTGGCGGCCGGCAACAGCCAGGGCCTGACCCTCAACAACGGATCGATGGGCGCGCGGGTCAGCCAGAACAACCAGGCCGACGTCGCCGCCGACGGCGGGGCGATCATCCAGTATGTCGCCGGGACCGCCGTCGTGGCCGGCACCGCGGCCGGCAACAACATCGACCTGAACGGCGCCAACCAGTCGGCCGCCCGGGTGATCACCGACCAGAACAACGGCGCGGCCAATGTCACGGCCACCAAGTTCACCGCCTATGGCAACAGCAACGTCACCGTCACGGCGGCCACGGCCTCGGGCAACAACCTGAACGCCGCCAATACAGGCCCGCTGCTGGACGTGACCTCGCACCAGTACAACACCGCCTATGTGCGGGCCCAGGCGCAGGAAACCTCCTACGAGTTCGGTTCCGCCCAGGCCACGGCCTACGGCGTCGGCAACTCGGTGATGGCCGGCAATTACGGCCCGGGCCTGGTGCTCGACAACCTCCAGGTCAATGACGGCGGCGGCGTCGAGGTGATCGCCAGCTTCGAGGGCAACAACGGCTACGACGCCGGGGCCTCGGCCACGGCGATCGGCAACGCGGTCACCGGCTATGTCTGCAACCAGTGCAGCGGCACGATGAACGCCACCAACAGCCAGTCCAACAATGTCGACGTCAGCGCCCGCTCGACCATCACCATGAGCGGCGGCGGGCGGTCGATCGTCGGCGTGGCCACGGCGACAGGCAACAACGCCAGCTTCTCGGTGACGAACTCGGGACACTGAGGCGGGGGAGCCGCCTAGAGAACCACACCAAACGAACCCTCTCCCGCTGGGCGAGGGTTCAAGGACGCGCCAAACCGCTCCACCGCGCCACCTTGGCCAGCAGTTCGCCCGTCGCGATCGGCTTGCCGATGTGGTCGTCCATGCCGCTGGCGCGGTAGGTTTCGATCTGCCGGGCCAGGATGTTGGCGCTGAGGGCGATGATCGGCACGCGGGCGGCCGGACCATCCAGGGCGCGGATGGCGCGGGTGGCGCTGATCCCGTCCTGGACCGGCATCCGCACATCCATCAGCACCAGGTCGTATCCGCCCCCCGACGCGGCGGCGACCGCCTCGGCCCCGTTGATCGCCAGATCGACCCGATGGCCCACCGACCGCAGGAGGGCGCGGACCAGTTCGCGACTGGCCGCGTTGTCGTCGGCCACCAGCACCCGGGAGCCGGCGGCCGGCGCGGTCCGGGGACCGGCCACGGCGACAGCCTGCTTCGCCGCCGCGACCGGCGGCGGCGGCGTGTCGGACGGCGGGCCGACCGGCGCGGACGGGGGTTTCGACGAGGGCATGACCGCCGCCGTAGTATCCGATCGACCGCGGATTTCCCTTGGACCTAGTGTCGCATGCCCGACATGGATGGCCGTGGATGGCCGCACCGACGCCTTGCTTGCGCCACGGCCTGCGGTCAAGGTGCCGCTCCTTCACCGCTCTACTTCAAGGTCGCACATGATCCGCGTTTCGCGCCTGGCGCTTGTCCTCTCCGCCGGGCTCAGCCTTTCCGCCTGCGCGACCCTGTCCAAGTTCAAGCCCGACGGCGACCGCCCCGCGACCGCCGCCCCTTCCACCGGCGCACCGGCCGCCTCCACGGGGCCGACGATCGACGCGGTGAAGCCCGGCCAGTGGCCGCAGGCGGTGTCCGACGTCGCGCCCGATCCGCGCGTCCGGTTCGGCGTGCTGCCCAACGGCATGCGCTACGCCATCCAGAAGAACGCCACCCCGCCCGGCCAGGCCGCCCTGCGCCTGTGGTTCGACGCCGGCTCGCTGATGGAGACCGACGAGCAGCAGGGCCTGGCCCACTTCCTCGAGCACATGGCGTTCAATGGCTCGAAGAACGTGCCCGAAGGCGAGATGACCAAGATCCTCGAGCGCCATGGCCTGGCCTTCGGCGCCGACACCAACGCCTCGACCGGCTTCAGCGAGACCACCTACCAGCTGGACCTGCCCAAGACCGACGACGACACCGTCGACAACTCGCTGATGCTGCTGCGCGAGGCGGCCGGCGAGCTGACCATCGCCCCCGACGCCGTCGATCGCGAGCGCGGCGTGGTGCTGTCGGAGGAGCGCACGCGCGACACGCCCGGCTACCGGGTGTTCGTCAACACCTTCGCCTTCCAGCTGGCCGGCCAGCGGCCGCCCGAGCGCCTGCCGATCGGCCAGACCGAGATCCTCAAGACCGCCCCGGCCCAGCGCATCCGCGACTTCTACCAAGCCTGGTACCGGCCCGAGAACGCCGTGGTCGTGGCCGTGGGCGACTTCGACGTCGACGCCATGGAGGCCAAGATCAAGGCCCGGTTCGGCGACTGGAAGGGCCAGGGCCCGGCCGGGATCAAGCCGGCGCTCGGCGCCGTCGCCAAGCGCGGCCTGACCGCCAAGGTGCTGGTCGAGCCGGGCGCCCAGCTGGCGGTGCAGATGTCGTGGGTCACCCCGCCGGACCTGGGGTTGGAAATCCGCGCCAAGGACAAGGCCGAACTGGTCAAGGCCCTGGGCTTTTCGGTGCTGAACCGCCGGCTGCAGGTGCTGACCCGCTCGGACGCCCCGCCGTTCATCGTCGGCATGGCCATGCAGAACGACCAGGAGCACGCCGCCCAGATCACCACCCTGGCCGCCACCGCCCAGCCCGGCCGCTGGAAGGAGGCGATGACCGCCCTCGACCAGGAACAGCGCCGCGTCGCCCAGTACGGCGTGCGCCAGGACGAGCTGGACCGCGAGATCGCCGCCATGCGTGCGGGCTTCGTGGCCGCCGCGGCCGGCGAGGCCACCCAGCGCACCACCGCCCTGGCCGGCGCCATCGTCGGCTCGCTGGGCGACAAGGAGGTCGTCACCAGCCCGTCCCAGAACCTGGTGGTGTTCGACGAGGCCACCAAGGGCCTGACCGCCGACACGGTGTCGGCGGTGCTCAAGGCGCAGTTCGCCGGCGGCGGCCCGCTGATCACCGTGCCGACTCCCACGGCGATCGACGGGGCCGAGCAGACGGTGGCCGACGCCTATGTCGCCTCCGGCAAGACCCCAGTCGCCGCCCCCGCCGCGCCGGGAATCACCACCTGGCCCTATGCCAGCTTCGGCGCGATCGGCGCGGTCGCCGAGCAGCGCGACATCACCGACCTGGACACCGTCTTCGTGCGCTTCGCCAACGGCGTGCGCCTGACCGTCAAGCCGACCAAGTTCCGCGACGACCAGATCCTGGTGAAGGCCCGTATCGGCCACGGCCTGCTGGACCTGCCGACCAACGCCCAGAGCCCGCTGTGGGCCGGTTCGGCCTATATCGAAGGCGGCCTCAAGCAGATCAGCGCCCAGGACATGGAGCGGGTGCTGAACGGCAAGGTGTGGAACGCCGGCCTGGGGGTCGAGGATGACGCCTTCAGCCTGTCGGGCCGCACCCGCCCCGAGGACCTGTCGACCGAGCTGCAGGTGCTGGCGGCCTACGCCACCGAGGGCGGCTGGCGGCCCGAGGCCTTCACCCGCATCAAGACCTATTACAGCACCATCCACGACCAGATGGAGACCACCAGCAGCGGCGTGATGGGCCGCGACCTGGGCGGACTGCTGCACGGCGGCGACGGCCGCTGGACCTTCCCCACCCGCCAGCAGATCGCCGGCGCGTCGCTCGACCAGTTGAAGGCGGCGATCGACAAGCCCCTGGCCACTGACGACATCGAGGTGGTGATGGTCGGCGACATCACGGTCGACAAGGCGATCGCCGCCGTGGCCGAGACCTTCGGCGCCCTGCCGGCCCGCACCGACACCCCCGCCCCGGCCGGCGCCGACAAGACCCCCTTCCCCGCCCCCTCGGCCACGCCGGTGGTGCGCTTCCACAAGGGCCGCGCCGACCAGGGCCAGCTGTTCATGGCCTGGCGGACCGACGACCTGTTCGCCAACCTGCAGCGGGCCCGCAACACCCAGATCCTGGCCCAGGTGATGCAGCTGCGGCTGACCGACGAGCTGCGCGAGAAGCAGGGGGCCACCTATTCGCCCTCGGCCTCGGCCACCGCCAGCGTCACCTTCGATCACTGGGGCTACCTGGCCGTCAGCGTCGAGGCTCCGCCCGCCAAGATGGACGGCATCGTCGCCAGCATCCGCCAGATCGCCGCCGACCTGCGCGACAAGCCGGTCACCGCCGACGAGCTGGACCGGGCCAAGAAGCCGCGCATCGACCAGATCGAAAAGGCCCGCGAGACCAACGAGTACTGGCTGGGAACCCTGTCGGGCGCCCAGACCGACCCGCGCCTGCTGGACTCCACCCGCTCGGTGATCGCCGGCCTGCAACGGGTGTCGGTTGCGGACGTGCAGAAGGCGGCCCGGGAGTTCCTGGGCGACGACAAGTCGTGGACGATGATCGTCAAGCCGGAGGGGAAGTAGGGGTCTATTGTGATTTACCGGCAGGCGATCAGGTGAACCTGGTCCCGCCGCGCCTCGGCCGGCTTCCCCGCCAGCGCGCCGTAGGCCGCCAGCCCCCACACCGCCAGCACGGCCAGCCATTGGGCGAGGGTGACGCTGTGGGGGGCGAGCTTGCTCATGGCCCGGTTATCGGACGGTTGCGTCGGTCCGGATAACGACTTATCAGCGGCCATCTGTGAGGTTTCGTCACATGGCCGCCCGCTCGCTTCCGCCGCTCAACGCCTTGCGCGCCTTCGAGGCGTTCGGCCGGCGCGGGCGGATGACCCTGGCGGCCGACGAGCTGTGCGTCACCCACGGCGCCATCAGTCGCCAGATCCGCCAGTTGGAAGACCACCTGGGAACGCCACTGACCGAGGGTCCGCGCACCCGGCTGGTGCTGACCGAGGCGGGCGTGACCCTGGCCCAGGCCCTGACCCTGGCCTTCGACCAGATCGACGCCGCCATCCCCCGTCCCGCCGAGACCGCCGACCGCGCGCTGGTGGTCTCGTGCCTGCCGACCTTCGCGATGAAGTGGCTGATTCCGCGCCTGCCGGACTTCGTGACCGCCCATCCCGACATCCCGGTGCGGATCGTGGAGTCCAACGGCCCGTTCGATTTCCGCGCCGACGGGATCGACCTGGCCATCCGCATGCGCCTGCCCGACGCCCCGCCCTCGCCCGACGCCGAGGTCACGCCGTTCCTCAAGCACCATGTCGGACCGGTGGTCTCGCCCGTCCTCGCCGCCGGGGCCGGCGACCTGGAGGCCCTGGCTCGCCTGCCTCGCCTGCACACCCGAACCTTCATCGAAAGCTGGGCCGAATGGGAGGCCGCCGCGGGCCTGACCCTGCCGCCGGCCCAGGTGAACCGTGAGTTCGATCACTATTTCTACATGCTGGAAGCCGCCGCCGCCGGCCTGGGCGTGGCCATGGGCCCGTGGGCCTTCGTCGAGGGCGACCTGGCCGCTGGGCGGCTGGTAGCCCCGCTGGGCCTGATCCCCGGACGGGCCCTGATCTGCGCCCTGACGCCCAAGGGCAAGGCCACCAAGGCCGCCCGCCGGTTCCGCGACTGGCTGCTGGCCCAGGGCGCGGCGACCCCGCCGCCGCCCGGTTCTCAACAGGCGGGACCGGCCAAAGGCGCAAAACCCCTTACACTTTCGCGGTCGGCGATCTAGTTTCCGCCGACACACAGCGCCCCGGCGCCCCACCGAGACCAGGAGCCCGTCATGGACGCCGCCACCATCGCCAAGCTCGAAGGCCATCTGAAGCGCACCTTCGGCAACCCCCACATCGTCCTCAAGGCCCGTCCCAAGCAGAAGGATTCCGCCGAGGTCGAGGTGAAGGGCGAATTCATCGGCGTCATCTTCCAGGACGAGGACGAGGACGGCTCGTTCATGTTCGAGATGGCGATCCTGGCGGAAGACCTGGAGTAGTCTAGTCCGGCTTCCGACTTGCCCCCACCTGACCGCTTCGCGGTCTGTCCGCCCCCATAGGGGGCGGAGCCTGAGCTCTTCCCCCTATGGGGGAAGACGGTCGCGAAGCGACCCGTAGGGGGCAAGTCAGGCCGCCGCCAGCGCGCCCCGCCGCACCACCATCAGCGACGCGCCCGCCGCCACCAGGCCCGCGAGGCCGGCGATGATGAAGGCCTCCATATATTGCCCCGACTGGGCGCGGATCACGCCCGCGCCGATCGCCGCCGTCGCGGCGCCCAGCTGGTGGCCGGCCCCGATCCAGCCGAAGACGATCGGCCCGTCGCGGTCGCCGAACGCCTCGGTCGCCAGCCGCACGGTCGGCGGCACGGTGGCGATCCAGTCCAGGCCGTAGAACACCGCGAACACCGACAGGCTGACGATCGAGAAGTCCGAGAACGGCAGGTAGATCAGCGAGAGCCCGCGCAGGGCGTAGTACATGAACAGCAGCTTGCGCGGGTCGTAACGGTCGGTCAGCCAGCCCGAGGCCGTGGTCCCGAACAGGTCGAACAGCCCCATCAGCGCCAGCAGGCCGGCGGCCCGCACCTCGGGCATGCCGCGGTCGCCGCAGAAGGCGATCATGTGCACGCCGATCAGGCCGTTGGTGGTCAGGCCGCAGATGAAGAAACCGCCGAACAGCAGCCAGAAGGTCCGGGTCTTGCTGGCCCGCGCCAGGGCGCCGAACGCGCCGGCCAGGGCGTTGGAGGCCGAGCCCTTGGGCGGGGCCACCCAGTCGTCGGGCGCGCCGTAGGGCCGCTGGCCGATCGCGTCGGGGCTCTCGGGGATCAGCAGCCAGCAGATCGGGGCCATGATCGCGGCGACGGCGGCGACCGTCAGCACCACGGGCCGCCAGCCGCCGTGGTCGGCGATCCAGGCCATGGCCGGCAGGAAGATCAGCGAGCCGGTGGCCGTGGCCGCCGTCAGCAGGCCCAGCATCAGGCCGCGCCGCTCGACGAACCAGCGATTGACGATCGTCGCGCCCAGCACCATGGCCACCGCGCCGCTGCCGAACCCGGCCATCACGCCCCAGGTGGCCACGTACTGCCAGCTCTGGGTCATGAAGGCCGACAGTCCGGTCGACACCGCCATCAGCACCAGGGCCAGGCTGACCGTGCGCCGCACGCCGAACGACTGCATCAGCGCCGCCGCGAACGGCCCGGTCAGGCCGTAGAGGAAGATGCCGATCCCGGCCGCCGTCGAGATCGTCCCGCGATCCCAGTGGAAGGCCTTCTCCAGCGGCAGGATCAGCACGCCCGGCGCCGCCCTGAGGCCGGCGGCCGACAACAGCGCCAGGAAGGTGACGCCGGCCACGACGAAGGCGTAGCGGGAACCGAGGGTGCGGCGGAGGATCTGCATGCGATGTAACCGATCGGTACGGGGGTTGCTGTCGCCTATACGTACCGGTAAGTAACATCGTCAAGCGCCATGACGAAAATTGCCCCAGAAACGTCGCAAGACATCCCCGAACACCACCGGCCCTACGGCCCCGGGCCGCGCGCCGCCGAGCGCATCTTCGACACCGCCCGCGAGCTGTTCTATCGCGAGGGCATCCGGGCGGTCGGGGTGGACGAGATCGTCACCAAGGCCGGGGTGACCAAGCCCAGCCTCTATCGCAGCTTCAAGTCCAAGGACGACCTGGTGGCCGCCGTGCTGCGCGAGGTCGAGCTGGGCTTCTGGGACCGCTTCGAGGCGGCCGAGGCGGCGTTCCCGGGTGACGCCAAGGCCCAGATGGTCGGTTATTTCGAGGGGCTGGCGGCCCGGTCGGGCGGCGCCGACTATCGCGGCTGCGCGCTCTCCAACGCCGTGGTGGAATATCCGGACCGCGACCATGTCGGCCGGGCGGTGTCGCAGGCCCACAAGCAGGAACTGCGGGACCGGCTGCGGGCCAAGGCCGAGCAGATGGGCGCGTCCGATCCCAAGGCGCTGGGCGACGCGATGATGCTGCTGATCGAAGGCGTGTTCACCTCCAGCCAGATGTTCGAGGACGACGACAAGCCGGCCCTGGCCGTGGTCGGGGCGGTCAAGGCGTTGATCGAGGTCTATTGCCGATGAGGAACCCGCACCCCCTCGACCGCGTGGTCTGGTCGGCGTTCACCGGACGCCAGTCCGACCTGGCCCTGGTCGATGGCGACGCCTTGCGGGTCCATCCCGACTTTGGCCTGTTCGCCGCCACCGCGAACCAGGCGCCCGAGAGCCTGGCCGCCTTGGGTCGGCTGGTCCGCGCCCACCCCGGCGAGGTCGGCGTGGTCGAGCGGTTCGACCCGCCGCCGGTCCCGGGGACCCAGGTCGTCAACCGCGCGATCCTCTGGCAGATGGTCGCCGAGGATCTGGCCGAGCCCAAGCCCGCCGATTTCGAAATCCTGCCCCTGACCCAGGCCGACGCCCCGGACATGCTGGCCCTGGCCACCCTGACCAAGCCGGGCCCGTTCTTCCGTCGCACCCACGAACTGGGCGACTTCGTCGGGGTCAAGGTCGACGGCCGGCTGGCGGCCATGGCCGGCGAACGCCTGCGGCCCGACGGCTTCACCGAGGTCAGCGGCGTCTGCGCCCATCCGAACTTCCGGGGCCGGGGCTATGCGGCGCGGCTGATGCTGCATGTCGCGCAGGCCATCCAGGCGCGTGGCGAGACCCCGTTCCTGCACAGCTACGCCGACAACGCCGGTGCGATCGCGCTGTATCAGGCGCTGGGGTTCCGGTTCCGGTGCGAGCAGGTGCTGACGGTGCTGGCTCCGCTCTAGCCCCACCTCCCAAAGGCCCAGAACAAAAAAGGACCCGGAAGGCGCTCGCCCTCCGGGTCCCTTGTCTCGATCAAACCCGCCCGATCAGGCGGTGATCTTGTTGGCCGCCTTGCGGGCCCAGCCATAGAGGCCGACCACCACCACGGCGGCGGCGATCAGGGCCAGGATCATGCCCACGTGCTCGGACGGCGCGAAAGGAACCTCCAGCGGCGAAGCCTTGTTGGTGCCGACGATCAGGCCGGCCAGGGCGACGTTGAACAGGCTCTCGCCGACGATGAAGCCCGAGGCGATCAGCACGCCCAGCCGCTTGGCCGGCTCGGCCATGCGATCCTTGGACACCACGCGATCGTAGATCCAGCCGGCCAGGGCGCCCACCACGACCGGGGCGGTGACCGCGCTCGGCAGGTAGATCGCCAGGCCCACGCCCAGCGGCGGCAGGCTCAGACGGTCGGCGCTGGTCCGGCGCAGGAGGATGTCGATGAGCACCAGGCCCAGGCCGATCGCCGCGCCGATGCCCAGCAGCCCCACCGGCAGGGCACCGCCGATGGCGCCC
>NZ_AKKF01000047.1 GCF_000281955.1 Caulobacter sp. AP07 | reverse complement strand
CGGCTTCTCGATCGAGATGAAGATCGCCTCCCTGGAGCAGTATCGGCATCGGGGCGACAGCGGGGTCGACCCGGCCGACCGGATCGCCTGCTAGCTAGCGGGCTTCGCCGCGCACCTTCACCGAACCGGTGAGCGCGGCGAAGCCGCCGTCGGCGAAGAGCGACAGCGTGGTCTCGCCGACCCGGTAGTAGCGGAAGCTCAAGGCGCGAAAATCGTTGATGTAGATGACGCCCAGGCCCAGCCGGGGATCGACCACCAGGTCGAACGTGTAGCGGCCGTCCGCGTCGGGCGGGAAGGCGACGCGCGGCGCGTGCGCGGGGTCGCCGTCGTAGAGAAAGGCGGCCTCGCCCTTGGCGGTGTCGAGCACGATCGTGCTGGCGCGGCCGGAGGCCGTCTCGTTGAAGGCGACGCCAAGGCGCTGGCCCGGCTTCACGCGCAGGTCGGCCCTGACCCGCAGGGCCCGGTCGGCGGCGCCGATCTCCAGGGCCGTGGGTGAGAGCGTCGCGCGCTCGGTGTCGAACTGGCGTGCGATGTCGCCGGGCAGGCTGACGGCCAGCGTCCCGGGGCCCGTGCGCCGCACGGCGTGGGCGACCAGGTCGCCGCCCCAGACGAAGTCCATGGCGTCCTGGCGCTGGCTCTTGTGCGCCACCCAGCCGAAGAGCAGGCGGCTCTCGCCCGTTCCGGCCGACTTGCCCGCATAGAAGCCACGCCCATCGAGCGCGTCGTAGGGGCCATAGGCATAGCCGCCCGCGCCGTGGGTGGCGGTCAGGTAGCGGACCTGGCGCGCCTGGCGCTGGTCGGAATAGAGCAGGAACCAGTCGCCGCCCTCGGGGAAGAGGTCGGGCACTTCGAGGTTGAGGGGCGAAGCTTCCGCATAGAGCGGCGGGGCTGCGGTCCACCGCGCCAGGTCCGGCGAGGTGTAGAGGCCGATGGCCGCCTTGCTCTCATGCCGGGTGGCCAGCAGCATCCAGTAGGCTTTCGCCTCGGCGTTCCAGAGAACAAAGGGGTCGCGGAAGTCCGACGGATCGTAGTCGGGCGGGCCGGCGAAGGTGGTTTCGGGGGTCTTTCGCCAGGGACCGGCGAGGCTGGGAGCCCGGGCCCCCATGACGACCTCCTTGGGCCGGCCTTCGGGGTCGTGACCGGTATAGTAGAGGCGATAGCCGCCCGCCGGATCGGCGATGACGCTGCCGCTGCCGGTCCAGTCGTCGGGGGCGTCGGGCTGGCCGACGGGCACCACTTCAAGCGGCCTGGACCAGGCCGACAGGTCCGCGCTCTGGGTCACCCACCAGGGATGTCGGCCCTCGTTCTTCAGGTAGAAGACCGAATAGACGCCGTTTTCGTAATAGGGGTTGGGGTCGCCGACGCCCGCGGTCTCGCCGGCGAAATAGACGGGCGCCGGGCCGGCGATCGTCGGCGAGGCGGCCAGCAGGGCCAGGCTCACGAGGTGGCTGAGCATGCGCTGTCTCCACGGTGGGGCGTTGGCTTGGGGGGAGGCGCTGTCGACCGACAGGGACGGGCGCGGGTCCCATCCCTGTCGGTCCCAGGGCTACATCTTGAAGCGCACGCCCAGGCTCATGTACCGGCCCTCGATCCGCAGATCCCTGGGGAAGAACTGCGTCTCATTGTAGTAGCGATAGTTGTTGAACGGCTTGGCCAGGATGTTGCTGACATTGGCGACGATGGAGATGTCCTTGACCGGCTCGTAGGCCACCGAGAAATCCAGGCGCGAGACGCCGCGCGTGATCTCGCCGGCATATTGCGTGTCGCTGACGCCGCGATTGTAGCTGGTGATGAAATCGGAGCGGTGATTGTACGACAGCCGGGCGGAAATCTTGTCGCGTTCGTAGAAGCCGGTGAGGTTGTAGGTCCATTTCGACAGGCCGGTGATCCGCACCGATCGCGCCCCTTCGCCCAGGACGCTCGGCAGCGCGTTCGTGCCGTCGAGATAGGTGACGTTGGCCTGGGCCCCGAAGCCCGACAGCCAGCCGGGCAGGAAGTCGAAGAACGTCTGCGCCGAGGCTTCGGCCCCCTTGATCCTGCCGGCCCCGGCGTTCTCCGGACGGTTGATCTGGATCAGGCCGTAGACCGGGTCGGTGACGTCGCGCGTGTAGTTGCTGATGAAGCCGTCGAGGTCTCGGTAGAAGACCGCGACCGACGCCGAGCCGGTCTTCGAGAAGTAGTATTCCAGGGTCGCGTCGTAATTGTTCGACGTCAGCGGCTTGAGGTCGGGGTTACCGCCGCTGCCGAAGGCGTTGTAGATCGAGGTCGAGCCGCCGCTGGTGCTGTTCTGGGTGATGTTCAGCGACGGGTTGAGCTGGCCGAACCCCGGGCGGGTGCGGGTCTGGGTATAGGCCAGGCGCATCTGCCATTCCGGCGAGAAGCGGATGCGCGACTGGAACGAGGGCAGGACGTCGGTGTAGTCCTGGCTGGCGCTGGTCGGCACGATGGTGGCCACGCCACTGGGATCGACCACGCGCGAGAAGCCCGAATAGGTCCCGTCCGTGTTGACGATGCGCACGCCCACCGTGCCGTCCACGTCGATGTCCCCGAACCGCAGGTCGTAGGCGCCCTGGACATAGCCGGCGTAGCTGGCCTCCTTGGCCGAGAAGCCGGCCAGCGGATCCACCGGGATGGCGTCGGTGCTGAAGCGCGTCAGGGCGTCGCGAAGGCCCAGGTCGCCGGGATTGGCCGCGATCAGCTGGGGCAGGGCGGCCCGGGACAGGGCCCGCAGCGCGCCGGCGTTGTCGCGGATCGACTGGCGGCTGGGCATGAGCCAGTTCTGGAAGCGCTGGGGATCGCCGCGATAGCCGTCGGTCACCAGCTCGAGCGAACCGGTCGGCAGGCTGGTCAGCGGCAGGCCCAGCCCGGCGGTGTAGGCGTAGCGATTGCCGCTCCTCACCTCCGACGTGCGGTCCGTCGCGCGCAGTCCGACCTGCAGCTTGGGCAGCCAGGTGATCTCGGTGTCGTAGGCGAGGTCCACGCGCCCCTGGTAGCCGTCGCCCTTGGTGACGAAGTCGCGCTCGTAATAGCCGCGCCAGACATAGTTGGCCGGATTGTTGCTGTCATAGCCGGCGAGGTCGAAGACCGCCGAGCCCTTGACGTCGAAGTCGACATTGACCGTGGGGGCGCTCGCGAACTGGGCGTCGAGACTGTATTCGGAGGCGGTGTAGCGGCTGTTGGTGTAGGCGAAGTCGCCGGAGAGGGTCGCCCGACCGGCCGTCCACTTGAAGCCGAGGGCGCCCTGGTAGGTGTCGGTCTGGTCGTTCTGGGTGGAGCGGAAGAATTCCGGGGTATAGCCGCCGTTCCGGGTCAGGCTGGCGGCCTTGTCCGCCTCGCCGGGGACCAGCGCCACATTGCTGAGCGTCGGGGTGACGCCATTGGGGCCTGGCCGCACCAGATTGACGTTGAAGCCCTCGTGCATGACCTTGCCGCGATAGGCCTGCCACAGGCCCTCGGCGTAGAGCTCGAGGTTGGGCGTCGGGCGCCATTGCAGGGTGCCGTTGACCGCCGGCCGGTGGCGGGTCCCCGACTCGTAGAAATTGCCGATCGTGGCGGGGAAGCGGAACTGCCCGACCCCCGGCGTGGTGACGGTCAGGTCGTCGGCCGGGTCGCCCGCCGAGAAGCCGGCCGGGCTGACGATGGCGGAGTCGGCGTAGCGGTCGGCGTTGCGATAGATGGTGCGGACGTAGCTGACGTTGATCAGCGCGCCGATCTCGCCGATCGCGGTGTCCCAGCGCTTGGTGGCCAGCAGGTTGCCGGCTGGGTCGAACTTTTTCGACTGGTCATTGTAGGAGGCGCGCACTTCGCCGGCGATCTCGACGTCCTTGACGTCGAACGGCCGGCGCGAGCGCAGGTTGACCAGGCCGGCGAGGCCGGGCTCGATCAGGTCGGAGGTCCCGGACTTGTAGACCTCCAGGCCCGCCGCCACGCCGGCGGGAAAGTCCTGCAGGTGAAGCACCCGGTCGTCGGCGGTGAAGAATTCGCGGCCGTTGAAGGTGGTGGCGACGTCCGGAAGGCCGCGGACCAGGATCTGGCCCGCCTCGTCGTTGTAGCGCAGCACCTGGACGCCGGGCACGCGCGAGATGGCCTCGGCGGCGTTGTTGTCGGGCAGCTTGCCGATGTCCTCGGAGACCACGGCGTCGACAATGGATTCCGACGTGCGCTTGATGTCCTGGGCTGAGCCGAGCGCGGCGCGGAAGCCCGTGACGACGACCTCTTCGACGGTTGCGGCGTCGGCCGGATCCACGGCGCCGCCGGTCTGCCGCGCGATCGCTGGCGAGACGGCGAGCAGGGGAACGAGAGCGGCCGAGCAGAACAGAAGCAGTGTTTTCCTGGACATGAGATATCTCCCTGATGGTTTCGGCATTTCAAATGCCTTGTTCTTGGAATTGTCTTGGATCTGGCTCCGCGAAATGGAGCGGTCAGAACTCTTGGAAGCTTCGATTTTGGCTCGCGAACGCAGAAGCCGAGGTCGAAGGCGCCGGAAAATCTTTTGACCTTACTTGAGGTCGGGGCGGACGGTCCGCCCGCGCGGCGTTGGCGTTCACCGGCCGCCCGAGCGACATCGGAACAACGATCCCAAATGGCTGCCTCATGTTTCCCCCTCGCGTCGCAGCGTGTGTTCACGCTTGCAGGACCGGAGCGCCTCCAGTCGGACTAAATCTATTAAGGTGATTTAGTAACGTCAAGTGATGTGATTTAGTCGCGTCGAGGGCGGGCCGGCCCGAGGCTTGGTCGAATGGGGGAGGGGGTGTGGGGCCCGTCGATGGGCGATAGGATTGACCGGCTAGCGACTCGAAGCCGCGCGGCTATCATGCCGGCCCCACCGGCCCAGAGGGTTTCCGTCGAATGGCGCGCGGCAGCAATTCCAACGGCGTTCGCCGCTATAACGAGCGCCTCGTCCTCTCGACGATCCGCCGGCTCGACGGCGCCTCCAAGGCCGACCTGGCCAAGATCACCGGACTGTCGCCCCAGGCGGCCGTCCGCATCGTCGAAGGCCTGGAGGCCGACGGTCTGCTGGTCGTGGCCGGGCGACGCACGGGCGGGATGGGCCAGCCCTCAACGATCTACAAGATCAACGGCGACAACGGCTTCACCATCGGCGTCGAGATCGGGCGCAACCGGCTGACCTGCGTGTTGCTGAACTTCGACGGCGTGGTCCTGGCCACCCAGACCCACGACGTGGCGTTCCCCCAGCCGGAAGCGGTGATCGCCGAGATCGCGCAGTTCGCCCGGGTTCAGCTGGCCGCCCTGGCGCCGGAGCGGCGCGAGGCGTTCCTGGGAGTCGGCATCGCCATGCCGTGGTTCATCGGCGAATGGCGTGACGAGATCGGGGTTTCGGCCGACCAGGCCAAGGACTGGGGGCGGGCCGATGTCGAGGCGGCCTTCCGGTCCGGGCTGGACTGTCCGGTGTTCTTCGAGAACGACGGCAACGCCGCGGCGCTGGCCGAGCTCCTGTGCGGCGTCGGCCTGGGGGTCGAGAACTACCTCTATTTCCACATCGGCACCTTCGTCGGCGGCGGCCTGGTGCTGGGCGGCCAGATCCACCAGGGCCGCCATGGCAACGCCGCGGCCCTGGCCTCGATGCCGGTTCCGACGCCGGGAGGCCGGGACTTCCTGCTCCACAGGGCGTCGCTCTACAGCCTGGAAGCCCGCCTGGGGTCCGGCGACGACGCCGCGATCCGCCAGGCCTGGCTCGAGGATTGCGCCGAAGCCATCGCCTTCGTCACCGTCGGCGCCAACAGCCTGCTGGACCTCGACGCGGTGGTGCTCAGCGGCGCCCTGGACGAGGCCGCCCTGGAGACGCTGGGTCAGCTGGTCGAAGGGAAGATCGCCGCCAGCGCGCCGCGGGATTTCTTCACGCCCAGCCTGCTTCGGGGCCGGATCGGCGAAGTCGCCCCGGCCATGGGGGCCGGGCTCCTGCCGCTCTACGCCAGCTACACCCCCAACCTCGGCTCGCTCCTGAAGGGCGCGGACGACTAGGCAGGTTTCCGCTTTCTCCTCGGTGGTGACGCAGTTTGAGTCTGGGAGTTGGCATGCGCGGCGTCGGCTCCCTAGGTCACCCGCAACACCCCTTGCCGCCCCCCTCCTGGATCGGCGGACAGGCCACGTCTCCGTAGGAGCAGTAGACGCAGCAATCGCCGGGCTTGGGCTTGAGGACGGCGCCGCAGCCCTGGCAGTCGTAGAAATACTGGCAGGCGTCGGTCGGCATGGTCTCGGTTGCCTGGTGGCCGCATCGCGGACAGGTCAATGTGGAGCGGGGCTCGATCTGCACGTTGCTCATCCGCGTGCGCTCCGGATCAGGGCCAAGGCCCAGGGTTCGATGATCGGGCGCCAGGCCAGGGCCAGGAGGACGAGAAGGGTGGCCGTGCAAAGCAGGCCGATCCCGAGCCGCGACGGCGCCGGGCAAGCGCCGTCCGTCCGGCACATCCGCGCTCGTCGCCAGGTCAGCACCCAACCCGCGCCGATCACGCCGAGCGCGCCGAGCGTGATCCAGGCGCGCTGACCCGCGATCCAGCTCAGGCCGCCCAATCCCAGGCCGGCCAGCGCCAGCGACATGGGCAGGACGCAACAGGCGGCCCAGGCGAACACCGCTCCGGCCGCGGCGACGACCGCCGCCCAGCTGAGGACGATCCCGGTCGGCTTCCCGTCTTGTCGGGCCTGGGGCTCGCTGCTTGTCGTCATGCCATCGTCTCCCGGTTCGACGTCGACTAGGATGCAGTCTGTAGTCACTACAGACTCAAGCCCTAATCGAAAGACGCCCCATGGCCGAACAGGCGATCCAGATCGGCGATCTCTCCCGGCGCACGGGCTGCAACATCGAGACGATCCGCTACTACGAGCGGATCGGGCTGATACCCGAGCCGCCGCGCCGTGGCCGCTACCGCAGCTACGGGGCGCAAGATGTCGCTCGGCTGGGCTTCGTGCGCCGGGCGCGCGAGCTGGGATTTACGCTGGATGAAGTCCGCGCCCTGCTGGCGCTTGCGGGCGATGGGCAGGCCTCCTGCGCCGAGGTGCGTGACCTTGCGGCCGCCCACCTCAAGGACGTGCGCGCCCGGATCGAGGATCTAAAGCGGATGGAACGGGTTCTGGCTGACTCGGTACGAGCCTGCGACGCTGGCCAGGACCCTGGCTGTCCGCTGATCCAGACGCTCTATGCCCAGCCCTGGGAAGGTTAGCGGCTGCCAGGCGGGTTTCCCTCAAGACCCAAAATCAAACTGCGTCGCCAACTTCTCCTCCCCGTTGACTTGACTAAATCACCTAAGTAGATTTAGTCGGATAACGCCGCCGACCGGCGGAAAGAATAGCGTCTCGAAAGGCGCATCGCGTGAGGAAACAATGGCCTTCAGAGCTTGCTGTCGCACGTCCGTATCCCTGGCTGCCGTCCTGGCCGCGGGGAGCGCGTTGGCCCCTCCGGCGCAAGCCGAGCGCGACCGCCTCGCCAGCCTCACCCACAGGTTCTAGCCTTCCCTGGTCCGGGCGCGCGACGGCGCCTGCCCGGCCGCGCGTCCGCGCCCCGTCAAGTCGGCCAGTGAGCCTCCATCCACGAGTATTGAAACCATGTCAGATCGCATGTTGTTGGGCGGCGTCGAGGCCGGCGGGACGAAGTTCCTGTGCGGGGTGGCCAACGAGGATGGCGTGATCCTCGACCAGGTGCGCATCCCCACCACCACGCCCGACGAGACCCTGGGGGCGGCCAGCGCCTTCTTCGACCAGGCGGCGGCGACCCATGGCCCGCTGTCGGCCCTGTCGATCGGCAGCTTCGGCCCGCTGTCCCTGCGCCAGACCTCGGCCGACTACGGTTCGATCACCTCGACGCCCAAGGTGGGTTGGAGCGACATCGACCTCCTCGGCCACTTCCGGCGGCGGCTGGACGTCCCGATGGCGCTGGACACCGACGTCAACTGTGCGGCCGTGGGCGAGCTGCTGTTCGGCAGCGGCCGCGGGCTGGACACCTTCTGCTACGTGACGATCGGCACCGGCATCGGGGTGGGCCTGCTGATCGGCGGCGTGCCGCACGGCGGCGCCAACCATCCCGAGGCCGGCCATATCCGCCTGCCGCGCGCCGTCGGCGACCAGGCCTTCGAAGGTATCTGCCCGTTCCACGGCGACTGCCTGGAGGGCCTGGCCTGCGGACCGGCCATGCTGGCCCGGTGGGGTGTGCCGGCCGAAGAGCTTCCCGCCCATCATCCGGCCTGGGCCATCGAGGCCGACTACATCGCCGGCCTTTGCGCGACCCTGACCTACATCGTCCGACCCGACCGGATCATCATCGGCGGCGGGGTCATGCAGCAGGCCAACATGTACGCGCATGTCCGCCGCACCCTGACCGACAAGCTGGCCGACTACGACGCCAGCGTCCGGGGCCTCGACATGAGCGTCTACGTCGCCGAGCCCACGGCCGGCGCCTCGGCGGGCCTGACCGGCGCCCTGGCCATCGCCCACCGCACCATCACCCGCCAATGGCCCATGCACTGGGCGATCGGCGCGCAACAGAACTCCGTCTCCACCCTCGCGAAGGTCTCCTGACCCATGACGACGACACAGACAGCGGCCCCGCCACCCATAAGATCGGGAGTCACCCTGGCGATGATCCTCAGCGCCGCCGGCGCGGCCCTGGGCGGACTGCTCTTCGGCTTCGACACCGC
This sequence comes from Caulobacter sp. AP07, assembly GCF_000281955.1. Lineage (GTDB taxonomy): Bacteria > Pseudomonadota > Alphaproteobacteria > Caulobacterales > Caulobacteraceae > Caulobacter. Next base: position 3,746 of record NZ_AKKF01000047.1, on the reverse strand, counting down.
CGTGATCTCCGGCACGACCTCGGCGCTGCAGGAGCGCTTCGCCCTGAGCGAGGGGGCGCTGGGCTTCACGGTCGCCTCGGCGCTGATCGGCACGGTGATCGGCTCGCTGGTCGCCGGCTGGCCCTCGGACCGCTTCGGGCGCAAGCCCATGCTGCTGGCCGTGGCGGTCTGCTACGTCGTCTCCTCGCTGGGGACCGGCCTGGCCGGCGACTGGCACGCTTTGGTGGCCTTCCGCTTCCTGGGCGGGCTGGCGATCGGGGCGGCCTCGGTGGTCACCCCGATCTACATCGCCGAGGTCGCGCCCACCCACGTGCGCGGACGGCTGGTGGCGCTGAACCAGCTCAACATCGTGCTGGGCATCCTGCTGGCCTTCCTCTCCAACTACGTCATTTCCAGCCTGGCGCCGGCCGACACCGCCTGGCGCTGGATGTTCGGCATCGTCGCGGTCCCGTCGGTCCTGTTCCTGGTGGTCACCTTCCTGTTGCCCGACAGCCCGCGCTGGCTGGTCGTCAACGGACGTGACGGCGAGGCGAGGGGCGTGATGGCCCGCCTCGGCTTCCGCGACCCCGACGCCGAGGTGGCGCACATGCGCGTCGCCGCCGAGCGCGACGTCGCGGCCGCCAAGCCCAGCCTCTTCCAGTCGGCCTATTCGGTGCCGGTGACCTGCGCCATCGCCATCGCCATGTTCAACCAGCTGTCGGGCATCAACGCGCTGCTCTACTACGCCCCGCGCATCTTCGAACTGGGCGGGGCCGGCGTCGACAGCGCCCTGCTGCAGTCGGTCGCGGTCGGCGGCACCAACCTGGTCTTCACCCTGCTGGCCTTTTTCCTGATCGACCGCTACGGCCGCAAACCCCTGCTTTACTTCGGGTCGGCGGCCACCGCCGTCGCCCTGATCCTGGTGGGCCTGCAGCTGGAGAGCGCCCATCCCAGCGGCACCCTGGTCCTGGCCGGGCTGCTGGGCTTCATCGCCGCCTTCGCCATCTCGCAGGGCGCGGTCATCTGGGTGTTCATCTCCGAGGTCTTCCCCAGCGCCGTGCGCGGCAAGGGCCAGGCGCTGGGCAGCACCACCCACTGGGTGATGGCCGCGGCGATCACCTGGGCGTTCCCAGTTTTCGCCGCCCATGTCGGCGGATGGGTGTTCGCCTTCTTCGGCGCGATGATGCTGCTGCAGTTCCTGTGGGTCTGGAAGGTGATGCCCGAGACCAACGGCATCGCGCTCGAGGACATGGATTTCCGGAGGGTCCACTGATGCGACGCACGGCTGTTTTCCTGATCCTGGCGGCCCTCTCCGCGCCGCTGTCGGCCGCGCCCCTGGCGGCCCGCGCCGAGGCGTTCCGGCCCAGCTACCACTTCGCGCCGGCCCGCAACTGGATGAACGACCCCAACGGGATGGTCTATTTCGAGGGCGAGTATCACCTGTTCTACCAGTACAACCCACATGGCGACCGCTGGGGCCACATGAACTGGGGTCACGCGGTCAGCCCGGACCTGGTCACCTGGCAGGAACTGCCCGTGGCCATCCCGGAAACGGACGTCATGGCGTTTTCCGGCAGCGCGGTGATCGACTGGGACAACACCAGCGGCCTTGGCCGGGGAGGGCGGCCGCCGATGGTGGCGGTCTATACCGGCCATGACCCGAAGGGGACGAACCAGTCGCAGTACGTCGCCTACAGCAACGACAAGGGCCGGACCTGGACCGTCCACGGCAAGGTGCTCGACATCGGCTCGGCCGAGTTCCGCGACCCCAAGGTCTTCTGGCACGCGCCGACCAGGCGCTGGGTGATGCTGGCCGTGATGGCGGTCGAGAACAGGCTGGCGATCTATACCTCGCCCGACCTGAAGACCTGGACCCACGCCAGCGACTTCGGCCCGGCCGGCGGGCGCGGCAAGAACTGGGAATGTCCCGACCTCTTCGAACTGCCGGTCGAAGGCGGCAAGCCGGGCGAGAAGCGCTGGGTGCTGGGCATCAATCTGGGCGACAACGCCGTCAACGGCGGCTCCGGCGGTCAGTACTTCGTCGGCGACTTCGACGGCGCGCGCTTCACCCCTGATCCGACCTGGACCGCCGCGCCGCAATGGACCGACTGGGGCGCGGACTTCTACGCGGCCGTGTCCTGGAACGACCTTCCCAAGAGCGATCCGCGCCGCATCTGGATCGGCTGGGCCAACAACTGGCGCTACGCCAACCTGATCCCGACCTATCCCTCGCGCGGCCTGATGACCCTGCCGCGCACGGTCACCCTGCGCAGGACGCCGGAGGGCTATCGCATCGCCCAGGCCCCGGTCCGCGAGGTCGAGGCCCTGCGTCGCGACCACCAGGCGGCCAAGGACGTCGTGCTGGGCGCCGAGCCGCGCGCCCTGCCGGTCAGGGGCGGGGCGGTGGAACTGATCCTGGACCTCGACACCGGGACCAGCGAGCAGGTGCAGGTGGCGATCACCGACGGCCAGGGCTACCAGACCCTGATCGGCGTGACGGCGGCGACGAACGAGGTGTTCATCGACCGCACTCGCTCGGGCCCGCCCTTCGCCGAAACCTTCCCCGAGCGCCACATCGCGCCGGTCAACCTCTCCAAGGGCAAGGTGCGGCTGCGGGCGTTCGTCGACCAGTCGATCGTCGAGCTCTACGTCAATGACGGCCAGCAGACGATCACCGACCGGTTCTACCGCGGCGGCGGCGAGCTGACCTGGTCGGCCACGGCGCGGGGCGGGACGGCGACGATCCGCACGCTCGACGCCTGGACGATCGCCGATCCGCACAAGCCCTGAGGCCTTTCCTTCCGTCCCCGACTGGCGCGCGCCGGCCTGCACCGGCGCGCGCCTTCTTTCGAACGCGGGTTAGTCGAACACCAGCACGCGCTTGCCGGCCTCGGGGCGAGCGGCGGTCTCTTCGAGGGCCTGGCGGAAGTCTTCCAGGCGGTGCCGGCCCGCGATGGGCACGGCGGTGGCGGGGTCGGCCAGCTCGTCGAGGACGCTTTTCAGATAGTCGGCGTCCCCGGCGGCCGGCGGCTCGAAGAAGTAGCGATAGACGTACGAACCGATCTCCTGCAGGTCCATCAGCATCTTCAGCGCCGAGGCCTTGAAGGGCTGGGGGTCATAGGCGCCGACGATCACCGCCCGGCCGCGCAAGGTCAGGGCCTCCAGCAACTGGGTCAGGACCTCGCCGCCGACGGCGTCGGCCACGCCGTTCAGGCCGGCTCCGCCCGTGGCGGCGCGCACGGCCTCGGCCAGCGGAACCTGGAGGTCGGAGAGCGCGATCACCGCTTCGGCGCCCAGCGCCTCCAGGTCGCGGCCGACGATCCGTCGGCGGACGACCGCCAGCACGCGCACGCCGCGTCGACGCGCCATCTGGATCAACAGGCTCGAGACCAGCGAGTGGCCCGCGGTCACCGCCAGCCACTGGCCGGCCTGGACTCCGCTGGCCGTCAGCAAGTCGCGCGCGGTGATCGCCGGCATCAGCTGGGCGGCGCGCTCGATCGGATAGTCGTCCGGCAGCGGGATCAGCGCCGCCGTGTCGATCGCCGCGTACTCGGCCCAGACACGTCCGGCGCTGAAGGCGACCAGGGTCCCTGGCGCCAGGTCGGCGCGATCGCCGCCGGAGACCACGCGCCCCACGCCGTGGTTGCCGACGATCTGGCCCGGCAACTGGGGCCGCTTGGCTTCGGGATAGAGGCCCTGGGTAAAGAAGAAGTCGCCCGGATGGATCCCGGCGACGACCATCCGCACCAGAGTCTGGGGCGGGCCGG
>NZ_AKKF01000046.1 GCF_000281955.1 Caulobacter sp. AP07 | reverse complement strand
CCCCGCCGCTAGCGGCAGGATCAGCACCAGGCCCAGGAAGGCCAGCATCAGGCCGATGATGACGGCCTTGGCCCAGACGGGATCCTCGGTCGGGTGACGCGCCTTGGACCGGGCCATCAGGAGAACCTCCGGGCCCAGGCCTGCACCGCGTTGATGACCAGCAGCATCAGGAACGACACGGCCAGCATCACCAGGGCGATGGCGGCGGCGTTGGCGTATTCGAACTGCTCCAGCTGGATGATGATCAGCAGCGGCGCGATCTCCGACTTGTAGGGCATGTTGCCGGCGATGAAGATCACCGAGCCGTACTCGCCGATCCCCCTGGCGAAGGCCATGGCGAAGCCCGTCAGCCAGGCGGGACCCAGGGCCGGCAGGATCACCCGCAGGATGGTGTCGAAGCGCCCGGCCCCCAGGCTGGCGGCGGCCTCCTCGACGTCGGCCGACAGGTCGCGCATCACCGGCTCCAGGGTGCGGACCACGAACGGCAGGCCGATGAAGATCAGGGCGATGGTCACGCCGACCGGGTTGTAGGCGGCCTTGATCCCCAGCGGCGTCAGATACTGCCCGACCCAGCCGTTGGGCGCGTAGAGCGTGGCCAGGGCGATGCCGGCCACGGCGGTGGGCAGGGCGAACGGCAGGTCGACCAGGGCGTTGACCACGGCCTTGCCGGGAAACTCGTAGCGGACCAGGGCCCAGGTGGTCAGCACGCCGAACACCCCGTTGATCACCGCCGCCACGAAGGCCGCGCCGAAGGTCAGGCGATAGGCCGCCATGGCCCGCTCGGAAAAGGCGGCGGCCACGAACTCGCCCGGCGACAGCGCCGAGGCCTTGATGGCCACCGCCGACAGCGGGATCAGCACGATCAGCGACAGGATCGTCAGGGTGACGCCCAGGGTCAGGCCAAAGCCCGGAATCGCCGAGCGACGGCGAAACAGCGGGCGCCGGATAGGTCGGTGACGGGGCGCGGAAATCGTCTCGGCGGTCATCGGGTGATCGTCGTCCAGTATCCGGCGTCGGGCTCCAGCGGAGCCATGAAGGAGGAAACGCGCCAGACCGTCAAACGGCGCCGGTACGTTGTGAAGCTGAGGCGGCTTAAATCCCCAGCCCGCCAATGGGGTCAACAGAGTTAGCCAAACGGGGTTTGCAGAAAAACTCTCGGAGGCGTTTGGGACGACAGACTTGCCCCTCTCCCATGGGGAGAGGGTTCAGGAGGGCTTTACCGAACCCAAATTGCCGCACCGCAGCAATCTTTCCCCCGAGCCCTTGCTTTCCGAACGGTTTTGGCCTCCTTAGGCCGCCCATCAGACCCATTTCGCCCTGCCCTCATCGGCATCCGGACGAAAACGGTCTATTCTCGAAGATATTGACCAAGAACACGGTCCGTTTGGGGGTCGTATTTGGTCGTGGTGCGGGCCGCACGTGTGTGTGTGCCGTCCGCTTGAACCGAATTGGACCTGTATGCCCTTCCCCGCCTCCCACCCCGCTCTTGAGCGGGCTCTTGCCGCTCAAGGTTATCTCGAGCCCACCCCCGTCCAGGCCGCCGTGCTGGAAGCCGACGCCGAAGGCCGCGACCTGCTGGTCAGCGCCCAGACCGGCTCGGGCAAGACCGTCGCCTTCGGCCTGGCCGCCGCCACCACCCTGATCGGCGACGCCGACAAGCTGGGCAAGGCCGGCCTGCCGATGTGCCTGGTGATCGCCCCGACCCGCGAACTGGCCATCCAGGTCAATCGCGAGCTGACCTGGCTCTATGCCGACGCCGGCGCCGTGGTCGTCAACTGCGTGGGCGGCATGGACGCCCGCCGCGAGCAGCGGGCCCTGAACTTCGGCGCCCACATCGTGGTCGGCACCCCCGGCCGCCTGCGCGACCATATCGAGCGCGGCCACCTGGACCTGTCGGCCCTGAAGGTCGCCGTCCTCGACGAGGCCGACGAGATGCTCGACATGGGCTTCCGCGAGGACCTGGAGTTCATCCTCGACGCCGCTCCAGCTGAGCGCCGCACCCTGCTGTTCTCGGCCACCCTGGCGCGCGAGATCGTGCAACTGGCCAAGAGCTACCAGAACGACGCCATCCGCATCGACACCATCGGCCGCAACGAACCGCACCGCGACATCGAATACCGCGCCGTGCGCGTGGCGCCGAACGAGACCGAGCACGCGATCGTCAACCTGCTGCGCTATTTCGAAAGCCCCGGCGCCCTGGTGTTCTGCAACACCCGCGAAAGCGTCCGCGCCCTGCACAGCAAACTGCGCGAGCGCGGCTTCGCCGTCGTCGGCCTGTCGGGCGAGCTGTCGCAACGTGAACGCGCCGACGCCCTGCAGGCCCTGCGCGACGGCCACGCCCGCGTCTGCGTCGCCACCGACGTCGCCGCCCGCGGCCTCGACCTGCCCGACCTGGGCCTGGTGATCCACGCCGAACTGCCGGTCAACAAGGCGACGCTCCTGCACCGTTCGGGCCGCACCGGCCGGGCCGGCAAAAAGGGCGTCTCGGCCCTGGTCGTGCCCTACACCCGCCGCCGCAAGGCCGAGCAGCTGCTGATGGCGGCCGGCGTCGAAGGCCAGTGGGGCGGCGCCCCGACCGCCGACGAGATCCGCCTCAAGGACACCGAGCGCCTGCTGGACGATCCGATCTTCGACGAGGCCGTGGTCGAGGAAGACACCGCCCTGGCCGAGGCCATGCTGGCCAAGCGCACGCCGCTGGAAATCGCCGCCGCCCTGATCCGCACCCGCCGGGCCAAGCTGCCGGCGCCGGAAGAGATCTATGACGACCCGCGCCACGGCGCCGATCCCGGCCCGCGCTCGCGCGACGCCGGCCCGCGCTCCAACGACAGCGGCGACCGCTTCGCCGACCGTGGTCCGCGCGACTTCGGCGATCGTCCGGAACGCGAACCGCGCGCCGACATGGCCAACTCGGCCTGGTTCCGCCTCAACACCGGCCGCCGCAACAACGCCGACCCCAAGTGGCTGATCCCGCTGATCTGCCGCCTGGGCCACATCACCAAGAAGGACATCGGCTCGATCCGGATCTTCGACTACGACACCAAGTTCGAGATCTCGGCCGAGGCGGAAGTGAAGTTCGGGGCCGCCGTCCAGGCCACCGTGCGCGACGACGTCACCATCACCCCGACCACGGCCCCGGCCGCCCGGGACGCCTCGGGTCCGCGCAAGGAGTACGCGCCCCGTCCGCCGCGTGACGACCACGACGCCCCGCGCCGCGAATACGCCCCGCGTCCGCCGCGCGATGACGCCGGTCCCCGGGGTCCGCGCGCCAACGCTCCGGGCTCGCGCGACAGCAGCCCGCGTCCGTCGTCCTACGGCGCCGACGGCGTCAGCAACGCCAAGCCCTACGCCCGCGGCGAGGAGCCCAAGCGCGATTACAAGCCGCGTGACCGGGACGACGGCCCCAAGCGCGACTTCAAGCCCCGCGCCGAAGGCCCCAAACGCGATTTCAAGCCGCGTGACGAAGCCCCTCGCGCCTACGCCGAGGCCGCCCCGCGTCGCGCCCCGCGCACCGACCGCGAAAGCGTGCCCTACGATCCGGCCGCCACGCCGGAGAAGCCGTTCCGCAAGCCGCGCGCCGACACCGGCGCGGGCCCCGCCAAGCCGTTCAAGGGCCCCAAGCCCTTCAAGGCCAAGAGCGACTTCGGCGCCAAGCCGGCGTTTGGCGCGAAACCCGCCTTCGGCAAGAAGCCGGCCGGCGGCAAGGCGCCGTTCAAGAAGAAGTAGTTTGGTGTCGAGGGGGTGATCACTTGCCCCCTCCGCGCCTTGGGGGGAAGAGTTTCGGCTCCGCCCCCTATGGGGGCGGACAGACCGCGAAGCGGTCAGGTGGGGGCAAGTAGGCGGCGCCTAAACCGCCTGCCCCGCGCACCATCCCGACGCCCAGGCCCACTGGAAATTGTACCCGCCCAGCCAGCCGGTGACGTCCACCACCTCACCGATGAAGTAGAGACCCGGCGCGGCCTTGGCCTCCATGGTCCGCGAGTCCAGGCCGTCGGTGTCGACCCCGCCCAGCGTCACTTCCGCCGTGCGATAGCCCTCCGACCCCACCGGCTTGAACGTCCAGGCGTTGACCGTCGCGGCCACGCCGCGCAGCAGCACGTCCGAGCAGTCGGCCAGGTTGCCATAGGCTCCGGCGTCCTCGGCGATCAGCTGGGCCAGGCGCTTGGGCAGCATCTCGGCCAGCACCGTCGACAGCGCCCGCTTCGGGGTGGCGACCCGCGCCGCCTTCAGCACCGCGAACACGTCGACGCCCGGCGCCATGTCGACGCTGATCTCACCGCCCTCGCGCCAGTAGGACGAGATCTGCAGGATCGACGGCCCAGACAGGCCGCGGTGAGTGAACAGCATGGCCTCGGCGAACCTGGTCTTGCCGCTGGCCACCACCGTATCCAGCGCCACGCCCGACAGCGGAGCCAGGCGCTCCAGGGTCTTGACCTCGAAGGTCAGCGGCACCAGGGCCGGCCGGATCTCGGTCAGGGTCAGGTCGAACTGTTGGGCGATCTCGTAGCCCAGGCCCGTGGCGCCCATCTTGGGGATCGACTTGCCGCCGGTGGCGACCACCAGCGACCGGCAGGTGACGGGTCCGTACGACAGGTTGACGCGATAACCCTCGCCGTCGCGCGCCACGCCCTTGACCTCGGTTTCCAGCCGCAGCGTGACGCCGGCCCTGTCCATCTCGGTCAGCAGCATGTCGATGACCTGCCGGGCCGAACCGTCGCAGAACAGCTGGCCCAGGGCCTTCTCGTGGAAGGCGATGCCGTACTTCTGGACCAGGGCGATGAAGTCGCTGGGCCGATAGCGGCGCAGGGCCGAGACGCAGAACTTGGGATTGGCCGACAGGAAGTTGGCCGGGGCGCTGTGGATGTTGGTGAAGTTGCAGCGCCCGCCGCCGCTGATGCGGATCTTCTCGCCGGGAGCCTTGGCGTGGTCGACGACCAGCACCGAGCGGCCGCGCTTGCCCGCCTCGATGGCGCACATCATCCCGGCCGCGCCGGCGCCCAGCACCACGACGTCGAAGTCTTCCAAGGCCAAGCCCTTCCTGTTGAGGGGCGTATCGACAGGAGGGCGGCCGGGAAGTCAATGCGATGGCCAGCCTTGCGCGAACAGGCCCCCTCATGAAGGCCTTGCCTCCCCATCCGTCATCCCCCGCTTTATGCGGGGAACCCAAGCGGACTCGGCCAAAGCGGCTTGGGGTCCCCGAACAAGTCGGGGAATGACGACCGTGGGTTGGCTCGTCGCGAGAAAGACGCGTCAATGCGGCGGGAACAGCCAGGGCAGGCCGGCCTTGGCCGAGGGGTCGTAGATCGTGGAATGCTGCTGAGCCGGCATCGGCTCGTAGCGCCAGGTCAGCCCCTTGGGCGGCGCCGCCTTGAGCGCGGCCACCACGCGATCGACGCCCTCCTGCATGGTCGTGCCCTCGTTTCCGATCGACAGGTAGAGCCGCCGCCCCTTGAAATTCCCCGCCTTCAGGAGATCCGCCGCCTGGCGCGACAGGCTCTGGTCGTCCCACCACAGGCTGGGGCTGGCCGCCAGATAGGCGTCGAAGGCCTGGGGCTCGCGCAGGAAGGTCTCGACCACGAACAGGCCCGCCAGGGACTCACCGATCAGGCCGCTCTTGCCGTCGGTCCGGTAGCGGGCCTTCACCCAGGGCCGCAGCTCATCGACCAGGAACCGGCGATAGGCGGCGGAACCGCCGGACTGGGGCAGCAATTTGAGATCGTCGGCGAAGGTGGCCGGATGGGTCAGGTCATGCTTGCGGTCGACACCCTCGATCCCGACCACGATCATCGGCGCCAGCTTGCCCTCGGCGATCAGCGCCGCGACGAAGTCGGTGATCTTGGGGAAGTCCTCGTCCTTCACGCCGCCGTCCAGCAGGTAGAGCACCGGGAAGCGCCGGTTCGAGCCGGCATAGCCCTTGGGCAGGGCGACATTGATCCGGCGCTCGCCGCCCAACACGCGGCTGGCGACCATGAAGGTCCCGTCCGGCGTCACGGCGTGGGCCAGGGTCGGAACCAGGGCGGCGGCGGCCGTGGCGGCCCCCATGGCGGTCAGGAATCGTCTGCGATACATGCCCAAGTCTTAGCCATGCGGCGACGATCGCCAAGGACTGTTCGCGCAAAGCGTCGCCCCACGCTTGACGCCAGCGCCTGGGGCGTTAGGAACCCTGCCCTCTTCCCGCCCAGGCTCCTCCCATGACGTCCGCCACTCAGCCGACGATCGGTATCGATTTCGGCACCACCAACACCGTGGTCTCGATGGCCCATGGCGACGGCCCCGCCACGCTGGTGAAGTTCCCGACCGCGTCCGGCGACATCTTCGCCTTCCGCTCGGCCCTGAGCTTCCATGCGATCATGGGCACGGACGGTCGCCCCAACGAACGGGTGGTCGAGGCCGGGCCCTGGGCGATCGAGGCCTATGTCGAGGACCCGCTGGAGACCCGCTTCATCCAGTCGTTCAAGACCTTCGCCGCCAGCGCCGCCTTCACCGAAACCAAGATCCTCAACAAGCGCTACCTGTTCGAGGACCTGCTGGGCGCCTTCCTGCTGAAGCTGAAGGAGCACGGCGGCGCGGCCATGGCCGACTTGCCGCCGCGGGTCATCGTCGGTCGCCCCGTGACCTTCGCCGGCGGCAATCCCGACGAGGCCCTGGCCCTGCAACGCTACGAGGCCGGGTTCGCCCGCCTGGGCTTCACCGACATCCGCTACGCCTACGAGCCGGTCGGCGCGGCGTTCTTCTTCGCCCGCCAGCTGAAGGAGGACGCCACCGTGCTGGTCGCCGACTTCGGCGGCGGCACCAGCGACTTCTCGATCGTGCGGTTCGAGCGGTCGGATGGAAAACTGCGCTCCACCGCCCTGGCGCGCTCGGGCGTCGGCGTGGCCGGCGACGCCTTCGACTACCGGATCATCGACCAGCTGGTCTCGCCGGAACTGGGCAAGGGCAGCCTCTACAAGGCCTTCGACAACCGCCTGCCGATCCCGCAGCGCTACTACACCGCCTTCGCCCGCTGGGATCAGCTGGCCCTGCTGCGGGCGTCCAAGGACATGCGCGACATCCGCGCCCTGGAGCGCACGGCCGTCGAGCCGGAGAAGATCGCCCGGCTGATCGAGGTGCTGGACGACAACCACGGCTACGCCCTCTACCGCGCCGTCTCCAGCCTGAAGGAAGCCCTGTCGAGCCGCGAGGAGGCCACCTTCCGCTTCGAGGCCGGCTCGGTGCTGATCGAGAAGGACGTCAGGCGCGCCGACTTCGAGGGCTGGATCGCCCCGGAGCTGAAGGCCATCGAGACCGCCGTCGACCAGGCCCTGGAACGCTCGGGCCTCGGTCCCGACGGCGTCGACCGGGTGTTCCTGACCGGCGGCAGCTCGTTTGTCCCGGCGGTGCGCGACATCTTCCTGCGCCGGTTCGGGGCGGCGAAGATCGAGAGCGGCGGCGAGTTCGAGTCCATCGCCTCGGGCCTGGCCCTGATCGGTCGCGAAAGCGACCTGGACCTGTGGAGCGAGCGCGCGCGCTCGCTCGCTACCTCACCCGATCGCTGAACCTTGCCAGCGCCGCCCGCGCGCAGGCGTCGGCCGCCTCGTGCGAGACGTCGGCCACGGCCAGGCCGCCCACCAGCACGCCGTTGATGTGCAGCGGCAGCGAGCCGCC
>NZ_AKKF01000045.1 GCF_000281955.1 Caulobacter sp. AP07 | reverse complement strand
GTTCAGCACTCCACCCGGTTGACCGACAGCCCCACCGCCAGCCCGCCCAGCGAGGTCTCCTTGTAGATCTCGCTCATGTCCTCGCCGGTGCGCTTCATGGTGGCGATCACCTTGTCCAGCGACACCGAGTGCTGGCCGTCGCCCAGCAGCGCCAGCCTCGCGGCGTCGATGGCCTTGATCGCCCCCATGGCGTTGCGCTCGATGCAGGGGATCTGCACCAGGCCGCCGATCGGGTCGCAGGTCAGGCCGAGATTGTGCTCCATGCCGATCTCGGCGGCGTTCTCGATCTGGTCGTTGGACGCGCCCAAGGCGGCGGCGAGCCCGGCCGCCGCCATCGAGCAGGCCACGCCCACCTCGCCCTGGCAGCCGACCTCGGCCCCGCTGATCGAGGCGTTGCGTTTGTAGAGCGCGCCGATCGCCGCCGCGGTCAGCAGGAACACCCGCACCCCCTGCGGCGTGCCCTGGTGGAAGCGGTGGTAGAAGCGCAGCACCGCCGGGATCAGGCCGGCCGCGCCGTTGGTCGGGGCGGTGACCACCCGGCCGCCGGCCGCGTTCTCCTCGTTGACCGCCATGGCCCACAGGTTGACATAGTCCATGGCCGCCAGCGGATCGCTGATCTGCCGCTCCATGCGGCCCTGGATGGTCTGGTGGATCTGCCGGGCCCGGCGCTTGACCGACAGGCCGCCGGGCAGGACGCCGGTCTCGCGCATGCCGCGGTCGATACAGGCCTCCATGGCGTCGAAGATGCGGTCGAGGCCGGTGTTCAGCGCCGCCTCGTCCATCCGCGACAGCTCGTTGGCCCCCATCACCCCGGCGATGGTCAGGCCCGCGTCGGCGGCGCGCTGCAGCAGGTCGGCGCCGGACTCGAACGGGAAGGGGATCTCGGGGCCTTCCTCGGGCGGGGTGTTGCGGCCCATCTCGCTCTCGTCGCGCACGAAGCCGCCGCCGATCGAGAAATAGGTGCGCTCGGCCAGCACGACGCCAGCGGCGTCGAAGGCGGTGAAGGTGAGCGCGTTCGGATGTTGGGGCAGGCGCTCGTGGCCGGCCCAGACGATGTCGCGCTCGGCGTCGAAGCCGATCCCGACGCCGTCCCCCCCTGGGCCGCCCAGGTTCAGCCACTGGCTGGCGGCGGTGTCGACCAGAGCCGCCTCGCCGGCGTCGGGATCCAGCGTGGCCGGCACGAAGCCCATCAGCCCCAGGATCACCGCCCGGTCGGTGGCGTGGCCGCGGCCGGTCAGGGCCAGGGAGGCGTAGAGCCGGGTCTCGACCCGGGCGACGCCCGCCAGCTTGCCGGCGTCGCGCAGCCGCCCGACGAACAGCCCGGCGGCGGTCATCGGCCCCATGGTGTGGCTGCTCGACGGGCCGACGCCCAGTTTGAACAGGTCGAAGACGGAAGCTGTCATTTTCTAGGTTTCATAAAAACGCGTTCGTCAGTCCGGGAAACGGTTGGGGACACACACTCACTTCAGGGCGTCGCGGATAATCTGTAGCGCTCTGGAGTGAGTGTGTGTCCCCGTCCGCATCTCGGGCGGCGCCAGGTTACTTCCGGTCCGCCTTGGAGGCGTCCCGCAGCGCCTTGAACTCCGACCCCGCCTGCCATTCCGGCCAGGCCGTCGAATTGGCCAGGTCCGCGCCGACCTCGTAGAACAGCCCGATGTCCTGAGCCTGGCCGGTCAGGTCCCAGTCGGCCTTCCATTCGTCGGCCGGCTGGTGGTAGCGGTTGGCGGTGTAGTCCTCCTCGGCCTTGGCGCCGGCCTCCTTGCCGCCCACCACCAGGTCCTCGCCGGAGCCCACCGAGATGGCCGGCACGCCGCGCTTGGCGAACGGGAAGTGGTCGGAGCGGTAGAAGTGGCCGGCCTGGGGCGAGGGGTCGGGGGTGAAGTAGCGGCCGTGGGCCTTGGCCTTGGCGACCAGCAGGTCCTGCAGGTCGACCTTGCCGTCGCCCGAGGTGGTGATGTCCTTGGCCGGGCCGGCGGCCGACAGGGCGTCGATGTTCAGGTCGCCCACCGTCTTGGCCAGCGGATAGAGCGGGTTGGCGGCGTAGTATTCCGAGCCCAGCAGGCCGCGCTCCTCGGCGGTGACCGCCAGGAACAGGATCGAGCGCTGCGGGGCGGGCTGGCCCTTGAAGGCGCGGGCCAGCTCCAGGATGGCGGCGATCCCGTCGGCGTTGTCGATCGCGCCGTTATAGATCTTGTCGCCGCGCGCGTCGGGCTGGCCGACGCCCAGGTGGTCCCAGTGGGCGCTGTAGATCACCGTTTCGTCGGGGCGGACCGCGCCCTTGATCCGGCCGGCGACGTTCTTGGAGACGATCACCGAATGGTCGACGGCGTATTCGGCCGAGAAGGTCGCGCCGGTCAGCGCCACCGGCTTGAAGTCGCGCGACTGGGCCTGGGTCTTCAGGGCGTCGAAGTCGAGGCCGGCCGCCTTGAACAGGCTGACGGCCGTGTCGCGCTGGATCCAGGCCTCCAGGTCGGGATGGACGGCCTTGGGCGCCTTGCGGACGATGTCGAACATCGTGTTGGTGTTGGAGTTCTTGACCGTCGCCCAGCCGTAGGAGGCCGGGGCGGTCTCGTGGACGATCAGCACGCCCGCCGCGCCCTGGCGGGCGGCCTCCTCGAACTTGTAGGTCCAGCGGCCGTAATAGGTCATGGCCTTGCCGCCGAAGTCGCCGGTTCCGGTCTCGAAGTCGGGGTCGTTGATCAGCACCACCAGGACCTTGCCCTTCAGGTCCAGGCCCTTGAAGTCGTCCCAGTTCCGCTCGGGGGCCTTGACGCCGTAGCCGACGAAGACCAGCGGGGCGTCCTTGATCGACACCTTGTCGGCGTTGGTCATGGCCGCGCGGATGGCGATCTGCTCGCCCTGGGCCAGGGGAACGGCCTTGCCGTCGAGGGTGAACTGGGCCGCGACGGGGCCCTTGATGTCGAACTTGCCCAGCGGCACGTCCTGGGTCCAGGCGCGAGTCCCGTCCGTCCGGAGGTCGCCGGCCGGCTCCAGGCCGATGGCCTTCATCTGGTCGACGATATAGCCGACCGACTTGGTCTCGCCGGCCGTGGCCGGGCCGCGGCCCTCGAAGTCGTCGGACGACAGCACCTTGATGTGGGCCGACAATTTGGCGGGGTCGATCTTCGGCGTGTCCGCGGCCTGAGCCAGCATGGGAGCGGCGATCAGGGCGGTCGCGAGCAGCAGGCGTTTCATCGTTGTCACTCTTTGGAGCAGATCTTTGTCGTTGGGGCGGGACCCTAGCGGGACCGATGAGCGGCGGCTAGGGCCGCTATCGCATTCGAGGCGGGGCCAGCCGCGCCGCCGGGAACATGCGCTCGCCGCGTGTCCCCAACGCATCAGATCACGCTAGCCGTCCGACCGCCTGCCCTCGTCGGGGACACGCGACGAGCGCATGTCCCCGGCGCTCAGATCTCCCTGCCCAGCACCCGCGCGTACAGCGCCGGATCGACATTGCCGCCCGAGCAGACGATGGCCGCCGTCTGGCCCTTCAGGTCGATCTTCCCGGTCAGGGCCGCCGTCAGGGCCACGCAGCCGCCCGGCTCGATCACCAGTTTCAGCACCGAGAAGGCGTAGCGCATGGCCTCGGCCACCTCGGCGTCGGTGACGGCGACGACACCCGTCAGGTTGCGGCTGTTGATCGGCCAGGTCAGTTCGCCGGGGATCGGGGTCAGCAGGGCGTCGCAGATCGAGCGGGCCCCCTCGTCGATGGTTTCCCGCTTGCCGGAGGCGAGCGAGCGCCGGGTCTCGTCGAAGCCGGCCGGCTCGGCGCCCCAGACCTGCGTCGCCGGCGACAGCGCCTTGACCGCCGTGGAGACGCCGGCGATCAGCCCGCCGCCGCCGACCGGCGACAGCACCCGGTCCAGTTCGAGGCCGAGGGCGCGGGCGTCCTCGACGATCTCCAGCCCGACCGTGCCCTGGCCGGCGATGATGTGCGGGTCGTCGTAGGACGGCACGACCACGCAGCCGCGCTCGGCGGCGATCTCGGCGGCGATGGCGATGCGGTCGTCGGCGAAGCGGTCGTAGAAGCGGATCTCGGCTCCGAAGCCGCGCGTGCCCTCGACCTTCACCGTCGGCGAGTCCTGGGGCATGACGATCAGGGCCGGGCAGCCCAGCAGCCGGGCCGCCAGGGCCACGCCCTGGGCGTGGTTGCCCGACGAGAAGGCCACCACCCCGCGCCGGCGCTCGTCGGCGCTCAGCCGCGACAGGCGGTTATAGGCCCCCCGGAACTTGAAGGCGCCGGCCCGCTGCAGGGTTTCGGACTTGATCAGCACCCGCCCGCCCAGGCGCTCGTTGAGCGCGGGGCTTTCGATCAGCGGGGTGCGGACGGCGTGGCCGGCCAGGCGCGCGGCGGCGTCCTGGACGTCGGAAAAGGCGATGGGGAGGGTGAGGGTCATGGCCAAGGTCTATCTCCACACGTTCTCCACCGAAACCCTTTGCGAGCGTTGCCTTTAAAGAGATAAGAAAACACAGGAATCGCTGGGGAGCAGTCCGTGAAGAAAGCCCTTTTCGCTGTCGCGGCTTGCGCCGCCATGGCCGTCGCCGCGCCGGCCCTGGCCGGTGAAGTCTTCGTCGGCGTCTACAAGCATGACGTGACCTTCCTGGGCGAGGCCGTCGGCCTGGGCGCCGCCGGCCGCGAGGACGGGGTCGACGTCCATCTGGGCTATCGCACCGACCGCATCGAGAGCCTGGGCTGGCTGGGCAAGCCCCAGGTCCATGCCTTCGTCTCGATCAACAGCGAGGACACCTCCAACTTCGTGGCCGCCGGCTTCGACTGGCCGATCGAGCTGGGCGACGCGGGCGGCTTCTACCTGCGCCCGGGCTTCGGCCTGGCCTATACCGACGGCGAGGCCGGCCTGCCGCCGGTCAACCAGCCGGGCATCAGCCAGGCCGAGATCGACCGCCGCCTGGTGCTCTACAACACCCGCATCGACTTCGGCTCCAAGGTGCTGTTCGAGCCGGAACTGGCGCTGGGCTACCGGTTCAACGAAAAGGTGTCGGCCGAACTGTCCTATACGCACCTGTCGAACGGCCAGATCTTCCACCAAGGCAAGAACCAGGGGCTTGACGACGTGGGTGTGCGGCTGGTTTACGCCTTCTGACTTCGCGGGGTTCGGTGATCCGGACCCCACAGTCGCCCACGCTTGGGCCGCCCAGAATTGAATTCAACGTCCGCAGCCGAGTCCTGTCGAAGGGCCGCGTGACGTCACCGGGCAGGTGACAAGGCATACCTAGACCATGGCCAATGTGACCGTAGTCGGCGCCCAATGGGGCGACGAGGGCAAGGGCAAGATCGTCGACTGGCTCAGCAACCGGGCCGACGTCGTCGTGCGTTTCCAGGGCGGCCACAACGCCGGCCACACCCTGGTGGTGGACGGCAAGGTCTACAAGCTGGCCCTGCTGCCGTCGGGCGTCGTGCAAGGCAAGCTGTCGGTCATCGGCAACGGCGTGGTCGTCGACCCCTGGCACCTGCTGAGCGAGATCGACAAGATCGCCGAGCAGGGCGTGCTGATCTCGCCCGAACTGCTGGTGGTGGCCGACAACGCCTGCCTGATCCTGCCGCTGCACAAGGACCTGGACCAGGCCCGCGAGGCCGCCTCGACCCAGAAGATCGGCACCACCGGCCGCGGCATCGGCCCGGCCTACGAGGACAAGGTCGGCCGCCGCGCCATCCGCGTCGCCGACCTGGCCGACCCCGAGGCCCTGAAGCCGAAGATCGAGCGCCTGCTCGCCCACCACGGCGCCCTGCGTCGCGGCCTGGGCCTGCCGGAGGCCGACGGCGCCCGGCTGTTCGACCAGCTGATGGAGATCGCCCCGCGCGTGCTGGCCTACGCCCAGCCGGCCTGGCGCCTGCTGGACAAGGCCTACAAGGACGGCCGCAAGATCCTGTTCGAAGGCGCGCAGGGCGCCCTGCTCGACGTCGATCACGGCACCTATCCGTTCGTCACCTCGTCCAACACCGTGGCCGGCCAGGCCTCGGCCGGTTCGGGCATGGGGCCGTCGGCGGTCGGCTACGTGCTGGGCATCGTCAAGGCCTACACCACCCGCGTCGGCGAAGGCCCGTTCGCGGCCGAGCTGGACGACGAGGTCGGCAAGCACCTGTCGACGGTCGGCCGCGAGGTCGGGGTCAACACCGGCCGGGCCCGCC
>NZ_AKKF01000044.1 GCF_000281955.1 Caulobacter sp. AP07 | reverse complement strand
GATAGGCAAAACGTTTGTTCATAGGCTCCCCCGCCGAGCGCGCACGCTCGAACGTCTAGTCGCGGCGACGGGGCAAGCGTTTTCGCGCAGCCCCCGTCGCTCAGGTGATTGCGACCCTTGTGGCCGACGAAAACGCCTTCGTCCATGCCCGCGCGCGTCGTCCGGACGCTTGGCCTGGAAAACGCCCCGGAACGTTGATATAGGACGCCATGTCAAACCAAGAAAAAGCAATCGCCGTCGTCGAACGGCTGAACCAGGAATACGAACGCGCCGTCGACGCCCTGCGGACCGCGCTTCGCGCCTATCTCGAACACGGAACCCGACCCGACCCGCAATCGCGGTTCGACGGCACGTTCGCCTATCCCGAACTTCGCCTGATCTACGACCCCGAGGCCCTGCCGCCCAAGCTGGCGCGCGCCTATGCCCGGGTCAGCCGGCCCGGCGTCTACGCCACCACGGTCACCAAGCCGGCCCAGTTCCGGGACTATCTGGTCGAGCAGCTGACCCTGCTGATCAACGACTTCGACGTCGAGATCGAGATCGACCGCTCCGAGCAGGAGATCCCCTACCCCTACGTGCTGGACGCCACCATCGACCTGAACCAGGCCGACGTGCGCAGCGAGGACATCGCCCGCTTCTTCCCGACCACCGACCTGGCCTTCATCGGCGACGAGATCGCCGACGGCGTCTGGAACCCGGCGATGGACGAGGCCCGGCCGCTGGCCCTGTTCGACGGCCTGCGCACCGACTTCTCGCTGGCCCGGCTGAAGCACTACACCGGCGCCCCGGCCGAGCACGTCCAGCAGTTCATCCTGTTCACCAACTACCACCGCTATGTCGACGAGTTCGTGCGCTGGGGCATCGAGCAGCTGGGCCGGGCGGACAGCCCCTACGAGGGCCTGTCGTGCTCGGGCGGGCTGATGATCACCGCCGACACCGCCAACCCCGAACTGGCGGTGGCGGAGTCGACCTGGCGCAAGCACCAGATGCCGGCCTACCACCTGATGATCCCCGGCGGCACGGGGATCACCCTGGTCAATATCGGCGTCGGCCCGTCCAACGCCAAGACCATCTGCGACCACCTGGCGGTGCTGCGGCCCCAGGCCTGGCTGATGATCGGCCACTGCGGCGGCCTGCGCGACACCCAGACCATCGGCGACTACGTGCTGGCCCACGCCTATCTGCGCGACGACCACGTGCTGGACGCCGTGCTGCCGCCGGAGATCCCGGTGCCGTCGATCGCCGAGGTGCAGCGCGCCCTCTACGACGCCTCCAAGGCGATCAGCGGCGACAGCGGCCAGCAGCTGAAGAAGCGCCTGCGCACCGGCACGGTGGTCACCACCGACGACCGCAACTGGGAACTGCGCCACAGCCTCTCGGCCCTGCGCTTCAACCAGAGCCGGGCCGTGGCCATCGACATGGAGTCGGCGACCATCGCCGCCCAGGGCTATCGCTTCCGGGTGCCCTACGGGACGCTGCTGTGCGTGTCGGACAAGCCGCTGCACGGCGAGATCAAGCTGCCCGGCCAGGCCAACGCCTTCTACGAGCGGGCGATCAGCCAGCACCTGCAGATCGGGATACTGACCTGCAAGCTGCTGCTGGAGGAAGGCGCCAACCTGCACTCGCGGAAACTGCGGGCCTTCGACGAGCCGCCGTTCCGGTGATGTCGCTGAACTAGGCCCTCCCCCTGTGGGGGAGGTGTCGCCGCAGGCGACGGTGGGGGGAGGAATACGGCTTCGACCGCGCGCAGGATCGACCGGCCTAAACTCCCCCCACCGATCGCTTTGCGATCGCCTCCCCCACGGGGGGAGGGCCTTTATTGAGTGGTCTCCAGAAACTCCACGATCTCCGTCGCCAGCGCCGGCTCCATCACCGCGCTCAGATGGTCGCCCGGAACCCGCGTGGCCCGGGCGTCCGGCATCAGCGCCGCCAGGCCCTCGGCCGAGCCGTTGTCGTCGTCCCGCTGCCCCGCCACCACCAGGGTCGGGACGTCGATCCGGGCGATGGCCTCGGCCGGGGTGGCCACGAACGCGCCCAGCACCCCCAGCATCGCCTCCGGCTTCAGCCCGCCCGCCGCCATCATGGCCTGGACCCGCCGGCCCGCCCTGGGGTCCCGGGCCGCCTCGCCGTGGCGGATGGCGTCCTCGAACATCGCCGCCCGGGCTCCGGCCGCCATCAGCCCGCTGTCGCCCATGCCGCCCAGCACCAGCCTGCGCGGCCGCGCGCCCCGCGCCAGCATCCGCACCGCCGTGCGCGCCCCCAGCGAATAGCCGACCAGGTCGTAGTCCTTGAGGTGCAGGTGGGCGACCAGCGCCTCCTGGTCCATGGCCAGCACGTCGGCGGGCCAGGCGGCGGGGTCGGTCGGGGCGTCCGAGCGGCCATGGCCGCGCAGGTCCGGGGCGATCACCCGCCGGCCGGCGGCGGCGATGGCGGCGGCGATCCCCGGCAGGAACCAGTTGGCCTCGGCGCTGGCCAGGAAGCCGTGCAGCAGCAGGGTCGGCCAGCCGTCTCCCCCTGAACCATCAAGCGTGCGATAGCCGATGGAGACGCCGTCGAAGCTCTGGAAACGGTGCAGGTCGGACATCCGGCCATGGTGGCGCCGGGATGAGCGGATGTCTCGCTTTCGTCACGGCACGGCGCTAACAAGCCGCCATGACCCGTCACATCCCGCTGCAAGGCGTCGAGAACTTCCGCGATTTCGGCGACTACGCCGCCGGCCAGGGCCGGCTGAAGAAGGGCGTGCTGTTCCGCGCCGCCCACCAGGCCGAGGCCACGGACCAGGACCTGGCGGCGATGGCCGCTCTGGGCATCGTCACCATCGTCGACCTGCGCCGGCCCAACGAGCGCGAGCGCGATCCGTCGCGCCGCTGGGAAGGCTTCGCCGCCGAGGTCATCGACAACGATATGGGCGTGACCGGCGAGGATCCCTGGCACACCTTCCTGCGCGGCTCGGACCTCTCGGTCGGCTCGATCCGCGACTACCTGGTCGAATATTACCGCCGGGCCCCGTTCAAGGAACGGCACCTGGACCTGTTCCGCCGTTACTTCCAGGCGGTGGCGCAGGCCCGTGGCCCGGTGCTGATCCACTGCGCGGCGGGCAAGGACCGCACCGGCCTGCTGGCCGCCCTGACCCACCATGTGGCCGGGGTCGCCGACGACGACCTCATCGACGACTACCTGCTGACCAACAACGAGGAGCGCTTCGCCCGCCGGGGCCCGAAGTTCGCGACCGTCATCGAGACCGCCACCGGCCGCCGCCCGTCGGACGCGGCGATGCGCACGGCCATGGGCGTCGAGGCCGACTACCTGGCCACGGCGATCACGGAGATGAAGGGCCAGTACGGCTCGGTCGACGGCTATCTGGAAAAGGCGGTCGGGCTGGACGCGGCGGGGCGCGAGGCCGTGCGGGCGCATATCCTGCTGTAAAAACGGTTGTCATCCCGGGCGTACCCCGGCGAAGGCCGGGGGTAGACCCGGGACCGCCGGAAGCGCCGCGTTCACGCGTCGGTCCCGGATCGGCGCGCTGCGCGCTTGTCCGGGATGACAGCAAAAGGGGGATGCATTCGGTGGAGCGCCGCTTCACACCGCCACCCACGCTTTGCCTCGTGACAAACGCTCGTTTCAACGCCACGCTGACCCCAAGTCACCGCGTCAGACGGCGACCCCTTCGACCAGGGTGTGGAACGCATGAGTGAGTTTTCGGCCGCCGCGGCGGTCCCCGCGGAGGGCGAACCGATCGCGCCGCTGAAGTCGAGCCTACCGCGCGGCGCGCTGGCCTGGATCCTCCAGCAGGGGGCGCGCGACCCCTATGTGATCCTGATCACCATCTACATCTTCTCGCCCTACTTCTCGCGGGTGCTGGTCGGCGATCCCGTCAAGGGCCAGGCCCTGATCGCCAACATCTCCACCCTCTACGGCGTGCTGACCGCCCTGACCGCCCCGTTCCTGGGGGCGATGATCGAGCAGTACGGGCCGCGCAAGCCGATGTTGGGGATCGTGCTGGGCGTGATGGTCCCGGCGCTGCTGGGCCTGTGGTGGGCGATGCCGGCTGGCGGCCTGCCGCTGATGGCGGTCAGCGCCCTGCTGACCGTGCTGGGCCTAGTCTATAACTGGGGCGACGTGCTGAGCAATTCGCTGCTGGGCCGGGCCGCCGGGGCCGTGCCCGGCCGCGCCGCCCTGATCTCGGGCCTGGGCTACGCCCTGGCCAACGGCCTGTCGGTAGCCCTGCTGGTGTTCATGCTGTGGGGCATGGTGCTGCCGGGCCAGGTGGACTGGCCGGGCGTGCCGCACGCGCCGCTGTTCGGGCTGGACGCCAGCAAGAACGAGCCAAGCCGGATTTCCGGCCCCCTGGCGGCGGCCGTCATGCTGCTGGGCGCGATCCCGTTCTTCCTGTGGACCCCGGACGCGGCCCGCACCGGCCGCAGCTGGATGGCCAGCATGCGGGCCGGGATCGCCATGCTGCGCGACATCTTCGCCAACCTGCGCGGCCACCGGGACGTGGCCACCTTCCTGGGCGCGCGCATGCTCTATTGCGACGGCATGACGGCGCTGCTGGTGTTCGGCGGGCTGCTGGCCGCCGGGCTGATGGGCTGGGGCGCGCTGGAAATGCTGGCCTACGGCATTTCGCTGAGCATCTTCGGGGTGTTCGGCGGCCTGGTCGCCCCGTGGTTCGACCGCACGCTGGGGCCGCGCAAGGCCGTGCAGCTGGAGATCGCCGCCTCGCTGCTGGTGCTGATCGCCACCCTGGGCATGGGACGCGAGAAGATCCTATACTTCTGGAGCTACGACCCGGCCGCCCACGCGCCGATCTGGAACGGACCGCTGTTCCGCACCGCGCCCGAGCTGATCTATCTGGGCCTGGGCCTGCTGATCGCGGTGTTCGTCACCGCCCAGTACGCCTCCAGCCGCACCTTGCTGATCCGCCTGTGCCCGCCGGACAAGACGGCGGCGTTCTTCGGCCTCTACGCTCTGTCGGGCACCGCCACCATGTGGTTCGGCTCGCTGCTGGTCGCCCTGGCCACCGCGGTCTTCAAGAGCCAGATCGGCGGCTTCCTGCCGGTCGCCATCCTGTTGCTGCTGGGCTTCCTGGGGCTGTTCTTCGTCAAGGGCGGCGAACGCGAGGCGTAAGGCGTCGCTTGAAGTCGTGGCGTTGGAGGACGGGCGGCGGTATCACCCGGCGATGCGCCACGTCGTCCTCATCAGCGCCCCCTGGCGCGACCCGGTCTGGGCCGCGGCCCCGTGGCGGGACGAGCCCTTCGCCTGCGCCCTGGTCTCCGGCGGCCAGGCCGGGCGGTGGTCCTACCTGCTGCGCGACCCCGACGCGACGCTGGTGCTGGCCCCCGACGACCCGCGCGACCCGTTCGCGGGCCTGGCCGACCTGATCGGCGGCGTCCAGACGGTCGAGCCGGACGGCCCGCCGTTCCAGGGCGGGGTCGTCGGCCTGGCCAGCTACGAGCTGGGCGACCGGGTGGAGCATCTGGGCCTCTCCCGCACCGGCTGGCCGGACCTGGCCTGCGCCCGCTATCCGGCCCTGCTGGCCTTCGACCACCTGCAGCGCCGGGTGCTGGCGATCGGGCGCGGCGGCTCGCGCAGCTTCGCCCAGGCCCGGGCCGAGGCGGCGCTGACCTGGCTGGACGCGCCGGGCCAGGACGCTCCCCTGGAAGAGGGCCGCCCCCTGGGGGAAGGCGGGGGCCCGCTGTGCGACACCCTCGACGCCAGCGACGGCGACGCCTACGAGGCGGCCGTGGCCCAGGTCGTCGAGCGCATCGTCGGCGGCGAGATCTTCCAGGCCAACATCGCCCGCGCCTGGACCGGGCGGCTGGCGCCGGGCGCCCATCCGTTCGACCTGTTCGCCCGCCTGCGCGCCGACAGCCCGGCCCCGTTCTCGGCCTATCTGCGCCTGCCGGGCCGGACCCTGGTCTCCAACTCGCCCGAGCGGTTCCTGAAGGTGACCGCCAAGGACGGGAACGGCGACCTCCTGATCGAGACCCGGCCGATCAAGGGCACCCGGCCGCGCGGCGCCGACCGGGCCGAGGACGCGGTGATGATCGCCGAGCTGTCGGCCAGCGCCAAGGACCGGGCCGAGAACCTGATGATCGTCGATCTGATGCGCAACGACCTGGCCCGGGTCAGCCCGCCCGGCAGCGTCGCGGCGCCCGAACTGTTCAAGGTCGAGACCTTCGCCAATGTCCATCACCTGGTCTCGACGGTGACGGCCAGGCTGGCGCCGGACCTGACCGCCGCCGACCTGCTGCGCGCCGCCTTCCCGCCCGGCTCGATCACCGGCGCGCCCAAGGTCCAGGCCATGAAGGTCATCGCCGAGCTGGAAACCCCGCGCGGGCCCTATTGCGGCTCACTGTTCTGGGCGGGGGTCGATGGAGCGTTCGAGTCCAGCGTGCTGATCCGCACGGTCGGCCTGGAACAGGACGCGCAGGGTTGGCGGCTGGAAGCGCGGGCCGGGGCCGGCATCGTCGCCGACAGCGACCCCCACGCCGAGCGCCTGGAGACCGAGGCCAAGTTCGCCGCCCTGCGCCGCGCCCTGCTCGAGGAGTTCCGCCGATGATTCCCCCCACGGCGCCTTGGGACGATCGGGGCCTGCTGCTGGGCGACGGCCTGTTCGAGACCCTGCTGTGGGTCGACGGCCAGCTCCAGTGCCTGGACGCCCACCTGGCCCGGCTGGCGGCCGGCTGCCAGACCCTGGGCCTGCCGGCCCCCGACCTGGAGGAGGCCGCGCGCCTGTGCCGGGCCGCGCCGGGCGAGGCGGGGCTGGAGTCCGGCCGTGCGGCGGTGCGGCTGACCCTGACGGCGGGCTCGGGCGGCCGGGGCCTGGAGCGTCCCGCCGCGCCCGTGGTCCGGCTGGTGGCTCGCGCCGCCGCCGCC
>NZ_AKKF01000043.1 GCF_000281955.1 Caulobacter sp. AP07 | reverse complement strand
GACGGCGGTGATGGTCGCGCCGGCGACCTTCACCTTGGCCAGGTCGTCGCAGGCGGTGGCAGCCTGGGCCTGGGTGGCCAGGGCGGCGGCCCCGGCCAGGGCGAACGACGCGACGAGGGGCGCTGCCCGGAGGGAGGCGGAGGTCATTGAATCACCGTTTCTTGCAGCGAGATCTTGATCGGGGCGATGGGGGTCTGTTCCGAGCGGGCGGCGATCTCGGCCACCATCTTCTCGTGGGCGGCGCGGTTGATCGGGTAGAAGAAGATCAGGCCCGCCGAGCCGATGCCGCCGATCAGCGGGATCCAGAACATCATGGCCTTGATCCCGGCCAGGGTTTCCGGGGTCTGGACGGCGTTGGCCGTGTAGCCGATGTGCGACAGCGCCAGGCCCAGGAAGCCGGCGCCCAGGCCCAGGGCCGCCTTCTGGCCCAGCACCGTCAGGCCGAACACCATCGACTCGGTGCGCACGCCGCTGCGCCATTCGCCGTACTCGACGGTGTCGGGCAGCATGCCCCAGAAGCAGACGACGTAGGAGGCCAGGCCCATGGCCTGCAGCACCACGGCGGCGAACAGCGGGATCACCCCCATGCCGTCGACGAAGTGCCAGACCAGCAGGCCGGCCAGGCCGGGGATGGCGCCGATCAGCCAGGTGGCGCGCTTGCCGACCAGCCGGACCACGACCGCGAAGGCCGGCACGCAGATCGCCGCCGTCAGGGCGCCGATGGCCAGGGCCGTGCTGCCCAGCTTGGCGTCGCCGACCACGTACTTGAAGTAGTAGAGCAGGTTCTTGGAGAACATCGTGCCGGAGAAGGCGCTCAGGGCCACGGCGCCCAGCACCAGGTGCAGGGCGTGGTTGGCGGCCAGGCTGCGGACCACGTCGCGCAGCGGGCGGGGCGGCGGCGGGGCCTCGTCGGCCATGTCCAGGCCGCGCGCGGCCCAGGCCACGCCCAGCAGGCACAGGGCGGCGATCACGCCATAGGCGGCGCCGACGATCAGCCAGCCGCGGCGCGGCGCTTCCGGCGTGCCCAGGGCCTGGGCCAGGGGCAGGGTCAGGGCGGCGACGGCGATCGCCGCCAGGGTGCCGAACACCATCCGGATGCCGGCCATGTCGCCGCGCTGGGCGCTGTCCTTGGTGATGCGGGCGAACAGGGCGGCGTAGGGGATCGAGACCACGGCGTAGAGCGTGCGGAACGCCAGGTGGGTGGCCGCGGCGAAGATGACCGCCGCCGCGCCCGGGGCCGAAGGCCCGGCGAACATGGCGATGAAGCCCAGCGCCAGCGGCGCTCCCCCCATAATGAGATAAGGCCGATAGCGGCCCATGCTGGTGCGGGTGCGGTCGACCAGCAGGCCCAGAACCGGGTCCA
The DNA here is from genome assembly GCF_000281955.1 of Caulobacter sp. AP07. GTDB lineage: Bacteria > Pseudomonadota > Alphaproteobacteria > Caulobacterales > Caulobacteraceae > Caulobacter. The sequence goes on along the minus strand of NZ_AKKF01000043.1, from coordinate 9,095 downwards.
GCGCCGCGTCCCAGATCAGGGCGGCCATGTAGATGAAGCCGGCCGTGGCGGCCGGCAGCCCCAGGCTGTCGGTGTAGAAGAACAGCAGGTAGAGCCCGGCCGTCTGCCAATAGAGGTTGAAGCCGAAATCCCCGGCCCCGATGGCGACCTTCTTGAAGGCCGTGAGCTGCGCTCCGTCTGACTGAGTCCCCGACATTTCTTCCCCGTTTCACCCTGGCAGGACTGGACCGGCGGGTCCGTCGTGTTTATTCACCAGTTGTATAACGAAACGAGAATGCCTCCGAGGGGATGGAATGTCAAAGCCGCTGATCGATGTGCGTGGAAGCCTTTTCGTGGACCCGCACGGACGCCAGGCGATCCTGCGCGGCGTCAATCTGGGCGGCGATTGCAAGGTCCCGTGGCCGGACGGAGGCACCGACCGGCCGAGCGACTTCTCCGACCATCGGACGGTCAGCTTCGTCGGCCGGCCGTTCCCGCTGGACGAGGCCGACGTCCATCTGGCGCGCATCGCGCGCTGGGGGTTCAACACCCTGCGGCTACTGACCACCTGGGAGGCGGTCGAACACGCGGGCCCGGGCCAGTACGACCAGGACTATCTCGACTACTTCGTCGCCGTCATCGAGAAGGCCAGGGCCCATGGCCTGCTGGTGTTCGTGGACTTCCACCAGGACGTCTGGAGCCGGATGAGCGGCGGCGACGGGGCGCCGGGCTGGGTGTTCGAGGCCCTGGGCCTGGACTTCACCTGCTTCGACGCGGCCGACGCGGCCCACGTCATGCAGCACCGCTACGACTACGACAGTCCGGAGGCGCGGCAGGAAGACCGCTATCCGATGATGAGCTGGGCGTCGAACTACCGCCTGGCCGCCAACGGCGTGGCCTGGACCGCCTTCTTCGCCGGCGCGACCCTGACCCCGGACTGGACGGTCGAGGGGCGCAACGTCCAGCACTTCCTGCAGGACCACTATCTGGGCGCCATGGCCGTCGTGGCGGCGCGGGTGGCGCACCTGGACAACGTCATCGGCTTCGACACCTTCAACGAGCCCGGCCTCGGCTGGGTGGGTTTGCCGATGAGCCAGCCCCGGCTGCGGGCGACGCCCGAGGACCCGATGCACGTCTGGCCGGGCCCCTACTGGACGCCGCTGGACGCCTTGCGCGCGGCGCGCGGCCAGACGGTGTCGATCACCCGCCTGGGCTGGAGCGACGAGAAGGGCGTGCTGCAGGCGGTGGGCGAGCAGCCCGCCAACCTGGCCGGTGTCTCGATCTGGACGCACGACGGCCCCGACCCCTTCGAACAGGCCGGCGCCTGGCGGTTCGACGGCGAGGGCGGGCAGGTGCTGGACGAGGACTTCTTCCGGGTCCGCGACGGCCGGCCGATCGACCACGAGAACCAGTTCATGGCCCCGTTCTTCGCCCGGGTGGCGCAGACGATCCGGGCCGTGCGCTCCGACTGGCTGGTGTTCGCCGAGCTGTGCCCCTACGTGCTGGGCACCGGGCGGATGTTCCCCGAGGCGATGCCCGAGCGCAGCGTCAACGCCAGCCACTGGTACGACATCAACATCCTGCGCAAGAAGCGCTTCGACCCGGCCCAGGACCTGGACGCCCTGCGGGCCCAGTATTTCAACCAGCTGGCCTATGTGGGTTGGCTGGGCTCGCGGTTCGGCGAGCAGGGCGCGCCGACCCTGATCGGCGAGTTCGGCATCCCCTACGACCTCAACGGCGGCGACGCCTTCGAGGCCTGGGAGCGCGGCCAGCGCGGCCAGGCGCCATGGACCGCCCACGCCCAGGCGCTGGGCCTGATGTACGACGCGCTGGACGCGCTGCGACTGTCCTCGACCCAGTGGAACTACACCGCCAGCAACCGCAACGACCTGCGGGTGGGCGACGGCTGGAACCAGGAGGACCTATCGATCTATTCGGCCGACCAGGTCGATGACGGGGCCAACGATCCCGACGCCGGCGCCCGGGCCCTGCTGGGCTTCTGCCGGCCCTATGCGCGGCTGACCCAGGGGGTGATCGGCGTGATGCGGTTCTCCGAAGGGCGGTTCGACCTGGAGCTGGAGGCCGACCCCGCCATCGACGCCCCGACCGAGATCTACCTGCCGGCCGCGCACTTCCCGAACGGCGTCCAGGTGCGGCTGTCGCAGCCGGACGCCCGCTGGACCCACGACCGCGAGGCGCAGCTTGTCCTGGTCTGGGCCGCCGTGGCGGGGCCGCTGGAGGTGGTGGTGGAACGGGCGTAAAGCCGCGCCCACGGCTGGGGACATGCCCATGGGCATGTCCCCGATCACGCCCGCTTGCCCCTAAAATCCGACAAAAAAAGAGACCGGAGGGCGCAGGCCCTCCGGTCCTAAAGAGCGGGAATCGCTCGACGTCTTCCCGCTTCGGACGGCCGCCTGCTCGGGAAACGATGCAGGCGGCCGCCAAACGCCTAGTAGCGAAGGTTCAGGGTCACGCCGTAGCGGCGGAAGGCGTCGCCGGTCAGCACCTGGCTGTAGTCGCCGGCCCCGCCGAACGGCGTGCCGAACAGGGCGCTGGGGAAGCGCTTGTCGGTGACGTTCTTGCCCCACACCGCCAGCTTCCAGCGGTCGCCCTCGTCGCCGACCCCCAGGGTGAAGCCGAGGATGCCGTAGGCCTTGATCAGGGTGTTGGGGTCCTTGGTCGCCGCGGCGTTGGCGTCGCTGCGCCAGCCGTAGTCGGCCGAGCCGGCCAGCTTCAGGCCGTGGCCGATCGGGCGCTCGTACACCGCCGCCAGGCTGGCCTTCCACTTAGACACCCCGCCCAGGCGCTGGCCCGAGGCGTCATAGCCGTAGAGCGGCGGGGTAAGCGGGGGACGCGACGGGTTCAGCACCACGCAGCCGACGGGCGTGACCACCGGATCGCAGGAGATCGGCGCGAATTGGCCGTACTTGGCGTCGATATAGGCCGCGGCCGCGGTCACCATCAGGCCGGGGGCCAGGATGACGGTCAGGTCGGCTTCGACGCCCCGGGTCTTCAGGTCGCCGGCGTTGATCGTGCGGAAGGCTGGCGGCGTCAGGGTGAAGTCGACGGTCTGGGCCTGATAGTCTTCGAACTTGGTGTCGAAGGCCGCGACGTTCAGCACCGCCAGGCCCTGCAGCAGGGTGGTCTTCACGCCGACCTCGTAGCTGGTCGGAATCTCGGGACCGACCTCCTGGCTGGTCGTGGCGTTGCTGACGCCCGTCTGGTTGAAGCCCGGACCCTTGTAGCCGCGCGAGATGGTCGCATAGCCCATGGTCTTGGCGGCGAACTGGTACTGGGCGCCGATCTTCCAGGAAAGGTTGGTTTCCCGGGCGATGTCGTAGGAGTCCACCTTCGGGTTGACGGCGATGTAGGGGAACGGCTTGGCGAACTGATGGAAATCCAGCGACACCTCGTCACGCGTCAGGCGCGCGCCGCCGATCAGGCTCAGCTGTTCGGTCAGCTGGTAGTGGGCCTGGCCGAAGACGGCGTAGCTGGCGGTGTCCACCAGGCTGTTGATCGTGCTGCTGCCCTTCAGATTGAACGGCAGGCCGAAACCACCCGTCTGGTCGGTGACCTGGATGGTCTTCTGCCGGAAGTAGTAGACGCCGGCCACGTAGTCGAACTTGCCGCCGGTCGGCGAGGCGATGCGCACCTCCTGGCTGACCTGGCGCAGGTCCTGGTTGGAGATGTTGTCGTTGAGGATGTTGACCGGCAGGCTGTCGGAGTCGCCGTTGCTGTCGTCGAAGTCGCGCCGGATGGCGGTGATCGAGGTCAGGGTCAGGCCGGCGGGCAGGCTCCAGTCGACCTGGGCCGCGAAGCCGTAGTTCTCGCGGCGCTTGTACTGCGGTCCGTCGATGCACAGGTTGGTGTTGTCGGGCGAGGCCTTCACGCCGCAGCCGGCATAGACCAAGGCCAGCGCGCCGGCCGGGTTCACCTTGTAGGGCGACCAGGTCACCGACTGGTCCTGCTTGGCGTAGTCGGCGGTCAGCAGCACGTCGATGCTGTCGGTCGGCCGCCACAGCAGCTTGGCGCGGCCGCCCCATTCGTCGTTGCCGTTGAACGCGCGGCCGTCGAACTTGTTGTTCAGCACGCCGTCCAGCTTGTTGACGAAGCCGGCGACCCGCAGGGCGGCCTTGTCGCCCAGCGGCAGGTTCACGGCGGCGTCGGACTTGTTGTAGCCGCCCTCGCCGACACTGACGTTGGCCAGGGCTTCGAGCGCGCCGAGCTTGGGCGACCGGGTGGTGATGCTGACCAGGCCCGCCGAGGCGTTCTTGCCGAACAGCATGCCCTGCGGGCCGCGCAGGATCTCGACCCGAGCCACGTCGTAGAAGCTGCCCAGGGCCATTTCCGGCCGGCCCAGCACGACGCCGTCCAGCACGGTCGAGACCGTCGGCTCGATCGAGGTCGAGAAGGTCGAGGTGCCGACGCCGCGCACCGAGACGCCGAACGAGGTGGCGTCGAAGCTGGGGACCACCAGCTTCAGCTGGTCGATATTGCCGATGTTGCGGCGGATCAGTTCCTGTTCGCCGACCACGCTGATGGCGATCGGCACGTCCTGCAGCTTTTCCTCGCGTTTCTGCGCGGTGACCACCACCTCGGTGATCAGCATGGCTTCGTCAGCCGGCTTGGCCGTCGATTGGGCGTCCTGGGCCAGGGCCTGGCCGGACATCAGCGCGACCATGGAGGCGCCTAGCGCCAATCCCGTCTTGAACCTCAACATTTTCGTCCCCTCCGTTTTTTATGGTTGGTTGGTGGTGGCGGCCTGGGCGTCGCGCAGCGTCGCCAGGGCGCGGATGCGGTCGGGCGAGGTGCCCGGCGCCGCGCCGTCGTTGGTCACGGCCATGCGCAGGTCGGTGGCCGCGTCGTAGCGGGGCCAGCCGGGCAGGGCGGGAGTGTCGGGCGCGCCGGTCTTGGCGAAGGCGACCCAGGTGTCGGCCCAGCGCGTGGCCATGGCCTGGTCGGCCGGCGAGGTCTTGTCCTTCAGCGTCGACAGGGTGTCGAAGACATAGGCCAGGTCGCTGCTGTGCGGCGCGCCCTTCCAGTCCTTGCGCTTGCCCTCTGCGACATAGCCGAAGCTGTACATCCACACCGGCTGGCCGGACCTGGCCGCCAGCCCGGCCAGGGCGCGGGCGGGCTCGACGAACGAGGCGTCGCTTGGCAGGTCGGCGTTCAGCGCCGCCTTGGAGCCGTAGACGCCCAGCAGCTTGTCTTCCGGAATCCCCAGCTGGGCGACGATCTTGCCGGCGAACATCCCCTTCAGGAAGCCGGGGATGATCCCCATCTCGTCGCTGCCCGCGCCGATCAGCAACGGGACCTTGGCCTGGCGGCCGGCCGCGAAGCCTTCGGTCGCCGAACTGGTGACCAGCTTGCCGTCGATCACCGGGCCGGAATAGGTGGCCTCCTCCTGGTTCAGCAGGTCCAGCTTGCCCAGCACCTTGGCGGCGGGCAGGGCGCGCAAGGCTTCGGCGTCCTGGATCTTCACCCCGGCCTTGGCGGCGAAGGCCGTGCCGGTCGATTCGGCCGAGACCTTGCCCGGGCGGTCCTTGGACAGCAGCGGCCACAGGTCGCGGCCGCCGCCCGATTGGGCGATGGCCTGCTGGAACAGGCCGCGCGCCGTGGGAATGAGGAGAAGCTGGTTGACCGAGCCGCCGCCGGCCGACTGGCCGAAGATCGTCACCCTGCCGGGATCACCGCCGAACGCGGCGATGTTGGCCTTCACCCAGGCCAGGGCCGCGACCTGGTCCATCAGGCCGTAGTCGGCCTTGGGCTCGCCCGGATGCTCGGTGGTCAGGGCCGGGTGGGCGAAGAAGCCGAAGCGGCCCAGGCGGTAGTTGAAGGTCACCACGACCACGCCGCGGCGGGCCAGGGCCGCGCCGTCGAACACCGGCTGGCTGCCCGAGCCCATCACGAAGCCGCCGCCGTGGATCCAGACCATGACCGGCGCCTTTGCCGCGTTGTCGGGCGACCAGACGTTCAGGGTCAGGCAGTCCTCGCTGACCGGCAGGGTGGATTGGCTGTCGTCCCAGCCGGCGCGGTTCTGCATGCAGTCCGAGCCGAAGGCCTGGGCGTCGCGCACGCCGGTCCAGGCCTGGGCGGCCTGCGGCGGACGCCAGCGCAGGGCTCCGACCGGCGGCTGGGCGTAGGGCACGCCCTTGAAGGTGTTGACGCCGGCGGCCCTGTAGCCGCGCAGGGCGCCGGTGGCGATCCGGGCTTCGACCGGAGCCAACGACTCCGTTGGCGGCGGGGTCTGGCTCTGAGCGCCGCAGGCGGCCAGGCTCAGGGCCACGGCGAGGAGCGGCGCGTAGGACACGCGCGCCAGTGGCTTTCGCTTCAGATCGCGCATCTTGCGTTTCCCCTCGGACTCTGTGCGGTCCGTATCGACTGTGTTACGTTATGCACTTGTATAATGAAATGTCGAGCCTGATTCACCGCTTGGTGAACCAATTTCATTTCCGCCGAGTCTCTTGTTAGTCTCACCGTGCGTCGCGGGTTGCGGCGCCCACGACCCAGGGATCCCGTCTTGAACATTCGCGCGCGCCAGAAGGCGGCCACCCAGGCCAGCATTCTCCAGTCGGCCTTGGAGATCTTTTCCGAACAGGGCTTCGAGGGCGCGTCGACGCGCGAGATCGCCGCCCATGCGGGCGTGCACCACGCGCTGATCAAGTACCATTTCGACAACAAGGACGCCCTGTGGCGGGCGGCGGTGTCGTTCCTGTTCAAGCGTCAGGCCGAGGAACTGCGGCTGCCGGCTCCGGACGATCCGGCCTACGGCTCGTACCGCGATTTCGCCAAGGCGGTGATCCGGGCGGTGGTGCTGTATTCGGCGCGACACCCCGAGCACGCCCGGCTGATGGTCCAGGAAAGCGTGCGCGACAGCGAGCGTTTCCGCTGGGCGGCCGACGAGTTCATCGTCCACACCCGCAAGGCGGCCGAGGACTTCGTGCTGCTTTGCCAGAAGGAGGGGATCCTGCCCAAGGTCTCGGTCCCGGCCTCGGTCTACATCTTCGTCGGCGCGGCCCAGCTGTTCTACACCCTGGCGCCGGAGGTCCGGCGCGTGTGGGGCGTGGACCCTTCGGACCCCGCGGTGATCGAGGCCCATGCCGACGCCCTGATGGCCATCATGGTGCGCTGATGAGGCTCGACTTTCATTATACAACTGCATAACGTAATAAAGAACGAAGGCGCTCGTCCTTCGCTGGAAACGCTCTTTTTGGCTTTGAATGGAAGGTTCGACATGTCGAGGAAATTGACGATCGCCCTGATGGCGTCGGTGGCGATCCTGTCGGCGGGCGGCATGGCCCAGGCGCGGCAGGCGGCCCCGGCCACGCCCTATTATTCGGTCGACACCAAGATGGCCGACATCTTCGCCGACCCGGCCGCCCGGGCCGTGCTCAGCGAGTTCTTCCGCAAGCGCGGCGAGGCCGCCGGCCAGCCCGAGGCGCCGCCCGAGGAGCAGGCGGCCACGGCCGAGCTGATCAAGGGCCTGAGCCCGCGCGAGCTGGCCGGCTTTCCGCAGGCCAATCTCGACGAGGAGGCGCTGAAGGCCCTGGGCGAGGCCCTGGCCAAGGTGCCCGCGCCGACGGCCTCCGCGACGGGCGCGGCCCCCGGCGCGCACTGATCGCGCCCACCTTCGGAGACGACTGATGGTCAAGGCGACGCGGCGCGATGCGCTCGGCGGCGGCGCGGCGCTGGCCGGCTGGTTGGCGGTGGGCGGCGGCGCCTCGGCGCTGGAAACGGCGAGGGCGCCCGTCGATCCGCGCGCGGAATATGCGCCCAGCCCGATCGGCCTGGACGAGCCGAGACCCCGGCTGATGTGGCGTCCGCCGGCGGTCGGCCAGAGCGCCTACCAGGTGCAGGTCGCCGGATCGGAGGCCGAGCTCGTAGCCGGCCGGACGGTCTGGGACAGCGGCAAGGTCGCCAGCGCCGACGCGGTCGAGGCGGCCTATGCCGGTCCGCCCCTGGCCTCGCGCCAACGCCGCGCCTGGCGGGTCCGGCTGTGGGACGCGGCGGGGCGGGCAGGGGCCTGGGGCGCGCCCGCCGCTTTCGAGATGGGCCTGCTGGATCCCGCCGACTGGGGCGAGGCGGCCTGGATTGGTCGCAACCTGGCCCCGCCGCGCGGCTGGGCCGACCAGGTCCTGACCATCGACTTCACCCTGAGGGGCCGGTTCTTCGACGTGCTGCTGCGGGCCCGGCCCGAGGGCAAGACCTATGGCGAGGCCTATGTCCTGCGGATCGGCGAGGTCGAGGGCGCGCCGTCGCTGATGGTCCAGGTGCGGCAATATCCGGGCGGGACCAGCCCGCAGGTCAAGCTGCGCAAGCTGAAGACCACACCGCTGCCCGCCGCCTTCGCGACCCTGGCCGGCCAGCGCCGGCGACTGGTGATCACCGCCAGGGGCGCGACGCTGAGCGTCAGCCTCGACGGCGTCGTCATCGACACCCTGGACGACACGACCCAGGCCGAGGGCACGTTCGGCTTCCTGGCCCCGGAGGCCGGCGCGGCGACGATCCACGCGGTCAGCCTGACCGCTCCCGACCGCCCGGGTTTCGAGACCCGCTTCGAGGGCGGCGATAATCCGTTCACGGGCGGCGACCCCGGGCCGGACGGCCTGACCATCGCCGCCGGTGTGCCCGGCAAGGACATCATGCTGCCTCTGGCTCACCCGGCGCCACTGCTGCGGCGCGGGTTCGAGGTCGAGGGACCGGTGGCGCGGGCCCGGCTCTATGTCGCGGCCGGCGGCTGGGCCGATCTCAGCCTGAACGGCCAGGCGATCGGCGCCGGCCCCCTGGCCACCGGCTGGACGGCCTATGACAAGCGGGTGCTCTACACGGCCCACGACGTCACGGCCCTGATCGGCGAGGGGCGCAACGTCCTGGCCGCCGAGCTGGGACGTGGCTGGTACGGCGTGACCGAGCCCAACGAATGGTACTTCCACAAGGCGCCGTGGACGGCCGAGCCGGCGATGCGGGCCCGGCTGGAGATCGTCCGGGCCGACGGTTCGACCCAGGTGCTGGTCACCGATCCCTCGTGGCGGAGCGCCGACGGCCCGACCCTGTTCGACTCGATCTATGCTGGAGAGCGCCACGACGCGCGGCGGCTGCCGCGCGGCTGGCGCGAG
>NZ_AKKF01000042.1 GCF_000281955.1 Caulobacter sp. AP07 | reverse complement strand
CCGGCGCCGAGCGTCGAGCCGGCGACCCCCGCCGCGCCCACGGTCGCCGGCCCCGCCCCGACCACGCCGGCCGCGGCCGCCGCGCCGCCCGAGCCCGACACGGCCCTGAAGGACCCGGTCGCCTGGACCGTCGCCAAGAGCTCGACCCTCGGCTTCACCGCCAACTGGGCCGGCAGCGCCATCAACGGCCAGTTCAAGCGCTGGACCGCCGACATTCTGTTCTCGCCCGAGGCCCTGGACCGCTCGAAGCTGAGCGTCAGCATCGACATGGCCTCGGCCGCCACCGGCGACGACCAGCGCGACTCAAGCCTGCCCAGCGACGACTTCTTCGCGGTCGCCGCCCATCCCAAGGCCACCTTCACCGCCAGCAAGTTCCGCAAGACCGGCGAGGGCCGGTTCGTCGCCGACGGGACGCTGGACCTGCGCGGGGTCAAGAAGCCGGTCAGCCTGCCCTTCACCTTGAAGATCGACGGCGACACGGCCACGGCGCGCGGTGTAACCACCCTCGACCGGACCGCGTTCGGGGTTGGACAGGGTGAATGGGCGTCTACGGATCAGATCGGTGGCAAGGTGAAGGTCAGCTTCGCCATCACGGCCAAGCGGAAATAGACACCGCCGCGAAGGCGCTCGCCGCCGGCGGGCTGGTGCTGCTGCCGACCGAGACGGTCTACGGCCTGGGCGCCGACGCGGCCGATCCGGCGGCCGTGGCGGCGATCTTCGAGGCCAAGGGCCGGCCGCGCTTCAACCCGCTGATCGCCCACGTCGCCAGCCTCGAGGCCGCTGCCGCGATCGCCGTGCTCGACGACCGGGCCCTGGCCCTGGCCGCCGCCTTCTGGCCGGGACCCCTGACCCTGGTGGCGCCGATCCGCGACCCGGCCGCCGTTTGCGACCTGGCGAGGGCGGGCCTGGACACCGTGGCCATCCGCGTGCCGGGCCATCCGCTGTCGCGGGCCGTGCTGGCGGCGTTCGGCGGGCCGGTGGTCGCGCCGTCGGCCAACCGCTCGGGCCGGCCCAGCCCGACCACCTTCGAGGACGCCTTCGCCGAGACCGGCGACAAGGCCGCCGCCGCCCTGGACGGCGGCCCCTGCGTGGTGGGCCTGGAATCCACCGTCGTCGCCGTGCTCGACGGCCCGCCGCGCCTGCTGCGCCCCGGCGCCGTGACCCGCGCCCAGCTGGAGGCGGTGGTCGGCCCCCTGGCCGAGGCCCTGGACGACGCCAGGCGCTCGCCGGGCCGGCTGGCCCTGCACTACGCCCCCGACGCGCCGGTTCGGATCGACGCCGAGGCTCCGGCGGCGGGCGAGGCGTTCCTGGCCTTCGGCGCGTGGCCGGCGGGGGAGGGGGTGTTCAACCTCAGCCCCTCGGGCGACCTTGCCGAGGCGGCGGCGAACCTGTTCTCGTTCCTCCGCGCCGCCGACCGCACGCGACCGTCGGCCATCGCCGTGGCGACCATCCCGGACGAGGGCCTGGGCGAGGCCATCAACGACCGCCTGCGCCGCGCGGCCGGATTCATAGGATAAGGCCGATGAAATTCCGCATCATGTATCTTGAGGACAAGTCCAAGGGGCTGAACGGCCCGGCGCGGATCGGACGCGTCAGGCTCTCCAAGACCGGAGAGACGCTCTACTACGCGGGCCGCACGTTCGAGACCCTTCGGAACTCGGGCCTGAAGGCCAATTTCAGCGATGTCGAAACGGCCCAGCCCTTCTGGATCGCCAAGGCGCGCAAGGACGGCGCGGACCGGCTCTACAAGGGCGCGGGCGATCCGCCGGTGATCGACGACGACGTGCGCGAAGAATATTGGCGCGACATTCGGGGCGTGCCGGATCCGGCGCTGGGCTAGTTCAGCGCCGAGCGTACGTCGGTCATCGCGAAATCGTCGCCCTTGTAGAGCAGAGGCGCGTCCAATTGCTTGGCCAGGGCATAGGCAAAACAGTCGGCTAGGTTCAGGCGGGCTGGATGACGGCCTTTGCCGTAGGTGAGATAGGCGTCCAAGGCCTTAGCGGGCGCCTCGGGGGCAGGATGGACGGTGACCCCGAGTTCGGCAAGCCAGACGTCCAGTTCGGCGCGGTCTTCGAGATGGCCCCGGCTGATCAACACTGCGCCGGCTTCGACGTAGTTGAATGCGGAAAGCACGGTTCGATCCGAAGACAACAGGGCCTGCATGATCGGAACGTGGTCGGGTTCCTCGGTTGCGACGGCGACCAACGCCGAGGTGTCGACGACGATCATTCGGGATCGGTTATGTCGAGGCCGGGGATTTCATTAAGCTCGTCGAAGTCGGCCTTGGTGACGTTCAACTTGACCTTGTCCAGGCCGACGGCACGCCGGAAGCGATCTGTCGCCTCGCGCATTTCCTCGATCGTCCGCGCTCGCCGCGGTTGGACTTCGCGTTGCTTGGCCAAGCGTTCGCGCACCGCGACTTCAACAGCGGTCGTCAGGCTCTCGCCGGTCAGCTCGGCCAGTTCGCGAACGGCGCGTTCGGCCTCGGGGTTCTTGATCAGGATGCCCATCGGCGCCTCCGTATAGCCCGCAGTATATACTGACAGCCCGGGCCTCGGAAGCGTATCCTCCGCGCCCATGACCAAGCCCGTTCCCGCAGATGTCGTTTCCCGCCTCAAGGCCGTGCTCGGCGAGGGCGGGTGGAGCCAGGACCCCGACCGCCTGGCGCCCAAGCTGAAGGAGTGGCGCGGGCGCTGGAGCGGACAGACGCCGCTGCTGGCCCTGCCGCGCTCGACGGCCCAGGTTTCGGCGGTGGTCGGAATCTGCGCCGCCGAGGGCGTGGCGATCACCCCGCAGGGCGGCAACACCGGCCTGGTCGCCGGCCAGATCCCCCAGGGCGAAGTCCTCTTGTCCACCGAGAAGCTGACGGCGGTGCGCGACATCGACGCCTTCGACGACGTGATGGTGCTGGAGGCCGGCGTCACCCTGGCCGCCGCCCATGAGGCGGCCCTGTCGGTGGGGCGCCGCTTTCCGCTCAGCCTGGCGTCCGAGGGTTCCTGCACCATCGGCGGCCTGGCCTCGACCAACGCCGGCGGCACGGCGGTGCTGCGCTACGGGACGATGCGCGACCAGATCCTGGGGATCGAGGCGGTGCTGCCCAATGGCGCGGTCTGGAACGGCCTCAAGCGGCTGCGCAAGGACAATACCGGCTACGACCTCAAGCACCTGCTGATCGGGGCCGAGGGCACGCTGGGGGTGATCACCGCCGCCAGCCTCAAGCTCTATCCGCTGCTGGCCTCGCGCTGCGTGGCCATCGCCGCCGTCGCCACGCCGCACGACGCCATCGCCCTGCTGGCCAAGGCCAAGGACGAGACCGGCGGGGCGGTCGAGGCCTTCGAGCTGATGAGCCGGCTGGGCGTGGCCTTCGCCCTGAAGAACATCCCCGGCCTGCGCGAGCCGCTGGAGGCCGTCCATCCCTGGTACGTGCTGATCGAGACCGCCTCGGGCGAGCCCGGCGCGGCCGAGGCGGCCATGGAGCGGCTGCTGTCGGGGGCGCTGGAGAGCGGCCTGATCCAGGACGCCGCGATCGCCCAGACCGAAAGCCAGGCCCATGCCTTCTGGGCGGTGCGCGAGAACCAGTCCGGCGGCCAGAAGCCCGAGGGCGCGGCCTGGAAGCACGATGTCTCGGTGCCGGTCTCCAAGGTCGCGGCCTTCATCGACCAGGCCACGGCGGCGATGGAAAGGTTCTCGCCCGGCGTCCGCGTCGTGGCCTTCGGCCATGTCGGCGACGGCAATGTGCACTACGACGTGCTGCGGGCCGACGGCGCGTCCGACGACCCGCACGACGCCCTGCGCGACGAGGGCGCCCGGATCGTCCACGACATCGTCGCGGCCATGGACGGCTCGATCAGCGCCGAGCACGGCCTGGGGGCGATGAAGTCGGTCGAGGCCCTGCGCTACAAGAGCCCGGTCGAGGTCGCGGCCCTGCGCGCGGTACGCGCCGCCCTGGACCCCCAGAGGATCATGAACCCGCGCGTGCTGTTCTGACCCTTCTGACCGCCAGGCAGACGCCGATGGCGATCAGCGCTCCGACCGGAACCGTCGCCTTGTAGAAGCCGGCCGCCGAGCCGGGGCCCAGCACGTTGATCGCCGCCGGGACGAAGCCCCACAGGCCGTCGCTCTTGCGCATCCAGAACGCCCCGACCCCGACGAAGCACAGCACGGCCCAAAGCACGCGATACTTCAGGCCCGGGGTGCGGATCACCAGGAACAGGCCGGTGATCATCACCAGCGGCCAGGCGAGGGCGGCCAGAAGGCCGAGGGCTTGCGGCATGGAGGAAGCGGTCCTTCGCGAAACGGCCGGCAACATCGCGGCGACGTCCCTGATTGTCCAGCGCCGCACTAGCCGTCGTCGCCGGGAGGCTCTATCTCCCCGGCCATGCTGATGGTCATCTCCCCCGCCAAGTCGCTGGACTTCACCGCCCCCGACCAGGTGCTGCCGCTCACCACGCCCGAGCTGAAGCCGCAGATCGCCGAGCTGGCCAAGCTGACGCGCAAGCTGACGGCCGCCGACCTGCGCCGGCTGATGCACATCTCCGAGAAGCTGGCCGAACTGAACCACGCCAGGTTCCAGGCCTTCGACGCCCAGGTCGAAGAGGGGCTGCAGGCGGTCATCGCCTTCAACGGCGACGTCTATGCCGGCCTGGCGGCGCGCGAGCTGGACCGGCCGGCCCTCGACTGGGCCCAGGACCACCTGCGCATCCTGTCGGGCCTGTACGGCGTGCTGCGGCCGCTGGACGCCCTGCAGGCCTATCGCCTGGAGATGGGCACGCGGCTGAAGACCAAGCGCGGCAAGAACCTCTACGACTTCTGGGGCGAGACCATCGCCAAGACCCTGAACGCGGCGGCTAAGGACCACGCCGACCCAACCCTGGTGAACCTGGCCAGCCAGGAATATTTCGGGGCCGTCGACGCCAAGGCCCTGAAGCTGCCCACGGTCACCTGCCACTTCAAGGAAGAGAAGGGCAACACCCTGCGGGTGCTGGGCTTCTTCGCCAAGAAGGCCCGCGGCCGCATGGCCCGCTACGCCGTCGACAACCGCATCGACAAGGCCGCCGACCTCAAGGGCTTCGACCTGGACGGCTACCGGTTCCGCGCCGACCTCTCGACCCCCGCCGACTGGGTTTTCGCTCGCCCTCAGCCCTGAATTCATCTACCGATGAATTTATAAGCGCTCGCCCATCGCAAGGGCGAGCTATATGTTGCGCTGCAACATAGTGGGAAGCCAGAGCAGGGAACGCGTCGATGGCCGTGGATTTCGGTTTGCAGGGCCAGGTCGCGATCGTGACCGGGTCGACCAGCGGCATCGGCCACGCCATGGCCGACGCCCTGGCGGCCCAGGGCGTCAACATCGTCCTCAACGGCCTGGGCGAGATGACCGCCATCGAGAAGACCCGCGCCGAAATGGCTGAAAAGCATGGCGTCGAGGTGCTCTACAACGGCGCCGACATGACCAAGCCCAGCCAGATCGACGACATGATCCGGGCCGCCAAGGCCGAGTTCGGCGAGCTGGACATCCTCGTCAACAACGCCGGCGTCCAGCATGTGGCCCCGATCGAGGACTTCCCCGCCGACCAGTGGGACCTGATCATCGCCATCAACCTGTCCTCGGCCTTCCACGCCACCAAGGCGGCCGTGCCGATCATGAAGGCGCAGGGGCGCGGACGGATCGTCAACATCGCCTCGGCCCACGGGCTGGTGGCCTCGCCGTTCAAGTCGGCCTATGTCGCCGCCAAGCATGGGATCCTGGGCCTGACCAAGACCGTCGCCCTGGAAACCGCCACCTTCGGGATCACCTGCAACGCCATCTGCCCCGGCTTCGTGAAGACGCCGCTGGTCGAGGCCCAGATCACCGACCAGGCCAAGGCGCGCGGCATTTCCGAGGAGGCGGTGATGCGCGACGTCATCCTGGCCGCCCAGCCGACCAAACAGTTCGTCACCTTCGACCAGTTGAACGGCATGCTGCTGTATCTGGTCTCCGACGCCGGGGCCTCGGCCAACGGCGCGGCCTTCTCCATCGACGGCGGCTGGGTGGCGCAATAGCCTAGGCCCGTCCCCCCGACCAAGGTCGGGGCCCGGGTGAGGCCCACGAACCGGTGGGAGGAAGCGTCAGACTGCCTTCGAAAAGGAGTCCGCATGCCGATCGGTCTGTTCAAGGGGAAGTCCAAGGGCCCCAAGCCCATCGCCCTGGCCCTGCAGGGCGGCGGTTCGCACGGGGCCTTCGAGTGGGGCGTGCTCGACCGCCTGCTGGAGGAAGAGGACCTGGAGATCCTGGCGGTGACCGCCGCCTCGGCCGGGGCGATGAACGCCGTCTGCCTGGCCCAGGGCCTGATCGACGGCGGCCGCGACGGGGCCAAGGCCCGACTGGAGCGGTTCTGGAAGCAGATCAACCGCAACGGCGGCCGCAACGTGTTCGGCGACAGCGGCGTCTGGACCAACGCCTTCGCCGGCAAGACCGACTGGATCAAGAACACCCCGGGCTGGCGGATGGCCGAGACCCTGGCCCTGTCGATGAGCCCCTACGAGTTCAATCCGCTCAACCTCAACCCGCTGCACGACGCGCTGGAGGGCGAGATCGACTTCGCGGCGCTGCGCGAGCGCTCGCCGGTCAAGCTGTTCATCTCCGCCACCGCCGTGCGCACCAGCAAGGCCAAGGTGTTCCGCGAGACCGAGCTGACCGCCCGCCACATCATGGCCAGCGCCTGCCTGCCCCAGGTGTTCCAGGCGGTGGAGATCGACGGCGAGCCCTACTGGGACGGCGGCTTCCTGGCCAACCCGCCGCTGTGGCCGCTGTTCCACGACGACACCCCCGACGACATCCTGCTGGTCAGCCTCAACCCCTTCGTCCGCGCGGAGACGCCCAAGTCGCCGGGCGAGATCATGGACCGGCTCAACGAGATCACCTTCAACGCCGCCCTGGCGGCCGAGCTGCGGGCCATCGGCTTCGTGCAGAAACTGCTCGACGAGGGCCTGCTGAAGGACACCGCGCGGGGTCGTTATCGCAAGATGCTGATGCACGCCATCACCGCCGACAAGGCCCTGGCCGACCTGTCGCTGGGCAGCAAGTTCGACACCGAATGGAGCTTCCTGACCGACCTGCGCGAACGCGGCCGCAAGGCGGCGGACGACTGGCTGGGCCACTGCCTGACCCAGGTCGGGGTCAGTTCCAGCCTGGACCTGAAGAACGGCTTTCCTTGACGGGGAATAGGGCGGGGGTATCTGACGCCGCCATGTCCTCCGAGTCGTTTCCCGTTCCCCCCGTCCCTGTTCCCACCGTGGGGGTCATCTGTCTGCGCGGCGACCAGGTGCTGCTGATCAAGCGCGGCAATCCCCCGCGCCAGGGCCAGTGGAGCCTGCCCGGCGGCCGCCTGGAATGGGGCGAGACCACACCAGTGGCCGCCCTGCGCGAACTGGTCGAGGAGACCGGGGTGCGGGCCGAGCTGCTGGGCTTGGTCGACGTGGTCGACGGCCTGTTCACCTCGCGGACCACGGGCGAGACGACGCGGCACTACCTGATGATCGACTACGCCGCGCGCTGGCTGTCGGGCGAACCGGTGGCCGGCGACGACGCGGCCGAGGCGCGGTTCGTGTCGCTGGCCGAGGCGCTCGAGATGGTGGAGTGGGACGTGACGCGGGCGGTGATCGCGGAGACGTTTGGACGGTTTGGGAGGTAGGGGCGGGCGGGCGGGCGAATGTCCGAGGTGGGGTGTGAGGTAGCAGTCGGTTCACGACCCGTTGCGGACGCTCCTGTATCCCTCTCTCAAAGAGAGAGGGGTTCCGTGTGCGCGGCCTTCATCAGAAGCGGGCGCTTCAGACGTCCACCTTCCACCCTAAGCGGACATTGACATAGATCGCTATCGGCGAAGCCCTTCCGCCCCGTCGGACGCCGGAGCAGGCTCGCCATCAAGGGTTTAAGGCGCGGCCTCGCCGTGTGGCACAAGGCCCGGGATGACGGTGGTGAGGGGAGGTGAACCTAACTCTTCCGGAAGAACGCGTGGATCCGTTCGGCCAGCGGCTGGCTGACGCCGTCGACCTTCATCAGGTCCTCGACCCCGGCCCGCGACACGCCCTTGGCCGAGCCGAAGGCATGCAGCAGGGCCTTCTTGCGTCCCGGACCGACGCCCTCGATCTCGTCCAGCGGGTTCTTCTTCAGGTCCATCGAGCGCCGCGTGCGGTGGGCGCCGATCGCGAAGCGGTGGGCCTCGTCGCGCAGGCGCTGCAGGTAGTAGAGCACCGGCGACTTGGGCTCGAGCATGAACGGGACCTTGTCGGGCATGAAGAACCGCTCGAGGCCGGCGTCGCGGTCCGGGCCCTTGGCCACGCCGACCACGGCGATGTCGTCGACGCCCAGGTCGGCCATCACCTCCAGCGCCGCGTCCAGCTGGCCCTTGCCGCCATCGACCAGCACCAGGTCGGGCCGGGCCCCGCTGTCGCCGCCTTCCTCCTCCTTGACCAGGCGGGCGAAGCGGCGCTTCAGCACCTCCTTCATCATGCCGTAGTCGTCGCCGGGGGTGAGCTCGGTGCTCTTGATGTTGAACTTGCGGTACTGGCTCTTCATGAAGCCGTCCGGCCCGGCCACGATCATGCCGCCCACGGCGTTGGTCCCCTGGATGTGGCTGTTGTCGTAGACCTCGATCCGCTCGGGCGGGGCGTCCAGGCCGAACGCCTCGCCGACCCCGGTCAGCAGCTTGGTCTGCGCCGAACCCTCGGCCATCTTGCGGCCCAGGGCCTCCTTGGCGTTGGTCAGGGCGTGATTGACCAGATCGGCCTTCTCGCCGCGCTTGGGGGTGCTGATCTCGACCTTGCGGCCGCTCTTCAAGGCGAAGGCCTCGGCCAGCAGGTCGCGGTCGGCGGGCTCCAGATTGGTCAGGATCAGGCGCGGGATCGGCTTGTCGTCGTAGAACTGGCCCAGGAAGGCGGTCAGGATCCGCTGTTCCTCGGTGGCCGTGTCGTCCTCGTCCTCGGCGTTGCCGGTCACCCGCGGGAAATAGGCGCGGTTGCCCCAGTTCTGGCCGGCCCGGAAGAAGAACACCTGCACGCAGGCCTGGCCGCCCTCGACGTGCAGGGCGACGACGTCGGCCTCCTCGACGGTCTCGGGATTGATCTGGCTTTCCTGGGCGACGGCGGCCAGGGCGCGGATGCGGTCGCGCAGCCGCGCGGCGCGCTCGAACTCCAGGTCCTCGGCGGCGGCCTCCATCTCGGCGGCCATCTTGGCCATCACCGCGCGGGACTTGCCGCGCAGGAAGTCTTCCGCCTGGTCGACCAGGGCCTGGTAGTCGTCCTTGCCCACCAGGCCCGTGCACGGCGCGGCGCAGCGCTTGATCTGATGCAGCATGCAGGGCCGCGAGCGGGTCTCGTAGACGCTGTCGCTGCACGAGCGCAGCAGGAAGGCCTTCTGCAGGGTGTTGAGCGTGCTGTTCACGGCCCCGGCGCTGGCGAACGGCCCGAAATAGTCGCCCTTGATCGTGTGGGCCCCGCGGTGCTTGCGCAGCTGCGGGGCGTCGTGATCGCGGCGGATCATGATCTCGGGAAAGCTCTTGTCGTCGCGCAACAGCACGTTGAAGCGCGGCTTCAGCGACTTGATCAGGTTGATCTCGAGCAGCAGGGCGTCGGCTTCGGTGCGGGTGGTGACGAACACCATCGACCGCGTGGCGTCGACCATGTGGGCGATGCGGTTGGTGTGGAACCGGCCCTGGGCGTATTGGACCACCCGTTTCTTCAGGCTCTTGGCCTTGCCGACATAGAGGACCTCGTCGTCCTCGCCGATCATCCGGTAGACGCCGGGCGCGTCGGGCAGGCGCGTGACCTCGTCCTTGATCAGGGCGGCGCCCTTCAGGGCGTTCTCGGGGGGAGGGATGTCGGTCGTCGCGTCGTTCACGAACGATATATAGGCGAGTCTGGCGCGGTCAGCGACGTTCGAGGCCGTGTCTTATGCGCACGATGACGACGGCGTCGCGTTCCACCCGATATTGCAAGACGTAGGCATGTGCGCCGAACGGAACATAGAGCTCGCGCATGCCGTGGGTCTTGCGGCGGCCAAGATCCGAATACTCGGCGAGCTGGCTGGCGCGTTCCAGGATGAGGTCGATGGCGCGATTGGTCGCTGAAGGCGCACGGTTCACGAGCCATCGACGCAACTTGATCAAGTCACGTCTGGCGCGAGGACCGAACTCGACGGGTTTCATCCCCGTGCCTTCACCCGTGGCTCAGGCGGCGGCAGTTCGTCTTCGGTATTCCAGGAGGCCACCCAACGCTTGACGTCTTCGAGCGGAATGCCGCCTTCCCGCAGGATTTCATCGGCCTCGGCGCGCAGTTCGCGCCAGTACGCGTCGTCGTCGGTATAGCCCCAGTCCTCGTCGGACATCACATGCAAGGCGTCGATCGCATAGCTCTCAAGATCCTTACCTTCGGCCTCGGCTGACGCCTTGAGGCGCGACGCAAGCTCAGCAGGGATCGTGAGGGTCATGGCCATGTGGGCATGATCAATGTTCACGATTTGTTTGTCAATTGCGGCGTGGCGCTTCGTTCTTCACGGACGCATGAAGGTCGCCAAACCGGTTTCCACTTTTGTCCGCCAGGCTCTATGACCCCACCCCATGACCCTGCGCCCGCTCTTCGTCACCCATCTCTATGAAGGCAGCCTCGCCGCCGACAAGGGGTTCGAGGCCTTCAACGCCCAGTTGGAGGACGCCTGCCGGGCGATCGCCGCCGAGGACCG
Organism: Caulobacter sp. AP07; assembly: GCF_000281955.1. GTDB lineage: Bacteria > Pseudomonadota > Alphaproteobacteria > Caulobacterales > Caulobacteraceae > Caulobacter. Next base: position 1,519 of record NZ_AKKF01000042.1, on the reverse strand, counting down.
GGCCGGACGGGCCTGGGCCAAGGAGAAGGGCTATAACGGCTACACGTCCTACGCCTCGCTCGACGACCTGCCGCAGCGCGACAGCCTGTTCGCCGACCTGAAGAAGAAGCTCGACAAGCATGCCGCCGCTTTCGCCCGGGACCTGAACCTGGAGCTGGCGGGCGGGCGGCTGGTGATGGACAGCCTGTGGATCAACATCCTGAGGCCCGGCGGCGCGCACAGCGGCCACATCCATCCACACAGCGTGCTGTCGGGCACGGTCTATGTCGCCACGCCGCCCGGCGCCTCGGCCCTGAAGCTGGAGGATCCGCGCCTGCCTCTGATGATGGCCGCCCCGACCCGCCAGGCCGATGCGCCGGAGGATCGCCAGACCTTCGTCTACGTCCAGCCCCAGCCGGGCGCGGTGCTGATGTGGGAAAGCTGGCTGCGCCACGAGGTGCCGGCCAACGCGGCCAAGCAGGAACGGATCAGCATCAGCTTCAACTACGCCTGGCGGTGATGTCCCCGGCGGGTTGAACCTTGTTCCGCCGCTCCGGGTTTTCTTCCTGAACGTCAGGAGAACCCCGATGCCCCACGCCCAGACCCCCAACCACTCCGGCGCGGCGATCACGCTGCAGAAGGTCCACCCGTTCGGCCAGGCCAGCCTGGCGCTGACCACCACGGCGGCCAATCCCGGCGGCCGGCTGGCCGACCGCCATAGCGCCTATCACGACAACCTCTCGCCGCCGCTGGCCTGGACCCCGGTCGAGGGCGCGGCCGCCTACGCGATCATCGTCGAGGACCCCGACGCCCCGCGCGACCGGCCATTCATCCACTGGCTGATCTGGAACATCCCCGGCGAGACCGTCAGCCTGCCCGAGGGCCTGCCGAAGGAGGCCAGCCTGGGCCTGGTCGGCGGCGCGACCCAGGGGCGCAACGACAGCGGCGCGGTCGGCTATTTCGGGCCGCGTCCACCGGTCGGCCACGGCGTGCACCACTACCATTTCCAGATCTTCGCCCTGGCCGAGCGGCTGCCGTTCGGGCCGGAAACCCAGCTTTCCGACCTGGTCAACGCGCTGAAGGGCGACTCCCTGGCCTCCGCCGACCTGATCGTCACCTACGAGGCGGCGGGGGCGTAGTCGGGTTCGGCCTCGTCTCCGTCCTCGGGGACGGCGGGGCGCGAGCGCCAGTGACGGTCCAGGCTCCAGGCGGCGATGGCCAGCCACAGCAGGCCCAGGAATGCATGGCCGCGCTGCCAGAGGCCGACGTCGGAGCCGGTGCGCACGTTCCACACGCCGGTCAGCAGGGCCAGCACCAGCAGCAGGCCGAAGAACCAGCCCAGCGAGAAGTGCGCCAGCCGCTTGTGCCGCGGCTTGCCCCACAGCGCCCAGGCGGTGAACAGCGGAGCGAACTGGATGGCCAGGCCGACGCCGCAGGCGCGGTGCATGGGGTCGGGCCAGTGGAACAGGCCGGCGAACAGCGCGCCCAGGCCGGTCATCGCCACCCACAGGCCGGCGAAGGCCGAGACCCGCCGGCGGCC